>CALWTQ010000064.1 GCA_944384505.1 uncultured Mediterraneibacter sp.
CCATGAGCGTGCGGGGATTCGAACCCCGGACAACTTGATTAAAAGTCAAGTGCTCTACCACCTGAGCTACACGCCCTCATTTTCTCCCGGCTTTCCCAGGTGAACTGGGCTAGCTGGATTCGAACCAGCGAATGCAGGAGTCAAAGTCCTGTGCCTTACCGCTTGGCGATAGCCCAATAAAGACTTATATCTGACACTGCCTGCCAGTATGAATATAAAAGAAAAGGGTGGGTAGCGGGACTCGAACCCGCGACATCCAGAACCACAATCTGGCGCGCTAACCAACTGCACCATACCCACCATAACGAGCCTGGGGGGATTCGAACCCACGACCTACGGCTTAGAAGGCCGTTGCTCTATCCAGCTGAGCTACAGACTCGTATATTAAAATGTCTCCTAAAAGACATCTCACATAAATATGTGAGAAAGCGGGTGATGGGAATCGAACCCACGTATCCAGCTTGGAAGGCTGGTGTTCTACCATTGAACTACACCCGCACATATCGGGGTGACAGGATTCGAACCTGCGACCTCCTGGTCCCAAACCAGGCGCTCTAGCCAAGCTGAGCCACACCCCGGTATAATCCGCGCATCCTGTCTTTCCCACAGCGCAGAAATTATTATATTATAACCTTTCCCGAATGTCAACACATTTTTTTATTTTATTGTTTATTTTTGGTAACAGTTCAGCCTTCTGTCATCAGGATACGGATTTATGCTCGCATTAGAATCCGGCGGCTGATGCTCAAATGGGCTGAGCGCCCGTCAATAGCTAAAGCTGTCCCCCGGATCTACAGGCGCTCAAGATATCTCTGCTCAAAATCCGCCTTTCCGTTTTCATCAATTTCCATAATCATATAACTTCCCCGGCGTCCCTCCTGCCGCGGGAATGACACACTGCCCGGATTAAGGACAATCATATTATCCTTCTGTTCAAAATACGGCCTGTGAGTATGACCGAACATGACAATGTCTGCTTTTCTCGCTTTTCCTTCCTCACGGATGTATTCCGGGTCAAGAGAAACATAATAGCCATGGCCATGCGTGATAAAGGCTTTATAATTTCCAATGCGGAATTCCTCTTCTTTCGGCAGCTCCGAGAAAAAGTCATTGTTTCCTTTCACCATATGCTTTTCGCATCCGACAACTGCATCAATATATTCCTCACCGCCTTCTACATCTCCAAGATGAATGAACATATCAATCTCTCCCGCCTCCTCCAGCACGCGATCCAGGCCGGTATGTCTTCCATGCGTATCACTGACAATCAGTACTCTCATAATCTAATCCCTCTCCAGTTTCTCTTTCAGGATTTCTTTCATTGCACGGAGTGCCTTCCCCCTGTGGCTCAGCTCATTTTTCTGCTCTGGTGTCATCTCTGCTGTTGTACAGCCGTACTCCGGTACATAGAAAATCGGATCGTAACCAAACCCGTTTTCGCCCGCGGACTCATGAGCAATCCTTCCTTCAATCGTCTTCCTCACAGTAGATACCGTTCCGTCCGGAAAGACAGCGGCAACCGCACATACAAACCGCGCTGTCCGCTCTTCGTCCGGGACCCCCTCCAGGCGGTCCAAAAGAATTCTGTTCTTGATATCATAAGAAGTATCCTCGCCCGCAAATCTTGCCGAATAAATCCCGGGAGCTTTATCCAGATAGTCAATCTCCAGTCCCGAATCATCCGCTAATACAATATCACTTGTCAGTATTCTGGCGACTGCTCTTGCTTTAATCTCGGCGTTTTCTTCAAAGGACATACCATCCTCTACAATATCCGTCTCTGCCCCGGCCTCTTTCATGGACAGAATATCCAATCCTAAATCTGCCAGGATCATTCTTATCTCTTTCATTTTATTTTCATTACCTGTTGCAAATATAATTCTTCTCTTCATATCTTTCAGTGTCCTCTATTCCTGTTCCCCTGAGTTTTCTCTTTTGTTTTTGTTATGGCGCGGTGGTTTCGGCCCCTGGAATTGATAAAAATACGTACGGATCATACCATTATATATTTTTCTGTTCTTATCTGCCCTTCTGCCAAAATATCTTTCTGCATCCTCATAACTGGTAATCATATATGCAGACCACGTCTCAAGTCTGCGGAATGCTTCACCAAATTCACCGTATATCCCGGGGAGAGCCGACTTTTCCTCCAGCCGCTCCCCATAGGGTGGATTCGTAATAATGAATCCATATTTTTTCGGATGGTTCAGTTCCTTTACAGGTCTCTGCTGGAAATGTATCAGATGATCCACGCCTGCACCCTCCGCATTTTTTCTGGCAGTACGGATCACGTCCCCATCAATGTCATATCCCTGGATGTCTGTCTCTACTCTGTCGTTCATCATGTCCTGCGCCTCATTTATCGCTTCATACCATCCCTTTTTCCCGATCAGGTTCGACCATGCTTCCGCTGTAAATGACCGGTTCATTCCCGGTGCAATATTTGCCGCAATCATTGCTGCCTCAATTGGAAAAGTCCCGCTTCCGCAAAAAGGGTCAACAAGAATCCGGTCTTTCTTCCACGGCGTCAGCATAATAAGAGCAGCAGCCAGATTTTCGGCAATAGGCGCCTTTCCTGCCGCCGGCCGATAGCCCCGCTTGTGAAGAGAGACGCCAGTTGTGTCAATTCCGATAGTAACAATGTCTTTCTTCAGAAACACCCGCACCGGATAAGAAGCCCCTGTTTCCGGAAACCACTCCATATGATATTTGCGCTTCAGCCGCTCCACCATTGCCTTTTTCACAATCGACTGGATATCTGAAGGGCTGAACAGCCTGCTTTTTACCGAGGCTGCTTTTGTCACCCAGAACTTTCCGTCCCGGGGGATATAGATTTCCCATGGCAGCTCTTTTGTCCGCTCAAACAGTTCATCAAATGTCTCTGCCTGGAAGCTGCCGGCCTTAAGCAGAATCCGTTCTGCTGTCCTCAAAAAAATATTGGCTCTGCACATAGCATCAGTCCCGCCGCGAAATGTCACTCTCCCATCGTCAACCTGCACGATTTCGTATCCCAGATCCTGGATTTCTCTTTTCAGCACAGATTCAAGCCCAAAATGACAGGGCGCAATCCACTCTGTATTCTCCATATTTCCTCGTCCTTATATTTTGTCTTCCTTCATATTACTATAAAAAAAGAGCAGAGTAAAGTTGAACTTTGCTCTGCCCTGCCCCGTCTTCTTAAACGGCCCCGCTATCTCCAGACCTGCAACGGAGTCTCCGAAGTCACTGACATCATATTAATATCTGTCAGACTCATCATATGCATTAGATGTTCTTCCGCAGTCCTTACTGTTAGAAGCATTAGATCCCGCATTTGTACCGTTTTTTGCAGAATTTTTGTTCTTATTCTGATTCTGATTGTCCGCATAAGATGAATAAGCGCTGTTTTTTGAATTTTTGTTGGAATTGTTTGTATTACTGTAGTTTTTTGCCATTTTAATATTCCTCCTGTTTTTTAATTCAGTCTTAGTATGCCATTTTACTTATTTTTTATTCGCTCAAAATCACTTATTTTTCAACTGCCACATGCTGAACTGCTGCCTGCTGCCACATATTTTTTATTTTTTGCTTGCTTTTTCCAATTCCGTATATTATACTGTGTATTGTAGAAAGGTTACTTTCTACAACCCCTTATTAATTATTTATACTCCCCTCAAAAGACCGATGGCTCCCCCATCGGTCTTTTACTCTTTTAAAGCTTATATTCATGTTGTGTTTTCTCACTGCTTTCGTCGTTCATAATTTGTTCATTTATCATTAAAAAATCTTTCATGATATTATCATGTTTTCTTCATTTATCTCCCATATAATTTAACCATCGAAAGAGAACAGACAAACAAATAAATTCGACGCTGACAAGTTTTTTGAATAAACTTTTTCATAATACATGCCGGGGACCAAGCCGATTGGTCACCCGGCATCCTCCCTTTTATGGGGTTTCATGATTATTGCAATCCGTTTTTCTTCGATCCTAATTTGTCTTTTTCGTAATTGTTGCGTTTTCGAAAGAGCCTATGGCACCACAGACATTACATACGTCAGGACGTTTTTCAAATGTTGCGCCGCAGAACATGCATCGATACCCATTGATAGTTATATCTTTTGAAGCGCTCTTGAAAGGAACCGACGCCTCCTCTCCAGAACTTTTTTTCTTCTGGCTTTTTACAAGTTCTGCAAGAGCTGTGAGGAATTCATGTTCATGTGTTTTTTCAATATCTGCTATATTTTCGAACAAAACTGCAATGTCCTCAAATCCCTCTTCCCGCGCTTTTTTGGCAAATTCCGGATACATGGAAGTCCATTCGCGATACTCTCCGTCCATCGCGTCCTTTAGATTAGCGGTGCTGTCCGCTATTCCGTTATGGAATTTCTGATAAAGAAGCTTCCCGTGAACTCCTTCATTTCTTGCCATACGCTCAAAGAGCCCCGCAATCTCAGGATGGTCTTCCTGCTTTGCTTTTTCGGCAAAAAAGAGATATTTATTTCTCGCCATAGACTCCCCGCTGAATGCTTCCTGTAAATTTTTTTCTGTCTGTGATCCTCTTAAATCCATTTTTATTCCTCCTTCTTTAAAATAATAATTGTTATTGTTTTTATAATAATATTATGTTATTCAGCAAAAGTCAATATATGGAAATAAATTTTTCTTTTTTCACAACACCATTTACAGCTATTCGAAGCGATGTGCTGTCGTATCCCGAGCAGGTCGCAAGCGTCACTGTCTGACTGTCTTCCTTTTCTTTTCCCCAGTCATCCTGAAATACCTCATCATCTTTTTCTGCCTCAAACACCGTCTCGATCTCAATCTCTTTGGAGCAGTCCGGAGTATAAAGCCAGTACTTCCTGTTCTCCTGACAAAAGTCTTCATCTCTGAATCTGGGAAGCTGTCCGAACATCTGGCCTGACGGCATATTATGTCCAAACAGGCACACATGGGGATCTGACAGTTTTTTATCTGTATGAGAATAAGTAAAAACAGAGCCCAGAGGACTGTATTCCCCATCAAAGCTTCTTGTCAAGTACTGCGAATCTGTATTTCCTTTCAAGACCGGACTGTCCACCCCAATCTGAGGTATGTACACCCATCCTACAATATCAGGATTTATTTTTTTAAGCATATCAAAATCAATCGTTCTATTCAGAGGATCCTCTGTCTCGCAAACCACAGCTGTTCTGACCGCATCCTGTCTGCTCTTCTCTTCCGCAAAGGGCTGATGCTCTCTGTAAGCCAAAAAGAACATCACTCCTCCCGAAAACAGGAAAAGCAGGATAAAAAAATTCCGGATTTTATCTTTCATAGCGCTTTTTCCAGACTCCGCTGAGAATCAGCAGCACCGCTCCGGTCAGACAGAGTACGCCTCCCGCAAAGTATTCAAATGTCTCATCCTCCAGTCCGGTCTGAGGAGCGGTATTTTTCTCCTTCTCCGCTCTTGCGATATGCTTGGGTTCAACCTCCACAAAGTAGTTCATCTCTCCGGTCTCTCCGTCAAATGAGGGAATCGCAGTCAGAGCCGGGACAATAAGATCCCAGGACGGATCGTCAGCCCCCCGGATCATATAGACTCCTGATGAAAGGCTCGTAAACTTTGCTTCTCCGTTTTGGTCTGTCATCTGATACTGCGTTTCTGTTTCGTCCAGTCTGTCTGTATATCCGGACAGCTTTTCTGTAGCAGTCTGCAAATCTTCTGAGCTGACGATTTCGTTAAGATCCACACCCGCCCCCTGATATCTTTCAGTAAGAATATATTCCCCATTTTTAATATCTGCAACTTTCGTACAGAAAATCTGGATTTCTTTTTTCACGGTTTCTCCGCTCCCTTCCCGAAGCCTCACCGTGATCTCGCCAGTCTGCACATTTTCATCGCCATCCATACTTATCCCCCCTCTTGATGCAGCGCTATTGCTCAAAATCAAGTCCCGGCCTGCTCCCATCTCCGCCGCTCTGGCACTTATGCCTCCACTGATCGAGCACAATATTGTAAGCAGGAAAACTGCAGACGCAATTTTTGCTCTCCTCTCATCCACTTTTCTTTCCCTTAAGTCTCCATTTTCTGATAGTATTGTATTTTTTCTCTTTTTTTCTCTCATCTGTTCAACCTGCTCTCTCTTAATATTTTCCAGCACTTCTGCCGCATTTTCTTCTCCGGTTGTTTATTCTTGTATACAGCTTTCTTCTTTTTCCTCTGTCCAGCCTGTCTCTGACATACAGTCCTCCCGCCAGGAGCGGTGCAATGAAAGGAAGTAATGTAAACAGCATCTCCCTTCCGGACGGCACAGCCGCCTGAATCGCCTGATACTTTGCCTCATTATATTCTACACGCGTCCCTGTCACAATCAGCCGATGTGTATTCAGACCAAAAGGGGTGCAGGTAACAATGGACACCAGATCCTCTCCTCTCCTAATGTCCAGGGCCGTGGCGTCCTCCGGCCTTACAATCTGTATCCCGCACACTTTATAGGCAAGAGTTTCCGCACAGATGCGAAGAAAGAAATAATCTCCCTCTTTCATCTCATCAAGTCTGGTCAGAAGCTTTGCGCTGGGAAGCCCTCTGTGCCCGGTAAGTACACTGTGTGTATTCTCCCCTCCTGTCGGAAGGCTTGTACCCTGAATATGCCCGATCCCCTGTGAGAGTATCTCTTCTGATGTGCCATGGCGGATAGGCAGTTCCACATTAATTTTCGGAATATCCAGGCTGCCCATAATTCCTGTTCCGGAAACATCAAGCTGGATCTTATAATTCTCATCACTCAAAATCCCTGTATCCAGAGAGTCCACCACAGCTTGTCCCGACTGCCAGAGCATGCTGTTATACTCCTTTGCCTCCTTCAGAATCTCCGCCAGACGACTATCTTCCTTTTCTACCGATGAACGATAAGTTGCAATTGCGTCAGCCTGCTTCTTTTGCGCGGCAATATTAAATAGCAGCGGAAGACAGCACAGCAGGAATCCCGCCAGAAAAAGGAGACAGATTCCCCACTTTTTTCTCATCTACTTTTTCTCCTGCCCCTTTCTGATCTTAACAACGCCCAATATCATAAGCCCCGCTCCGGCTGTAAATAAAATCAATACTGTATGAGTACCTGTAACCGGCAGTTTTGTCCCTGTATTATTGATTACAGTCAAATTTGTATTTCCTGTTTCTTCATCCGTTTCCAATTTTTGATCTTCTTCTCTTGTCAGTCCATTATAAAAACTTTTAATATGCGCTCCCGCTTCAAGTTTCTGAAGAACCGCATCTGATGCCCCATCGCCTTTGATATAGCTGTCCCTTTCTTTTGTGTAAACCGGGCTGATCTTCAGCTCAATCGGATCCAGCAGCGCGCGATATCCGTCCGGAGCCTTTGTTTCTTTCAGGTAATACGTTCCTCCATCCAGTCCATAGACTGTAAAAAGGCCATTCTCTCCCGAGATCATCTCCACTGCTTCAGCCGGTTTTTCCCCGCCGGTGTGATCGTCTCCTCCGGTCGAGTCACGGTTGATCACCACATATCCATCATACCCTGCTTTAACATATACCTCCTGTTCGCAGTTCTCATCTGAATACAGACGGAACTTTGCCCCTGCCAGCGTCTTGCCGTGGTCATTTAACTTCTCTGCATTCAGCTTATAGGTAAAGCATACAACTGTGTCCCACGGAGTATATCCAGTACTCCCCGTTCCATCGCTGTCCGCATTGTTGGAGAATTCCAGACGTACATCGTTTTCAAATCCCGGCCTGCCTGTCTTTTCTGCAGCCAGGTCATTCAGAGTCGCGTCAAACGTCAGTGTCACACTCTGACCATATGTATTGTGTCCGTCCTCGCCTGTCTGGTTAAATTCTCTGTCCGTAATTGCTTTAATATCCGCTACAGCCACCTGAAATGTATCTGAACTTCCCGCCGGATTCATCACCAGAGTGAACTCACTTTTTTTCAGGGTATATGCTTTTTCGGTTCCTCCCATCCGGCCCTGGATGACAATCCGGACGCTGTCCTGCTGCAGAGTCAGCGCCTCATCCATTACATCGTGCCATGCATAATAATAAGTATCATACCCGTTCATGTCCGGAATATTAGAGCTGAATTTATAGGGCACAGTCTGTCCGATCTCAAAATCCCCAATATCGTTCCAATTTTCAGCGTCAGTAATATCTTTATGCTCATCATCCTCCCTGATTTTCTTTATCACAGAGGGATAGTCTGATTTGACCGTAACTGCCGCGGCCGGATTTGCCGTACTCACCATACATAAAGACGCAGCCGCATGAATCCCCTCCACCCATGACACCTCATCCACAATATAATATCCGTAATCCAGACCTGTCATACGCACAGTCTGATCCGACCGCACATCACGTACGTTCACCACATCCGGCTGTATGTTAAGATCGACAATCTCATCTCTTACGTCCTCAACAAAGTATCGGAAGAGGCTGTATCTTCCCTCGAGAATCTGCCGCGCCTGTGCCCCCTCCTTTACATCATTGTTCAGTGTCTGGATATAGTCAATCACCATATACTCCGTCACTTCCGCCGGCTGTACCCGCTTTCCATCCTTTGAGAGGGCTCTGGCGGTAACATTTTTCATTGCCTGCTCATAAAGAGGGTTGAAGGTATAATTGACAGATTCGCCGTCACGGCTGTTTTCAGCGAAAAACAGCTTATATACATAGAACCTTTTCCCGGCCAGAGTCTGGCCTTCGTTTCCATTGACTGTAATCGAAGCAGGTCCTGTCCCCAATACAGCTGTTCCTCCATGAGTAGTGTATTCCCGGCTTTCCGTTCCGGCCGCTTCTGCCGCATAGATATGTTCCCGGCTGCGTTCCGGAAGAACCGCGCCCATCACCCCTGCCATCATAACCGCCCCTGTTATTATACAAACACTTTTTTTCTTCCTTCTCTTTGCCTTCCTCATTCTGTCACTCTCCCTTCGTCCACATGTATCCTCTTTCATTCTTCCTCCTGATATGTTTTCTTGTGCTATTCTTCATCCGCCTGCTGGTCCTGCACGCTGGCGCAGACCGCTTCATATTCCGCAATCCGGGCAGAAATCTTCTCTGACTGACCATTTTTCTGAAGAACCAGCCTTCCGGTCTGTACTGCCTGATCATACAGGCCCGCCTCCGCTTCAAGCTCCATTTTCCCAAGGGCTGCCTCTTCCACTTCAGCCGGCGTTTCCGCGATCTCTATCAGCCTTCCATAGGCCATGAGTGCATCTTCTCTCTGTCCCATCTGAGCATAGGCATAGGCCATACTTTTCACGGCGTGTCTCTCCAGCCGTTCCCCCAGGGAAACCGCCTCTTCCCAGCCGTCCAAATTATGATTCTGCATATAAGATTCCAAAGTCTCCGCCGTCTGATCCACGATCTCATCTGCAGTAATTTTACTTCCGGCATCGGCTGCAGCCGTCTCCTCTTCTGAGCTCCCGGCCGGCTCCCCCGGAAAAGACTCCATCCCCGCAGCTTCAATTTCTATCTCCGCCGCATCCGGCTTCTCTGCCGCCAGCAGTTCTTCTGCCTGTTCACCATCGGAGGCAAGCCCCTGTCTTCCCACGGCGAGCGCGGTACATAAAATCACGCACGCGGCCGCACTCCATGCCAGTCTGGCTGTTCTGTGCCCGGACCTGCGACCCTCATCTCTTCCATTTCTTTTTATGGAAGGCAGCGACTTTAATACTTCCTGAAAATCTTCATAGCTCTTTTTAGACTCCCCCATGCATCTTTCGGTCAGTTTCAAAAGTCTTGCCTCTTCCCAGCGGGTCAGTTCAGGCTCCGGGCAGGAGCATGCCAGAATAAAACGAAGCGTTTTCCCATACGCAAATAGATCCGCGCAGTTTGTTCTCTCTTTTCCCAATCCGTATACCGGCTTTACAAAATGTTCTCTCATCGCGCGCTTCTGCATCTGTTTCATCACGAAACCGTTCTCCGGAGCTTCCATATCTAATAACCGTATATTGCGCTCTTCTGTCACGACAACGCTGTATGGGTTCAGGTACCTGTAACTCCTGCGGTTTCTGCATCTGTGATACTGGTCCAGACAGACGCCGATTTTCCGAAACCACTCAAAAAGCACCTGTTTTTCTATCTGCGGGTTTTCTTTTATATATTCGATCAAAAGAGTGCCCTGAACGCAATCCATTGTCTGCCTGCAGTGCGCGCCATGTTCAACAAAGCTGAGCACCTCATACATTTCTTCCATATGACATCCTCCTCCAAATAACCATGGACAAAGCCATAAACAGAGTCCCCGTCATCATCATCCCGGCAGTCTGCGGATTCCCGGTCTCAGGCATCCTGACCCCTGTGTGATTTACAACTGTCAGATTCACCTCTCTGGCCGCGGCAGTTCCAGAAATTTCTGTCCGCTCCTGTCCATTTACATAATATTCAAATATCCCCTGTATCGGATTGCTCTTTGTATATATCTCATAAATAATCGGACTTTCGTCCTCTTCGGCCGGAATCCGATAGCCCTCCGGCGCTTTCGTCTCTTTGAGATAATACTTTGCCCCCACCTCAAGCTCTCCAAAATATACTCGCCCGTCTGCCTGTGACACAGCTTTCTTTATCTCTTTTTTACAGTCTTTATCTTCGTAAAGTGTAAATTCCGCTCCCTGCAGTTTCTTTTCTTTTTCATTCTGCTTATGTACAATCAGCTCATACGGCGCCAGAACATCCTCTGCCTTCATAGATACATTTCCACTTTCCTCAGTAATAAAAGTGATCTCTCCCGTCTCATCCTCTGACGTGTTGGAGATCACAGTGACCTTATTTCCTTTTTCCACTGTAAATGTTACCCTGCCGGGGTTCCTCACGATTCCCTCCGGAATGGACACTTCCTCAATGACATGTTCTCCCCATGTCAGCCCTTTCAGTACTGCTTCTCCGTTCTGATCAGTTGTGACCTGTTCTGCCGATCCATCCGGAAGCGTATGCCTGAACACGGCGCCGGGGACAGTCTGCTCCATGTCTTTTATCACTTTTAGGATCTTCAGCTTTAGAATATTTTCCGGGATTTCCGGGGCATTGTATGACTGTACAGATTCGCTGCCTGTATTGTCTCCGGCTATCCGTACAACATACACATCCGGATTCAGCAGATACCCTTCCGGAGCCTGAGTCTCCCGGATCGTTACCGTGCCAAGCGGAAACGCCGGCTGCCCCGAAGAGGATTGATAAAACGCATCCCCTGAGACAAAATATCTGTCGTTCAGCCTGCACTCTCCTTTTTCATCCGTCATAAGGGTCCACGTCCGTTCCGCTTTCCGGCCGGACAACGCCGGGTCTTCATTGAAAAGGCCCTTGTAATAACTCACCTCAAAATGCGCTCCCTCAAAACCTGCTTTGCCCTGCGGACTATTCTGGTTTGTCTCAGCATCCTTTTTCTGAAGCAGCAGATCCACCGAATTCATGACCGGCACGTCACTGACTGTCAGAACCTGCGGTTCCTTTTCTCCTGCTTTCAAAGTCACCTCGTATATCTGGGTGTCCAGCGCGAATCCGGGAGGGACTTTTGTCTCTTTTACATAATATGTTCCCGTGACCAGAGTCAGCACGTTGCTTTCGCCATTCTCATCCGTGATCAGCGTTCCCGCTGAGATTGTACAATCACTGTCTTTATAGACCTCGTACTCCGCACCTTCCAGGCTGTAGCAGCTGTTTCCTCCTGTCACCGCTGTATTAGAGGACTGCTTTTTCAGCTTTACCTCCCCTTTTTCCGTTGTATCCACCACGGTAAAAGATACTCTGGAAGCTTTTCCCACAATCTCTGATATGATATTCCCTTTGCCTTCAATTGAGTGCCACATCCTGTCGCTGGAGCCATCCCCGATATAGATACCAATGTGATGATAATCCGAGATCCCGGTACATCCTCCCGCATTTTCATCCCATATCCAGATAATATCGCCGTAGTCCAGTGTGCCGGATCTCAGCATGTCATTTTTATTCGCAAAGTTATGATAGCTGATCTTGTTCTCTGTCATCCATGTATACCACCCGGACAACTGATATGGGCGGAGTGAGTGGTAAGAAGAGCGCAAAGACATATGCGGCGTCTGTGCTTCCCTCGCCCCGGCTCCTACGAGGACATGCCACACAAAGCCCGTGCACTGCATCAATCCAAACCCCTGCCATTTATCTCCGTTCGGGGAACGGAAATCATAAATACCGCCTCCGTACCGGCCCGCCTGTTCCTTTGTGGGGTATGGCGTCCCCAGATAATAACTGTTCCCCGAAGCAGTGTACTTCTCCACATAAGAGAGATAAGAATCTGGTTTAATTCCCAGAACATCTGTTATCGTCCTGCTCGTTTCCACATTGGCGGCGCTTCCCGCAGCACGCGCCCGAACTGTCTTTACTTCCTCCGTTATTTCCGTCTTTTTTATTTCTTCTGCCGCTTGTATTTCTTCTGTCTGATTTTCTTTATCTGTATCTTCTGCCGTCCCGCCTTCTTCCGCTTCTGCCCGATGCTCTTCCGCCGCTCCCGCGGCGCCTGTCTCCGTCCCTGCCGCATAAGCAGTAACCGATGACAGGAGAAAAGCAGAGAGAAACATCCACGCCAGCAGACGCTTTCCTTTTGCCAGCATATGCAACCTCCTTCCGGAATCTTTGTATAGTCAGTAAACACTGACAATTTACAGTTATACTGCTCTTTTCTTCCCAAAACATGATACTCAAAACTGTATGCAGATCCCGGAGGCGCCCTCATTGCCTTTCCGCAGTAAATACTACGTTCAGCCGGTCTGCTGCCGGCACATATTTTTCCCATATCCAATTGTTCGGCCGCGAGCCTCTTCCTGCAGTTCCCTCTTCTGCCGGACAGCCGCGTCTTCTAATGGAATCCATCAGAAACTGATAATGAATAAAGATAATCCGATTCAAACCAGATCGGTTTGATTAGTTAGTATCATACTTGAACAGCATCAAAAATGCAAGCGCATTTTTAAATTGTTAAATTTGCCCTTACATAATCAGGACATATTTTTATAAAAAAGCGTGAAAAAGCCCGGGAAATCTCCCGGGCTGTCCTATACAAAATCTTAAATCTGCTCCAGTCTGTCAAGAGCAGCCGCAATTACCTTGTCCATGTCATAATACTTATAGTCGCCAAGTCTGCCGCCGAAAATAACATTTTCTTCCTTTTCCGCCAGCTTTTTATATTCTGCAAAAAGGGCATTATTCTTCTCATCATTCACAGGATAGTACGGCTCCATGCCTACCTGCCATTCTGATGAGTATTCTCTGGAGATCACGGTCTTCTCCTGTTTTCCGAACTCAAAATGCTTGTGCTCGATCACGCGGGTATATGGAACTTCACGGTCCGTATAGTTGACCACGGCATTCCCCTGATAATTTTCACAATCCAGAACCTCAGTCTCAAATCGGACGGAACGATACTCCAGAGCGCCCAGCTGATAACCGAAATACTCGTCAATCATACCTGTAAAAATAATCTTGTCCGCGATATCCGGGTTTTCCTTCCTGAACTCGAAGAAATCAACCCCTGTGCGCACGTCGGCTCCTTCAAGCATCTTCTCAACAATGGGAGTGTAGCCGCCCATGGGGATTCCCTGATACCTGTCGTTAAAATAGTTGTTGTCATAGATAAACCGGCATGGGAGGCGCTTAATGATAAAGGCAGGAAGCTCTGTGCATTTCCTTCCCCACTGCTTTTCTGTATAGCCTTTTACCAGCTTTTCATAAATATCACGGCCAACAAGGAAAAGCGCCTGTTCCTCCAGGTTCTTCGGTTCTGTAATTCCAGTCTCTTTCTTCTGTCTCTCAATGATCTCCTTTGCCTCAGCCGGAGTGCGGATTCCCCACATCTTGCTGAATGTATTCATGTTAAAGGGCAGATTGTAAAGCTCATCCTTGTAAACCGCCACAGGAGAGTTGATATAATTATTAAACTCCGCAAACTGGTTGATATAATCCCACACTCTCTTATCGGAAGTGTGGAAAATATGCGCCCCGTATTTATGAACATGGATTCCCTCAATATCTTCGCAGTATATATTTCCCGCGATGTGATCTCTCCTGTCGATTACGAGACATTTCTTTCCCTGTCTGCCCAGCTCATATGCCATAACCGCTCCGTACAGCCCGGCTCCGACAATCAGATAATCATACTTTTTCATGTATTCCTTCCTTTCTTCTTTGCCGCTATGCAGCCTTATTTTTTTACCATTCACGGCTGTTATTAATCAGCATACCATTTTTTGCTCTTTATTTCCTCTGTTGCTTGATTTTTCGTTATTTTGCATATATTTTTATTTTTTTCATTTACAAATTTGTGATTATACACTAAACTGTTATTATAGCGCTCTGGTAAAAACGCAGAGCACATATCAGCAGAACGGAGGTAACATAACATGAAAGGAAATGTAATCGTCGGACAGTCCGGAGGCCCGACCGCAGCAATCAACTCGAGTCTCGCAGGCGTCTACCGTACAGCAAAGGACCGCGGAGCGGGGAAAGTATACGGCATGCTCCACGGAATACAAGGGCTGCTCCAGGAACGCTATATTGATCTCTCTGAATACATTACAAATGATTTGGACGCGGAACTTTTAAAGAGAACTCCCGCGGCCTTCCTCGGCTCCTGCCGGTATAAGCTTCCGGAGATCCACGAGGACAGAGAAGTCTATGATAAGATTTTCGCTATTCTTGAGAAACTGGACATTGAAGCGTTTATCTATATCGGAGGGAACGATTCTATGGACACTATCAAAAAGCTGTCCGATTATGCGATTGTCACAGGCTTCCGCACCCGGTTTGTAGGCTGCCCGAAGACAATAGACAATGACCTTGCCCTGACAGACCACACTCCCGGTTACGGAAGCGCCGCCAAATACATCGGCACCTCCGTCAAGGAGATCATCCGGGACAGCTTCTGCCTGGAATATAGCAAAGGACTGGTATCTATCATTGAGATCATGGGGCGAAACGCAGGCTGGCTCACCGGAGCCGCAGCCCTCGCAAAAGGCGAAGACTGTGCCGGCCCGGATCTGATCTATCTGCCGGAGCTTCCTTTCGACATTGAGAATTTCGGCGCGCGGGTAAAAGATCTTCTGGCGAAAAAGCCGTCTGTAGTAGTTGCAGTATCAGAGGGTATCCGCCTTGCAGACGGGCGCTACGTCTGCGAGCTTGGTCAGAGCATTGACTTCGTGGACGCGTTTGGTCACAAACAGCTCTCAGGAACCGCCAACTACCTGGCAAGCTACATTGCAGGAGAGATCGGATGCAAAACCCGCGCAATCGAGCTGAGCACGCTCCAGCGGTCTGCTTCCCACTGCTCCTCCCGTGTCGATATCCTGGAGGCGTCCCAGGTAGGCGGAGCCGCAGTAAAAGCAGCGGATGAAGGTGATTCCGGAAAAATGGTCGTATTAAAACGACTGTCCGATGATCCTTACCAGTGCAGCACGGAAGTAAAAGATGTTCATAAGATTGCCAATGACGAAAAACTCGTTCCCCGCGAATGGGTTACAGAAGACGGCACTTATGTGACCGATGAATTTATCAATTATGTACGCCCGCTCATCCAGGGCGATGTGGCTTCTATCGTGGTTGACGGTATACCGCGTCATCTCTACCGTCAGATATAGGAGCTTGGCATCGTCCGGATATCAGCCGGGGGAACAGTCTCTAAAAAAGGGCTGGTCTCCCGGCCTGTTTATATGTTATGATGCAGAAGTATTTTATCTACGGAGGTTTTATTATGCTCATAAAAAACGCATTTGTTATTGATCCGGCTTCTCAGACGGAACGGCGCGCCGACATTCTGATCGAAGACGGTCTGATCCGCAAACTTGGATCTGATCTCCCGGTGTCCGGCTCCGACGCCGTCATAGACGCGTCAGGCCTTACAGCCGCGCCCGGCCTTGTGGACACCCATGTACATTTCCGTGATCCGGGATTCACACACAAGGAAACGCTCCACACAGGGGCACTTGCAGCAGCAAAAGGAGGCTTTACCTCCGTTATATGCATGGCCAACACCTCGCCGGTGGTCGACGATATCTCTGTTCTGGAAGATATCCTGAGCCGGTCAAAGGATGAAAAAATCAGAATCCATCAGGCAGCCTCTGTCTCCCGCGGTCTCAAAGGCGGCGAAATGACCGACATGGACAATCTGAAAAAAGCAGGCGCCTGCGGTTTTACCGATGATGGGATTCCTCTGAGAAACGCGGCATTTCTATATAATGCCATGCAGAAGGCGAAAGAGCTGGATGTCCCGATCAGCCTTCACGAAGAAGATCCGGAGTTCATTCAAAACAATGGAATCAACCACGGCCCGGTGTCCGATCAGCTCGGGATCTACGGTTCTCCGTCTATCGCGGAAGAATCTCTGGTGGCAAGAGACTGTATGCTCGCACTGCGCTCCGGCGCTCACGTTGTCATTCAGCATATCAGTTCCGGCCGTTCTGTACAGCTGGTGCGCATGTTCCGCTCTCTCGGGGCAAACCTTCACGCGGAGGCTGCACCTCATCACTTTACGCTCACAGACGAAGCGGTTTTAAAATACGGTACTCTGGCCAAAATGAATCCTCCTCTGCGCTCGGAGGAAGACCGCAGAGCTATCATTGAAGGGCTGGCGGACGGAACCATTGACATCATCGCCACAGACCACGCGCCTCACAGCAAAGAGGAGAAAGACCGTTCAATTACAGCCGCCCCAAGCGGAATTATCGGCCTGGAGACCTCCCTTGCCCTGGGGATCACCTCACTGGTACGCCCCGGTCAACTGACGATGATGCAGCTGTTGGAAAAGATGACGGTAAATCCTGCCCGGCTCTATCACCTGGATGCCGGAGAATTAAAGGAGGGCGCTCCGGCGGATCTGATTCTTTTTGATCCGGAAGAGATGTGGACTCCCACAGAATACGCTTCTAAATCGTCCAATTCACCGTTTACCGGATGGGAGCTGTACGGGAAAATAAAGATGACAGTGTGCGGGGGAAATGTGGTTTATCAGGATTAATCCGGGACCTCCCGCCGCAGCAGGAAATGGCAGACGCCGCTCCCTTTCTGAAATAAGGGGCGGCGTCTGCTTAGATAAACATATGGGATACAGCCTTACAAATGCACAGTATGAACCATAACTTTGTTCTTACAGTCTCTCGCTGCTCTCGTTCATAAACTTATACTCTGCCACGGATCTGTCAAATCCCTTAATATGCCTGTACAGCCATTCGATCACATTTATATTCACCTGCTCTACGAACGCGTTGGACGGGCCTTCTTCCTCCTCGAGCATATTGTAGAGATCTTTCACAACTGCGCGCAGCTTATCATGCTCTTCTTTGTGTTTTGCGATCCCCGGATAATTGATTTCCTCCTGAAGCTTTTCCTCTTCTCCGAAATGGAACTCCGTATAATCCGCAAGATAATCCAGCGTCTTTACCGCTACTGTTTTCTCTTTGCTCGTCTCGCAGCTGTCCAGAAGCTTATTGATCTTATCGATCAGCTCTTTGTGCTGTGAGTCAATCATCTCATTTCCTGTTATCAAACTTTCATCAAATTCTGCTCTCATACTAGCGTACCTCCTTAAATTTTGTCATATCTTCACCGCAGTTTTTTCCGCGTTTCAGACCTCGCCGTTTTTGAATTTCATGATCATCTCATTGGTCAGGCTGTCTCTTGACGGCTCCACCGGGATTTCTTCCCTCTTGAACCACTCTGCAAGCGAAAGTTCTTCCCTGTCCAGAGTAATTGTGTCTTCCCCGTCCAGGTCACAGTAGAATCCCATCAGCAGCGTGTCCGAGAAAGCCCATGGCTGACTTTTATAATAACGGATATTCTTCACCTTCAGCCCCACTTCTTCCATTACTTCACGGGCCACAGTTTCCTCAACCGTCTCGCCGATCTCAGTAAAGCCTGCAAGAAGAGCATACTTTTTATAAGCCCTGCCCGCATATTTTGACATCAGGATCCGGTCTCCATCCGTTACTCCTATAATAACAGCCGGACAGATTTTTGGGAAGACCATATTGTGACATTCCTCACAGCGGAGCATCCTTTCTTTCTCATCCATAACCATCATGCGTCCGCACCGGCCGCAGAATTTATGATCGTTGTACCAGTTGTAAAGCTGATACCCTGTAATCCCCGCAAACGCATGGTACTGGGGATCCGCCGCCCGGAAAATCTCGGTATTCTCCATTGTAAAATCTGAAAGCGGCTCTCTGTTGATCTCCTGCACGAGATAGTATCTCATATCATCAATAGAAAACAAATATATGTAATCTTCATAGAGTTCCTCGTTCAGGCGCTCAAGATCCCTGAACTTGGGAAACGTAATTCCTTTGGAAGTCTTTTTCAAGAGAACAGCATGGTTCTCATAATATAGTGCGAAACTGTCCGGATCCGGAGGAACCGGATGGTATTGGTTGTCCATGTGGTATGGATAAATATCCTGGATCATGGGTATCACTCCTCTTTCTTCTTTTAAGTATATTCCATCTGCCTGCCTCTGCAAACGAGTTTGCTTCGCCAGCCTCTCCGCTCCGGCGCATGTGCTCTGTTGTCTGCACAGGCTCTCCAGCTCGATTCCGGTCCCCAGGCCCTCCATCTCGCTGTATGGCGTCCGCCATATGCCGGATACGGAGAGCCTGCCTCTGCAAACGAGTTTGCTTCGCCAGCCTCTCCGCTCCGGCGCATGTGCAGACTGGTGTTACATATTTCTGACTTTGAATTCGCGCTGGGCTTCTCTGCGCTGGTCTTTTTTCGCTATGTCTTCCCGCTTGTCGTAGAGTTTCTTTCCTTTTGCCAGACCGATCTCCACTTTGACAAGACTTCCGCTGAAATAGACCTGCAGGGGCACCACGGTGATTCCCTGCTCTTTCATCTTGCCGAAGATCTTATTTATCTCTTTTTTATGCAGGAGCAGTTTTCTCACCCGAAGCGGGTCTTTATTAAATATATTCCCCTTTTCATACGGTGAGATATGCATGCCGTAGATGAACATCTCGCCGCTCTCCACGCGTATAAAGGACTCTTTAATACTGCACTTTCCCATTCGCAGAGATTTTACCTCCGTACCATGAAGTACGATTCCGGCTTCATATTTTTCAAGAATAAAATAATCATGATATGCTTTTTTATTATTAGCGATCAATTTTCGCTCTGTCTTTGCCATTTCTTTCTCCTTATCAGACACTCTGTTTATGCAAGCTCAAAGTTCACGGTGCGCTGCACTTTATCCGCATCGGCCACGCGGACTCCTACTGTCTGTCCCAGCTTATATGTCTTTCCGGTATGCTCCCCGATCAGCGCATAGTTTTCTTCTGAGAACTCGTAATGATCATCCCACATATCGGCCACATGTACAAGTCCTTCTACTGTATTCTGCAGCTCTACGTACATCCCCCACTTAGTCACGCCAGAAATTACGCCTTCAAATTCTTCGCCTATGTGATCTCTCATATACTCAGCTTTTTTCATCTTAATAACTTCACGCTCCGCCTCATCGGCAGTTCTCTCCCTTTCACTGCACTGCACTGCCACTTTAGGGAGTATTTCCGCGTAATGAGCAGTCCGTTCCTCATTGAGCCTCCCCCGCAGGTTTTCTTTTATAATGCGGTGGATCTGCAGATCCGGATACCTGCGGATCGGCGATGTAAAATGCGTATAATATTTTGCCGCCAGACCGAAATGGCCTGTGTTCTCTGTTGTATAACGAGCGCGCTTCATTGAACGCAGCGCGAGGCGGCTGATCAGCGGCTCTTCAGCTGTCCCTTCCACTTTCTCAAGAAGCTTTTGTATTTCTTTTGGACGTACTTCGTTTCTCACATGGATATGATATCCAAAATTATTGATAAATGTTGAAAGCTGACGTATCTTTTCCTCATCCGGCACTTCGTGAGTTCTATAGAGAAATGGAACATCTCTCCAAAAATATTCTTCAGCCACCGTCTCATTTGCCATGAGCATAAAATCCTCTATAATCTTTGTCGCTGCATTGCGCTCATATGGCTTAATGTCTGTCGGCCGCCCCTTTTCGTCCAGGATTACCTTTGTCTCCGGGAAGTCAAAATTAATGGAACCGCGTCTTCCCCTCTTCGCCCGTATAATATCCGACAGCTCTTTCATACGCAGGATCATAGGAACAAACTCTTCATGTTCTTTTAATGCTTCTTCCTCTTGGTCCAATATTTTTGCCACGCCATTATAGCTCATCCGCCGGTCTACACGGATAACAGTCTCCGCGATCTCATGATCCAGCATCTCGCCGGACGGACTCAGCGTCATAATACAGGACAAAGCCAGCCGGTCTTCCCCAGCATTCAGGGAACAAATCCCGTTAGACAGCTTATGCGGCAGCATAGGAATCACCCGGTCCGCCAGGTAGACGCTTGTCCCCCGCTCTAAAGCCTCCCTGTCAAGAGCGCTGTGCTCCTGGACATAATTCGCCACATCCGCAATATGCACACCCAGGCGGAAATTACCATCTTCGCGGGTCAGAGAAACTGCGTCATCCAGATCTTTGGCGTCCTCCCCGTCAATCGTCACCATCTGCCAGTCTCTCAGATCCATTCGTCCGGCACAGTCGGCATCAGAGACCGGTTTACCTACACGAACCGCCTGATTCAGCACTTTCTCAGGGAATTCTGTCTTTATTCCCATGTCCATCACAATGGATAAAATATCCGTTCCCGGATCATTAATGTGTCCTATAATTTCCACTACCCGTCCTTCGGGCTTCGCATGCTCACCGCCATAAGAAGTCAGTTCTACAACGACTTTGTGGCCGTTCATAGCATTCATTTCTTTCCCTGCCGGAATGTAAATATCCTTCAGGTATCTCTGATTGTCCGGCCTGACAAACCCAAAGTCTCTGCTTTTCTCAAACAGGCCCACAACCCTCACAACACTGTGAGAAAGAATTTTTACAATCTTTCCTTCCCTGCGGCGTCCGGAATGTGCGGAGATTATTACGAACTCCACTTCATCCCCGTGAAAAGCCCCTCCAAGATTATCTTCTGATATAAACACATCCTCCCCGCCGTCTTCTGCGGATATAAAGCCAAAGCCCCGGGCATTCGCCTGAAATGTACCTTTTAAATGAACAGCCTGTCCCCTGCTGTATTTCCCGCGTTTAGAAAGGGTAATCCTGCCCTCGTCCACCAGTGCGTCCAAAACTTCTTTCAGCTCCTCCCTCTGTTCCCGCGGGATCTGAAGTACAATTGCGATCTCTTTGATCTTCATCGGGACATAAAGATCATCACTGATAAAATCTATAATAACTTTTTTACGCTTTTCAAAAGTCTGGTCCATGCCATCCTCCCTGGTTACTGTACTTCATAAGAATGCAGTTTCCTATGAAAAAAATAGAAGCACTCTATATCTGAATAGAGTGCTTACACATAACATTATCTTCTGATATCATACTTTTCATACTAATTGAGAACTCCGAGATTAAGCACTACTGCCAGTATCATAAAGAGCGCCGCAACAATCCTCGTAACCTTTACCAGAGTGCCTTCCATGGAACGGCCCTTATTGTGCCCCCAGTATGTGTCCGCTGCTCCGCTGATCGTTCCAAGCCCTGCTGACTTACCTTCCTGCAGCAGAATAATCGCCGCAAGTACAATACAATCTATGACAAAAATGATCATCAAAATATTCTTTAAGATTTCCACTCTAACACCTCCTGCGGATAAACCTAGATTATTTTATCATAGTTGAATGCCGTTTGCAAGTTCTGTTTTAAAAAAGTATGTGTCAAGTAATCATGGGCACTTTTTTTCATTTATTAATGTCAGTTTATTTCTTTAATTTTCAGATAATTC
>CALWTQ010000065.1 GCA_944384505.1 uncultured Mediterraneibacter sp.
GGAACGGAACATCGCACGGCTGTCCCCTTTCACAGAATACGTATCGCAAACCATCCGCTCCGCTTCCGGACATAAGTTACAGGAATTGTTAGTGCGCTAAATAGCTGAACCGCTGTCCATCAGTGATGCCGGTAAAGCCCGGAAACTGCGCGCAGTACAGCATACAGTCCCCCGAACCAGACAGATGCATATACGCCGGACGGAATCTCAAGCTCAGTGAAACTGAATAAAAAAGCCGCTGCCAAGAGCACCGCTGCACCGATAATCACTATTACTGCGCTTAAGACCGATTTTTTGATGTACATAATAAAACACACCTTTCTCATATATGATTTCCATTGCTTACAGCATCATACATGATCAGGTGTGTCATAAAACGGACTTTGCTCCGTATATCACTCTTCTTCGTCTATATCTTCGATATCATCCAGGCTCACGGTCTGAAGCCCCTCATCTCCATCTGTACCTGAAATTTCCCGGCTCACACTATCCTGTCCACCGCTCTTCTCCGTGTCCAGCTCCTCCATCATAGCACGGGCTCTCTCCACTTCATTCGCAGTAGAATTCTCTTCTCTGATCTCGGCCGCCTTTTTCAGATTCTGACGCTTGCGCTTTCTTGACTCCAGCAAAAGCTGTACGATCATTCCCAGCGCGCCAAACGCCGCACAGAGAATGATGCTTAAGTTATCGCCGAGTACTGTTTCAGGCAGAAAACAGTACACAGCCGGACCTGCTGTCACCGCTCCGAAAATAACAGTCGCAAGGATTGTCATCAGAGTCACAAACTTTACTGCAAGGATCGCCGCCACAAGCGCGACTCCCGCGCAGATAGCAAGCATCATCCAGTTCTGCGGATCAATCATGCGCACTCCAAACAGCCCCACTGCCAAAAATACCGTAATAAACACGCCCACACGGTACAACGCCGCCCCCAGAGCCGCCAGGATCAAACCGGCAGCCCCTCCGATAATCACCGCTGGTATTATATCAAGCCCGGCCGTTACTGATACACCAGCGCCCGCTGCAAATCCTGCCGCCAGCCCCAGCAGGGCAGCCCACAGCCTCACCAGTTTCAGACCAAACAGACAGATCAGTATTCCTGCCACAGCCGTCACTATCAGCGCTGTCATCTCTGTCTGCGTCAGCACATGTCCGGCACTTCTGATCTCATCCACAGCCGCTCTCAGGTCAAATTTCTGCACTCTTTCGTAAATTTCGTTCAAATTCATCATACTCCACCTTGTCCCTTATCATATTTCTTTGCCAGATCACTTAAAAGCTTTCGGTATTCCTCCACCACCGGCTGCGGTGAAAGGATCTCCACATCCCGTCCCAGACCTGTGATCCAGCCGTAAAACTGTTCGCTCACCGCCACCTCAACGCGAGCGATAAAGTGTTCCTCCCCATCCGGCCTCAAAGACACGTCGCGCCCGAAACGGTCTATCACTACTCCCACATATTTATTGTGAAACCGAATCCGGACAGTGTCCTCCTTTCCCCCGAACATGCCAAACGTTCTCTTCGTATAACGGGCAAGATCAAAATTTCCGAAGGCATCCTGCCCTTTTCTCGCCTGATCTGTCAGTTTGATCTGAAGCATCCTGTCCACACGGAAATGTTTAATAATCTGCGCGTCCATATCATATCCAATGAGGTAATAGTTCTCATTGTCCCAGGTCAGGGCCCATGGGCTGACCCGGTAATCGCCGCCGCTCTTTTTGAGCCGGATTTCTTTTGACACAGTCCACTCAAAGTACTGAAACAGAATCTGGCGGTTCAAAACAATCGCCGAATGAAGCTGATCCACATTATAATAGATGCTCTCATTCATGGCTTTAATCCTGTCTGCAACAACCACCTGTCTTTGAAGCGACCGCGCTTCATACCTGCTGGCTAGCTTCTCGATCTTTCGAATCAGCGAATCGGACTTCTTCTGCGTAATAAATTTGGAAGACTGCACCGCGTCAACCAGAAGTTTGAGCTCTGCCAGTTCAAAGTTCCGGGACGCCAGAAAGTATCCTTCAGGCGGTTCCTTTCTATATACAATATCCATCCCAAAGCTTTTCAGCGTCTCTATATCATTGTAGAGAGTTTTTCTTTCCGCATGGATTCCCTGGCTCTCCAGCCGCTCTCCCAGATTTTTCCGCGAAAGCGGATGCTCTTCATCCGTCTCCTCAAAGAACAGCTCCATTAGATACAGAAGCTTTACTTTCTGATTACTGCTTTTCGCCATGATCTAACTCACCGCCGTTCTGACTTTACGCCCGGTCTGCTGTGGCCGGGTTTTCTCATCCCCATATCGTAACAGTTCAACATAGATTCTTATGCAGGCATAAATCCATCCTGCCTCTTCCTGATGTCCGAACTGTTACTGTACATGATAACAATTTTTTCCCTGCTTGACAACACATGAATCCGTATCACAAAGAAGGACAGCAAAAAAGCTGCGGTTCCCTTCTATCTTGATATACAAGTAAACTGCAGCATAAACTGAAGATGGACGCCAATCATTTTTTCTGATCAACATCCATCTTCATCCTGATATTTCTATCATTCTTTTTTCCCTCTTCCTATCTTTTTTGATAGATTTAATTTACGTTCCCGGTGGTCCGTACCTCCTTTTCTTAAATTCCTGTCGGACTTGGTACTTATGATCCTCGTTTCTTATTGATATAGATTTTACTTCTCTCATAACTTTCTCGTCATTATGATAATTTCTCTATATCCGATAATCACTTTTCCAATCTCGGTATCCAACAGGTCTAAATAAAACTTTTTTAAACGATCATTCAATAAATTATAACTTTTGTTTCTTACCTTTGTTATTATTGACTTTGTCACTTTTAACTTCTGGTTTTTGAACTTTTATTATTTTTTCTTGTCAGATTGTTTAATTAGTTTTATTTGTTGTCATTATAATATCACTCTATTCCTGATTTGTCAACAAATATTTTGTATTTTTTCTATCTTCTTTTAAATTTTCTGTGAATTATATTTTGGGAAGCATATTTAAGCTCAGAACATTTCTTAATCCCCTGTTTCCGCCATCCGCTTCCTCTGTGCCATTAAAAAATGCCATTGAACATATAGCTCACAACAGTATTAAAATAACTTCTGATAATCAGGTATATTACAAGGAAACTGATTACACTTGTACACAGCTTTGTGACAAAATATGCATACGGCATACGGTCCGCTTTCAGATTTACACATCCCTGATAGGCAGAAAACTGTATGTAAATACTGATTGGACTCAAAAGAGCCAGTACAGCAAAAGCAGCCTCCCATGCTATAAGCCCCAATGCAATCACAATCAGGAATGTAATTGTATCATAAATACATCTTGCTCCGATGATATTAATCATGGTATTCACATTTGTCACTCCATTAAATGCGCCTGTAATCGTTTTTAAAAGCAAGGCCTCCAGAAAATCAATGCCCGCCGTCATAAGAATCGTGAGCAAAATCATCTGGAAATATGGCATGCTTGGCGTTGCAAGCCCATAACTTATCTGACTTATCCGATTAGATATCATTATCAGCGCAATGATCACAACAATAAGAAAGATAATCGCTTTTGCAGCAATCAATTGAACCCCCGCCTTAGAACTGTTGGAAGCCGAGATCTGTCTTACTCTGCTCACAGGGGATTTTAAAATAGGTATAATCTCCGAAAACATATTTTTTGTTCCAGATATAATTGCGTCTTTCTGGCGGTTAAGCCATTCTGCTTCCTTTGTTGTTCCACCTGCCTGTCCCTGCTGATAATATTGCTGTTGGAAATTTTGCTGGCCGGACTGGTAGTATTGCTGCTGTGCGTTTTGCTGTCCCGGCCCATATTGATACTGCTGTCCCTGCTGGGCATTCGGCTGCCCCTGTTGGTACTGCTGGCCCTCCTGGTACTGCTGTCTTTGCTGGGCATTCGGCTGTCCATTCGTTCTTTGCATATTGCCGGCATTCTGTGAAGTACAGTTGCATATTTCGCCCTCTTCAAGTTTCCTTCCACATTGCGTACAGTATTTTGCCATTATTTTCTCCTCTCCGACATATGTACTGTCTGTATAAATATAACTTATTTGTAAAATTTATAATTTTATTATAAAAAACAGCAGGTTCTATTGTCAATATTTCTAATCGTATATTGGCCAGGATGTAAGCAGCTCATCTGTCATCGAGAGGCGGATCCTTATGCAAGCATAAATCCGCCTCCCAATGACAGATGACTGAACTGCTGCCTATTTGCTTGTATACTGCACTATTGTGTATTGAAAAAAACAATTGAAAATTTTATAATTATACACATAAGACTGTATATGCAAATCAAGGAACAGGAGGTAAAATCATGCGTTTTTGTCCATCTTGTGGAACTATGAATGAAGATGATGCAAGGTTTTGTGAGAACTGTGGGACAAAACTGGAATGGGAAGAAAACATAAATCCAGAAAATGCAGGATCACAGAACATCACCGAAGAAGGAAATTACGATACCGATCAGGAAAATTCCCCGGCTGATGACGGATATTCTGATGCCGGGCAGGAGACTGAGCAGATGTATAGTGCTCCGCAGTATGAGGAACAGCCAGTATGGGAAGAACAGATTCCAGTACAGACACCGCCAGAAATGGTTCGGAAGAGAAAGCTGTCAAAGCTCCAGACGGCTGTAATTGCGGAGGCAATATGCCTTATTGCAGCTGTCGTGATTTTTTTTGCAGTAGGAAATCACAAATACAGTCCGGATGCTGTGGCCGAACGTTTTTTTGATGCTTATGCCACCGGAGATTGGGCGGCGGCCTATTCGCTCCTTGATGTCCCGGAGGGAGATTTCCTTCAAGAGAGCATGTTTGAGACGTTGATGGAGAAGGTGCAGTTCCCCGACATTACAAACTACAGCGTCCAAGCATCCGGAAGTTCTGAAGGAGGCCTGTCGAGAAATTACACCGCAGAGTATTCTGTTGAAGGAGCCGGAACAGCCGAGATGAGTTTTTCTCTTATTCGGCAAAGTGATAAATCCATGTTCTTCTTCAATGACTGGAAAGTATCTATAGACGGACTGCTGACGGATGGATATCAGATTACGGTTCCGGCAGGAACTCAGGCGGCCGTTGACGGGGTACAGCTGCCGGATGACTATAGAATCTCTCCGGACGGCAGTGTATCAGACGTTTATCAGATCACTCTATTCAGCGGAACGCACACACTTACAGCAGCAGTCCCCTGGTGCGAGTTATACGAGAGTGATTTCAACACTACGACGGAAAGCAGTCTGATTTTAACGGATGTGACACCATCTGCAGAAGGTGCGCTCGCATTTCAGGCAAAGCTACAGGAAATGCTGGAAACATTTTACTCGTCTGCGGCATCCGGAGCAGACTACAGCGAGATCGAAAGCCTGTTTGCCACTGACAATGAGGTATATTCGAATCTCAGCGCCGACATAGAATCCCGTTACGAGGAACTGTCAGAGAGTATCAGCCCTGATCCTGATGATTACTATACTTTCAATCAAATCACATTTGACAATTTCCGCTGTGAACTAAATGTGGAACAGGGCATGCTTATGGGAAGTCTGTATTATGACTATACAATCGGCTATTCATACAGCGGCTTTAGCTCTTCTGGAAATGATACAGTCACAGGATCCAACAATAGTTCGAGCGCAATATTCGTATATGATGGAGAGACTTATAAGGTTATTCCCAATTCGCTGACCAATTACATTTGGTGGCAGTAAGATGTCGGTTGTTTCATAAAATGAAAAGAGGGTGTATAGAATGGATAAAAATGCAACGAAAACTTTAGCCTGGAAATATGCGGCAGCTTTGCTCGGTTTGTTTCTCGTCATAGTAATCGCAGGGATCATCCTCCTGTTTGTATGGCCCACGGGAACCGGCACCGGAAAATCCGGGGTAAATTCCTCACAGACAGAATTGACTGCTACTGCTCCTCTTAGTGCTGAGACGCAGGTTAAATCAGAAATCCGTATTGAGGGTTCGGAAGCTCCTCTCTCAGAGGAGGATAACGAGGATCTGACTGCAGATTATATTATCCCGGACAGTGATACAAAACTTCTAGATGACGCAGATATTGAAGGTATGTCCGCACGGGAGCTCAACTACGCAAAGAATGAGATCTACGCAAGGCACGGGCGCATATTTGATTCCACAGAGCTGAGAGAATATTTTGAGAGTAAGTCATGGTACGAAGGTGTATATACTGCCGATGAATTCGACGAGATAAGCGGTTCCGTCCTGAACTCGACAGAAAAAGCAAACGCAGAATTTCTAAGTGAGGCAGAAAATGAACTTGAACCGGGAGGCTATAAGCTCGATCAGTAAAAAAAGGGGGGATTCGATGAAAAGACGAAATGCGGCAGTTCTGGTTCTGACACTTGGAATTCTGCTGACCGCCTGCAGCCGGCAGAACTCCAGCGAAAATACGGCGGAAAAAGAGAGTACAAAGGATACCGCACAGGGACAGGAAATTCCAGATCTTGTGATTGAAACAGAAGAAGACAATGCTTCCGAAACCGGTTCTGAGCAAGAGTCCGGGACTCTGGAACCAGAAACGCCGGCAAAGGAGGAAGTCATCGTACTGGATCCGGGACATTCTGCAGTAGTAGCCGGAGGAACCGAGCCTCTTGGCCCCGGTTCTCAGGAACAGAAATCGGCGGATACTTCCGGAACCAGCGGCGTCTCCACAGGCCTTGCAGAGTATGAGCTGAATCTGCAGGTAAGTCAGAAGCTGAAAGCAGAGCTGGAAAACAGAGGTTATACAGTTATTCTCACAAGAGAAACCAACGACGTACCCGTAAGCTGTGTTCAGAGAGCGGAGACCGCCAACAGTGCAGGAGCGGATGCATTTGTACGGATCCATGCGAATGGCAGTGAAGATTCTTCCGTCCAGGGAGCTATGACGATCTGCATCACTCCGAACAACCCATTCTATCCGAACCTGTATCAGCAGTCAAGAGCCCTGTCGGACAGCATTATCAATGAACTGTGTGCCGCTGCCGGCTGTGAAAATGACGGCGTGTGGGAAACAGACAGCATGAGCGGTAATAACTGGAGCCAGGTACCGGCCGTGATTGTAGAAATGGGATATATGACAAATACGGCTGAAGACGAACTTATGGCAACAGACGAATATCAGAATAAACTCACACAGGGGATTGCCAACGGAATAGATGTGTATTTCGGATATTAGAAACAGAATATAAAATAATTATGTACCTTCACTCTATTCTGTGTTACACTCTTACACAGCGGGACTGCATGCCTCCCACTGTTTCCCGTATTTTAAACCAGTAAATAAAGGAGCTTTTATTATGGAACGTTTAAGAATACCCGACGGCTATTCCTCGCCTCTTACTATCCGTGAGACCGAGGTTGCCATTAAAGAAGTAAAAGATCATTTTGAACGCGCTCTCGCAAAATCTCTTCATCTGACCCGCGTTTCCGCGCCTCTGTTTGTCCGCCCTGAATCCGGACTGAACGATAACTTAAACGGGGTTGAACGTCCGGTATCCTTCGGAATCAAGGAACAGGACGAAGCGAAAGCGGAGATCGTTCACTCGCTTGCAAAGTGGAAAAGATATGCGCTGAAGAATTACGGCTTTCATTCCGGCGAGGGCCTGTACACGGACATGAGCGCAATCCGCCGGGACGAGGACACAGACAATATTCACTCCCTCTACGTTGACCAGTGGGACTGGGAAAAAGTGATTTCAAAAGAAGAGCGGAATATGGAAACGCTGCAATACACAGTCCGCAAAGTCTACAGTGCGCTTAAAGATACCGAGGACTACATATCCAGACGCTACAATTATATTGAGCCTCTGCTGCCGGACGACATCTTCTTTATCACTTCCCAGGAGCTGGAAGATATGTATCCGGACTGCACGCCCAAGGAGCGCGAGAACAAAATTGCCCGGGATAAGGGCGCTGTGTTTATCTCCCAGATCGGAAAGGTTCTGGCCTCCGGTGAGAAACATGACGGACGCGCCCCGGACTATGACGACTGGGAATTAAACGGCGATATCATTGTATATTACCCGGTGCTTGATATGGCGCTTGAGCTCTCCTCCATGGGAATCCGTGTGGACGAGGACTCTCTCCGCAGTCAGCTCAAAACCGCCGGATGCGAAGAGCGTGCGGAGCTTCCATTCCAGAAGTCACTCTTAAACGGAGAACTTCCCTACACTGTAGGCGGCGGAATCGGTCAGTCCCGCATCTGCATGTATTATCTGAGGAAAGCTCATATCGGAGAAGTACAGTCCTCACTGTGGCCGGATGATGTTATGGCCGAAGCCGGGGCACACGGTATTCATCTTCTGTAGCGAAACTCTTCCCCAAGGTCATACAGTCTTTGACAAAGACGCCGGGCAGATATGAATATTTCAGCCGCCAAAGACGGTTGAAATATTCATATCTGCCCGGCACATTTTTTCTCAGCATTCTTGTCAGTTATATCATCCTCTGTCATAGCATAAGCTCAGCTCTGCTTTATCCGACATATCCCCACAGCCTGCATATGCTGTGCTCTATGCCTTGCTTCGGTTACTTCCTTTGGATAGTGGATCACTCCGTTATTGTCGTACGGGTCGTTAAACCAGTATCCTTTTTCATCATACCCCACAAGAAGCATGCAATGTTCATTCGAAATCCATGTAAAGATTTCTCCAGTATCCAGGAGACGCCACTGCGGTCCAATTACCGGTTCACGCATATTAATGCAGGCCCAGCAAATGACAGGCATTCCCCGGTCAATATATCTGCGGCAGAGTTCAGGAAGGGATGTTCCTGTCTCATCCACTGCCTCCCATCGTCTCTGAATATCCGCTTTCTCACCCGGCTGACTCCCTGTCTCTTCCATTCCCCTGTTGAGCGCTTTTACAATCACTGGGGCATAGCATCCAAAGGAATTCTCATCGTAGGGGCTTCCACAAAAAAACTCCCGGGGATTCGGTCCAAACAACTGACCGTCCCTCTCCTCAAATCCCTTCTTTGCAAGACAGCGCTCTATGAATTCAGCCACTGTAATATTGATTCCCAGAAACTGCAGAAGCATCACAGCCGATACGCTCTCACAGCCCGTTGGATATGTTCCGCTCTGATCAATATAAGGCGCCGCTATATAAGCATTTTCCTCTTTACCGGTCTCATTCATCTGCCTGCCTCTTTCCAAACAGCACGCGCATTCCTGTCAGAACAGCCAAAAGCAGGATAACAGCTGCCCCAAGAACAATCCACCATACATGCACCACGCCAGCCAGAATATATCCTAAAAGGCTGACCACAGCCACGATCGCGGCATACTGCATCTGCGTGCTCACGTGATTCAGATGATTACTCTGAGCTCCGGCAGAAGACATAACTGTCGTATCCGAAATCGGAGAGACATGGTCTCCACACACTGCCCCGGCAAGTACTGCCGCCACGGAGATAATCATCATTTCCAAATCTGTATTGCCGGAGAAAAGCGCTGTTGCAATCGGCACCAGAATTGCAAATGTTCCCCATGACGTACCTGTTGAAAACGAAAGAAATACAGCCGCTATAAACAATATCGCCGGGATAAAAATACTTGCCGATGCATTTTCTCCCACGACACCGCCTACAAACTCCGCAAGACCGAGGGCGTCTCCAACTCCTTTCAGCGACCATGCGAAAATCAGAATCGTGATCGCGGGAATCATCAATTTAAATCCTTCTACAAGACTATCCATAAATCCTTTGAATGTAACAACTTTTCTCGGAAGATAAAGGATCAGCATAAAAAAGATCGTCACTGTAGTCGCAAAGATCAGGCTGGTCTCCGCATCACAGCCGGAAAACGCTGTAATAATATTATCAGCTCCTCCGAGATATCCTGTATAAATCATCGCTCCTATGGCAGAGAAAATGAGCACTGCTACCGGGAGTACCAGATCCATCACCCGCCCGTTGGGATTCACTTCATCTTCAGAAATCTGCTCAAATTCCTCTGCGCCGCTGGTAAAGAGATCTCCCTTGGCCGCGTTTTCCTCATGCTTCTTCATCAGTCCGAAATCAAAACCTGTAACAGATATATATACTACCATGACAAGCGTCAGAATCGCGTACAGGTTAAACGGTATTGTGTTGAGGAAAAGCTGGAACCCGCTGATCCCTGCGTCTGCCGGAACATAAGAATTCACCGCTGCCGCCCAGCTCGAGATCGGCGCGATAATACACACGGGGGCCGCCGTGGCGTCAATAATATATGCCAGCTTCGCTCTGGACACTTTATAGCGGTCCGTAACCGGGCGCATAACCGACCCGACAGTCAGACAGTTAAAATAATCATCTACAAAAATAAGAATCCCCAGTCCCGTCGTAGCGAGAAGCGCGCTTCTCTTTGACTTAATCTTCGTGCCGGCCCATTTGCCATAGGCGGCTGAACCGCCTGATTTCGCCATAAGCACAATAATCATTCCCAGAAGAACATCAAAAATTAAAATATTAAGATTCATACTGTTCTTCATAATATCAAAGAAATTGACAAAGGATTCCCAGGGGTGAAAACCACTGTAAAGCACAGCGCCCACCGCCACTCCTATAAACAGTGAACTGTATACTTCCTTAGTAACAAACGCAAGCACAATTGCAAGAATCGGCGGAAGAATCGCCCACCAGGTTCCGATAAACATTGAACCTTCCATAAATAATACACTCCATTCCCTTTAAAATTTCCGCTTTGTTTCCAAACTCATACGGTGACTCACTCTATTGTATAGGAACCGTAAACGCTTTACAAGAAAAAATTTATAGATTATACTTTTAACCGTACCACTTTTAAAAGGAGATCACACTATGACCGGAACTCAGCATCTTTCCCCGGAACAGAAGGAGCAGACGCGCCACGGCGGGCGTCTGTTCCCACTGAAAAAATATATCACTACTCTCTCGGATCTTCACCCCCTTGTTCCAGCGCACTGGCACGAGGAAGCTGAACTTACGCTGATTACAGAAGGCTCCTGCACATATCAGATCCATCTGGAAACATACGAAGCAGAGACTGGGGATATCTTGTTCCTGCCGCCGACCATCCTTCACTCTGTATCTGTCTCTTTTGGAAAACAGATGCGTTCTGATACTTATGTATTTCATATGGGATTCCTCGGAGCGGATTCTGCTGATATCTGCGCAGTCCGTTATCTGGTTCCTATTACCCGGCAGGATCTGATTCTCCCGTTTCTTATAAAAAAAGAGCACCCTGCCTACGACAGAATGCTTAATATTTTCCGTCAGATTAACAAAGCGTATGAAAACGAGCTGCCAGGCCGGGAGCTGATCATTAAATCTCTGCTCCTGCAGGCCATCGGCATCCTGATCCCTTATGCTAAAGAATCAGCTGTGCACGCACACGGAGATGATGAATATACCTCCAAGTTAAAACAGGTACTGGAATATATTGGCGAACACTATACAGAAGAACTAACCATCTCCCAGCTCTCGAAGCTTTGTTTTTTCAGCGAATATCATTTTATGCGCTTTTTTAAGAAGTATACCGGGACTTCCTGCCTGGAATACATCAAGAACATGCGTCTCGAACAGGCGGCCAGGCTGTTTTCACAGGGAAAGAGCAACATCCTTGAAGTATCGCTGTCATCCGGCTTTTCGAATCTCTCCTACTTCTACAGAGAATTTAAGAAAAAATACGGGATGACGCCAAAAAAATTTATTGAAGAAAAGCCGGATAGAGAACAGTTCTCCCCTATGCAGTATCAATGAGGAACTGCGCTCATCGTATGATTCCATTTACCACGACGTTAACAATTCCGCACAGGAAGATTCCCACAACATACACGATCCACGCTTTTTCCCACAGGTCAAATCCAAAGCCGGCTACTATGTAAATGATTGTGCACAGAATCATTATGCAGCTGCACAGCATGGAAATCAGCCTTCCTCGCCGTTCTTCCGCTTCGTTCTTTTCCACTATGATGCTTTTCTCTTCTTTATCAGGATCATGTTCCCGGTTATATTCCTCAACATTATATTTCGATTTCTGAAGCGCGGTCCAGACAATTACCGGCACCCCCGCAGTTACGAACAGCATGATTGCCCCGTCATAAACATCCCTTGTAAACCCTGGCGGAACAGGAATGGACTCAGCAAGCACCATGAAGATAACGCCCGCTAACAGAATTCCGATTCCCGTCAGCATCAAAACAATATATCGCTGATCAAATTTTTCCTTTTCTTCCTCTTTGTAAAACGGCTCAATATAAGGATGCTTTTTCGTAAAACGACTGTGCTGCATTCCCGCTGCGATAAGGATCAGGGCACCTGACACAATCCCGATAATAATTGCGGCGTCCTCTACATATTCCGGAATGCCCATCCCCTCACAGTTAGCGCCAATCGTAAAGCCGGCCAGAATTATTGTGATGCCGGTCACAATCTTCCGAATAAAACGGTTCATATATCCGTCGTATCCGGCTGTATCCTCCTGAAAGGATTTCCCTGCTTCGCCTCTCAGAAGCACATCCATTGTGCATCCGAACAGATCACAGAGAATAATCAGCTTCTCCATCTCCGGATAGGATGTGTCAGACTCCCATTTTGAGATAGTCTGTCTTGAGACCCCCACCCGTTCCGCAAGCTGTTCCTGGGTAATTTCCTCTCTCTTTCTGTAAAACTGCAGATTTTCTCCAAAGCTCATATTATATTCCTGCCTTTCCATCCGGTCCCTGCTTTCACTGTATGTCCGGATTTTACTGTTTTTTTAGATCGGTCAGGATGATCGGTTCTCATCCTGACCTGATTATAGGAATAGCACGATGTCAACACAAGCATATTCACGGTGCATTTGAAGAAAATAATGTAAAGTCACGGTTGCATCCCCGCAGATACGTGGTTTTCCGGCAGACCGCACGCTGCAGTTGGCAGGTAATTCATGCGCCGCATATCACAGACAGACTATGCTCCGCGCTTTCCGGCTGCCGCACGGACTACAAGACAGATCACAATGACAACCGCCATATCAGGCAGCGTATTGCCAACCGGGATGTCAACAGTCATCAGCCAGCGGTATACGATAAAGCCGATCAGCCAGATCACAAGATTAATCCAGTCAAAGTCACCTTCATCCCTGTCTCTCTTTAAGACAAACACATCTGCGATCTGAACTGCGATCATCGGAGCGAAAACGGAGCCGATCAGGTAGAGGAAGTCCGTTATATCGTCCATCGGGAACAGGATCGCAGCAATTGTTCCGATCACAGTCGCCGCGATTCCCACATGGCTGCCTTTCAGCTTTGAGAAAACAGACTCCGAGGATATTCCCGCTGAATATGCATCCAGAAATGTTGTCGTTACTGTGGAGAAAATCACAATAAGAAGAGCCGCAATTCCAAGCCCTGCCTTGACCATGATCGCCGCAATGTCCGACTCTCCGGTATAAATCGCCGCACCCATGCCTATTACATACATCCAGCAGCTCACCAAGCCGTAGACAATCACGCTGGCGGCTGTAGCTTTCACCGGTTTTTGAGCCTCCCGGGTGTAATCGCTGATCACAGGGAGCCAGGAGAGCGGCATAGCTACCGAAAGTTCAACTGCTGCTCCAAAACTCATGGACTCGCCGCTGATCACCCCAGCATTTCCCCCGTCAAAGAAAATCACTTTGCACAGAATCAGAGTCAGTATAAACAGCGCCGCCATTGCAATGGTATTGATTTTGCCAAGATTCGTAACGCCTACTGCAATCCACAGAATAATGAGCGCTCCAATCACAATACACCACACCCAGGCGCCTGTGTGCATCACACCGTCCGCCGCGAGAGCCCCATCATATATCATGATAGCCGTCCAGCCTACAAGCTGAAGTACATTCAAAACCGCGAAAAGGATGCCGCCTTTCTGGCCAAAGCTCATCTTCACAGTCTCCATAGCGCTCTTCCTCATCCTCCCGCCGATCAAACCGGCAAAGAACATCATCAGACAGCCGATTACGTGTCCAAGGATAATGGCCGCAAGACCGGTTCCAAATCCCAGCGGCGCAAGATAGGTTCCGGTAAGGATCTCTGCGATAGATACCGCGGCTCCAAACCAGATCAGACCGTTCTCAAAAACGGAAGTGCCTTTTTTCTCCATCTCAACGCACCCCGCTTTCTTTTTTCTCTGCCCCGCAGACATATTCTCCTGTAATAGCAAACGCATGATTCATCGGACCGCTGCCCTTTCCCAGATCCAGCATGGCTCCAAGGGCTCCGGAGATATAACTCTTCGCGCGTTCTACAGATTCTTCCATCCCGAATCCCTTTGCCAGATTAGACGCAATCGCGCTGGATAAGGTGCATCCGGTTCCGTGAGTATTAGGGTTGTCAATCCTTCGTCCCTTAAACCACTTATGGGAGCCGTTCCTGTACAGCAGGTCATTTGCGTCATTAAGCTGATGTCCGCCCTTTAAGAGCACTGCACAGTGATAATCTTTACTTATCTTTTCCGCGGCTTTTACCATATCGTCCTCTGTCTTTACCTCCATCCCGGATAGTACTTCGGACTCCGGGACATTCGGGGTCAGAATATCTGCCATAGGAAGAAGCACTTCCTTCAAAGTATCAATGGCATCGTCACTAATCAGCTTCGCCCCGCTTGTCGCTACCATAACCGGATCCACAACAATATTCTCTGCGTTGTATTCTTTCAGTTTCTCCGCAATCGCCCGGATCAGATCCGCAGATGAAACCATGCCGATCTTCACAGCATCCGGACGAATATCTGTAAAAATACAATCCATCTGCTCTTTCAAAAATTCAGGAGATACCTCCATAATCCCTGTCACGCCGGTAGTATTCTGTGCAGTCAGTGCGGTGATAGCGCTCATGGCGAACACGCCGTTTGCCGTCATCGTCTTGATATCTGCCTGAATCCCGGCGCCTCCGCTGGAATCACTTCCGGCGATTGTTAATGCTGTTCTCATTTTTCTCATCCTTTCTTATTATTTATCAGCACTACTTTTATATAGCGGCAGAAAGTGGTGCCCCCATCCGGCCGCTTCAAAAACGCCTGCGCAAAATGCACAAACCTTTTCTACAATGAAGATGCCCTTTTCCAGAATATTTCAAAATCTTTGAATTCCGGCAGATAGATATCCGCCGTGTTCCAGATCTGGGCCAGATCCCTGTCATTCGCCTTATCGTATACGCCGACCGTCCGAAATCCTGCGTTTTTCGCGGTGCGTATAGCGTGCAGCGCATCCTCAAACACAAGAGTCTGGCCGGGATCTGTATCCATCTGCAAAGCGGCGGCATAGTAGATATCCGGCTCATTCTTTCCGCTTCCGATCTCTGAACAGGTAAACAGTCCCTGGAAAAACCGAAGCACATTCAGCCTTTTCAGCGCCGCCTCCGCATTCTTCCTGTCCCCTGTAGTGGCAATCACCATGGGAATCCCCCTGTCACGGAACTCGTTCAGATATTGGCGGACTCCCTCTTTTAGCGGAACCCTCTCTGCGTAGAAATCCTTTACCTCCTGATTGACCCCGGCGATCACCTGTTCCGGAGTCAGATCCAAATGATACTCGGCAATCAAATATTCCGCACTCTCTTCCAGACTCATGGTATACAATCTTGTCCCCAGATCCTTCTCCGCCTCAATTCCCAGATGATTCAGATACAGTTCTCCCAAGTTTTCCCAGACCGGCATGGAGTTGAGCAGCACACCGTCCACATCAAATATAACGCCTTTGACCATATATGAAGCACTCCTTCCATCAAACAGCCATACAGTCCGCCCGGCTGACCGGACAGCGCCGCGCCAATTATAAAGTCTTCCCTCTATATCAGCCGCGCAGCATCTCTTCCGTGCGTTCTCTCAGAATCCTGGCAGCCTCCTCTATATCCTTCCGGGCGAAGATGGCGCTGATCACAGCGATCCCGCAAATCCCGCTGCCTTTGAGTTCGATTACATTGTCCTTAGTAATCCCTCCGATCGCAATAACCGGTATGTCTACAGCTTCACAGATCGCCCTTACTCTATCCGGACCCACCTCCACAGCATCGGCTTTTGACCCGGTTGGGAATACAGCTCCCACCCCCAGATAATCCGCGCCATGCTCCTGAGCCTTTAATGCCTGTTCCACGGTCTGGGCCGACACGCCGATAATCTTGTCCGGCCCCAGTTTTGCCCGCACGTCAAGAGCTTCCATATCACTCTGTCCTACATGGACTCCATCCGCGCCGATCCTGGCTGCTATTTCAACATTATCATTAATCACAAAGGGAACTTTGTACTGGGCGCACAGTCTCTTTATCTGCTGCGCTTCCTCAAAGAAGGCATCCTCGTCCAGATTTTTTTCTCTGAGCTGCACAAACGTAACGCCCCCTTTCAGCGCTTCCTCCACCTGCTCATACAGAGTACGTCCGTTCAGCCAGCTTCGGTCTGTCACTGCATAGAGCAGCAAATCCTTTTTATCGCACTTCATATTTTGCTCCTTTCTCCAGGTCTTCCCCCGTCATATTATAGACTGCGTCAATGATCCGGTTCCGGTACGTGGCGTTTCCATCCCCTTCCTGCATCCGGCTCCATCCGATCTCTCCGGCAAGTCCCATCACGCACACAGCCGCGGCCGCGGCCTCCAGAGGATGCTCCGGATTGGCTGCAGCATAAGCTGTCATCATGCCCGAAAGCTGACAGCCTGTCCCTGTGATCTTCCCCATCTCCGGACGCCCGTTTCGTATCACATAACAGGCGCTTCCATCCGTCACCAGATCAATCGCTCCAGTCACTGCGATAATGCTCCCGCACGCCTTCGCAAATGACTTTACAAACGATATGGATTCATCAAGATTCTCTTCTGTCACTGCGTCCGCCGCGTCAGCGTCCACTCCTTTTGTCGTGCCGCTTCCTTTTGCCAGAGTTTTGATCTCCGAGATATTCCCCCGGATTACAGCAAGATTCAGCTCCCTCATCAAGCCCAGTGCCGTGCTGGTCCGAAGAGCGCTGGCTCCGGCCCCGACGGGATCCAGAAGCACGGGATGCCCCAGCTCATTCGCCTTTCTTCCGGCCCGGAACATTGCTTCTATGCTTGTCTTGTGAAGTGTCCCAATATTAATATTCAGACCGCCGCACACAGCTGTAATATCTTCCACGTCCTCAGCCTCATCTGACATAATCGGACTTCCGCCGCATGCCAAAATAACATTTGCCACATCATTTACAGTTACATAGTTTGTAATATTATGCACCAGAGGCACTGTTTTCCTTACTTTTTCAAGATATTCTCTCATTTTTCTCATTCTCCATATTGATATTTTCCATCTGATTCTTCCCTGTAATAAACACCGGACCGCCAGAACCGGCACGGTCTGTTCTCCCAGCAGGAGCAAAAACAGTTCGTAAAAAAAGAAAAACGGGAAACCTGATTCAGGTATACCCGCGTTATTTACTCTCCGTATCTCCCTACGTTGGCATTATCCAAATCAGGTTGTGGGTCAAAGCAGTCCAGCTTACTCTCAGCCCGCTTTCATCGCAAGCTCCCCATTTTTCTATATCCACTTATTTTCCTGCATGGTGCGGTTTCGCATCCAGATTCCCAAGATAGATGTCAAACACTTTCATCTTCTTCATCGCTGTCACGAGAATCACCGCGATAATCGTTCCTCCAAAACTGGAGACAAAGAACGGGATAACAAATCCAAATACCGCGCTCTCACTCCCCATTATAAGAGTTGCAACCGGATAGCTTAAGAGTCCTCCGATAACAGACGTCCCAAACAGCTCGCCCAGATAAGCCAATGGGAGATGCTTTCCGTATTTATACAGCATACCGCATAAAAACGCTCCGCACATAGATCCCGGGAACGCAAGCAGAGTTCCCGTCCCCATCAGATTTCTGAGAAGACTTGTAACAAACGCCATGCCCACTGCATAGCCGGGTCCTAAAAACACTCCTCCAAGTATATTGATAAAATGCTGGACCGGAGCACACTTGGAAGCTCCCACCGGAATCGACAGCGGGGAACATACAATTCCTACCGCGACCAGGATACCCGCAAGAGCAAGTTTTCTTACATTAACATTCTTCATCACTTTACCTCCCGCACACGTATCATTATACTTACTGTGATTTACGGACAAATCTTTTGTCCGGGATTTATGTTACCACGTTATGGCTAAAAATGCAATGAACAGCTATTTAGTTCACTAACGCCCGTATGCAAAACGTTCGAAAACAGGGGCTGTTTCTGAGACGTATTCTGGGCTTTTCAAATCGGATGTCAGTGACTATATAGTTGCCACAAGAAGCAGGCGCGGCCGGAAGACTTTCGCAGCTAAAAGCCCTCAAGCCGCGCCAACTTCGCGGTTCAGCCTATTTAAGCAATGACACTTCCGACAGGAGATGCGCAGGAAGCGGAGCGGATGGTTTGAGCATACTTTCTGGGGAAGGGGACAGCCGGGAGATGTGACTTTGGAGGAATCCGATGAAAATCTTGAGGGCGGAGAGATGTTGTTAAGCGGCGCGCAGGGATTGTCTGAGCGGAGCGAGTTGCCCGGAGCGCCGCTTTGTATTTAAACATCTCTTCGGCCTGCTAGATTTTCCGGATTCTGGAACGGAACATCTCCCGGCTGTCCCCTTTCACAGAATACGTATCGCAAACCATCCGCTCCGCTTCCGTACGTGAGTCACAGGAATTGTTAGTGCGCTAAATAGCTGTTGTACTGATAAAGGACTGGCTTTTTTTCTCTCGGGCTGGTACAATCATTCTGGAATACTGCAAGTCAGGGGTTCAGCCGGCGGATGTCGGCTGAATTCCTGTAGAAAGAAGGAAGGTTAACTATGTCTGTTGAAATTGTAAAAAACTACTTTAAAGAAAATAGTATTGAGAAAGAGATCCTGGAATTTCCCGTATCCAGCGCTACTGTGGAGCTGGCCGCGGAGGCGGTGGGCGTTGAGCCGGCCAGAATCGCCAAAACGCTTTCTTTTTACACGAAGGAAAAGGATGCCGCAATCTTGATCGTGACGGCCGGAGATATGAAAATTGACAACAGCAAGTTTAAGCATTTCTTCGGGATGAAGGCAAAAATGCTCTCTCCTGAGGATGTAGAACGGCTGACCGGGCACGCCATCGGCGGAGTCTGCCCGTTCGGCAATCCGAAAAGTACAGCCGTATACCTTGATGTATCCATGAAGCGGTTTGAGACAGTATTTCCCGCTGCGGGAAGCTCGAACTCCGCGGTGGAGATGACCTGTGAGGAGCTGGAAAAGTATTCACAGGCAAAAGAATGGATTGACGTGTGCAAATAATAACAGAAAAGCTGGCCCTCAGCTGGAAATACCATCTGCAAGGGACAGCTTTTTTTCTATACCGGTTCAATGAAAGTGTTTCTTATACACTCAGCTTTCTGTCGGCCAGCCAGCCGGATATCCCGAAGAGTACGACCGCGGCCGCAACATAGAACACGATATCCCACGGATTCCACCCGCCCGGCAGATCCGCTCCGTGAATCCCCGGAATCTGGTACATCAGCCAGTATCCTCTCTCTACAATAAAGTTAATTACGAAGAATAGAACCACTGATACAATGCCTGCGAACCTGGAATTCACCAGAACAGTACGGGCCAGAATCACCGCCAGAAATCCCACGAATATAACCTCCATCCATCCTATGAACAGATAGACAGCAAACATAACAAGATCAACCCAGGAAATATCAATCTTCATTCCGATCTCTAAAAATTCTCTGACTGCGTCTGCAGCCACGCGGATCCCGCCGATTTCAACGATACTGATTCCAAGACAGATGCACCCTGCCGCCAAAAAGATTCCGAATGCGAACAGCATCTGCAGAAATGCGGAGATGAATTTCGCTCCCAGGATTTCCCACACTGATTTTGGCACCATCCAGAGCATATAGCTCTGCTTTGTCCTCAGATCCCTGTTCAGCACAAGTATACTCTCAATTCCTGTATACAAAAGCACCAGGAAGGCTCCGCAGAACATTAACACCATACAGATCCCCGCTATATTCGTGTTGTCGAAAAGAACCCCCCATGCAAACGCCGCGATTCCAACGGCGAGCATTACAAGGATGACCATCCTGGACACTCTCTGTTTCTTCCATTCATATTTAATCAATTTTCCCATGTCTCTGCTCCTCCTCACATTAAGTCCATATAGATTTCGCCAAGCGTCCGTCCCGTCTTCATCCGCTCAGACTCCAGATTGATCTTGTCTATCACCTGGCCGTTCCTGATGAATACAGCATATTCAATAAAGCTCTCTACCTCTTCCAGAAGATGAGTGGAAATTACAAATGTCTTCTTTCCGTCTGCCTCTTCCAGAATCAAATTCACGATCTCGTCCCTGGCCTTATAGTCAATTCCATTTAAGGGTTCGTCCAGGAGACAGAGCTTCGCATTGCGGGCCAGCGTTGCCGCCAGCTTTACCTTCGCGCTCATACCGCTGGACAGATCTCTTACCTTCCGGGATAAGTCGATCCCCATCCGCTCTGTCAGTTCTCCATAGCGCTTCTGATCAAAGTCCGAAAAGAACTCCTTATAATACTGTCCCACATCTGATACTTTCATAAAATCATAGAAAAACGATTCTGTCGCCATATAGGCGATCTCGCCTTTATCTAAATATGAGAGCGGATGTCCTTTATAGATGATCTCTCCCCGTCCGGGCTTTGTAAGTCCTGCGATCATCTTCATCCATGTTGTCTTTCCGCTTCCGTTTTCTCCGAGAAGTCCGTAGATCTTTCCTTCTTCCAGATCCAGATTCAGACCAGCTGCGGCTTCAACCCCTCCGTACCACTTCGTCAGTTCTTTACACTCCAGCATCATGTTCCTCATCCTCCTTATAAACTGTAATCCTCGTGATAATATCTTCTTTTTTGAAACCGAGATCTCTCATCTCATGCATGAAATTCGTCAGAAGCTCTCCTGCCATCTCTTGTTTCAATTCTTCAAACATATTCTCCTCCTCTGAGACAAACGTCCCTATTCCTCGTCTCGTGTAACAGTATCCCGCCTGCTCCATCTCCCGGTAGATACGCGCCGCCGTGTTCTGATTTACCTTAAATTCCACTGCCAGATCACGGCTGGACGGCATCTTTTCCCCGGGACGGAGCTCGCCTTTGACCATCCTCTTTTTCAGTTCATGTATCACCTGCAGATAGATGGGAAGGCCTGTATTGTATTCCATACCGCTCCTCCTTTTTCCAAACAGTTCAATCATTTCTTCTTGTGCATCAGTGATATAGTTAGATAGTACACTAGTTTTCTATTGTTGTCAACACTTTTTTCAGGCAAATTCCTAAAACGCAACAGTTCAGCCCGCTGGGCTCTGTATTCAGTTTTTACATAAAAAATAGGCTTCGCCTATTCAACTCCCCTGCCCCTCACTCATGAGGGGTTAGGGGTTTTCTTTTGTTATCTT
>CALWTQ010000066.1 GCA_944384505.1 uncultured Mediterraneibacter sp.
CTCCGCAGAATACGTCTCAGAAATAGCCCCTGTTTTCGAACGTTTTGCATTCGGACATTAGTGAACTTTATAGCTGAACCGCCGCAAAACAGATTGCACTCTATTTTTCTTGACATTCTGAAATTATGCGCTATAATAAGATCGGATTGAAAAAAAGCCAACGCGAAGAACAGGACAGGACTTTCCTGACGGATATGTTTTCAGAGAGTTCCCGGATGGTGCGAGGGGACAGCATGATCAGGACAGCCATCACCTGCGAGCAGTCAGGGTGAAACTACTCAGCAGTAACCCGGACCGGAATTCCTCCGTTATAAGGAAACCTGTTAATCCGGCAGACATTTTGGAAAAAGAAATAGTATGCCAGACGACAGGATTGAGAGACCGGGATTCCCGGTAACAGAAGTGGTAACGCGGAGAATTTTACTTCGTCTTCTGACAGAGCATATCTGCCAGAAGGCGATTTTTATTTGCGGAAAAGCTGCGCAGCATAAGTTTTTCTAAAGTCTGGCTTTTATCCGAACATGCCTGCACAGGCATGCATTCTGCAACCTGCTGTTTTATAAAATCAAAAGGAGAGTGAAGCATTATGAACACACTTGTAATCGTATTAATCGCCGCTGTATGCCTCATAGCTGCTTATGCTTTGTATGGACGCTGGCTGGCAAAAAAATGGGGAATAGATCCCACGGCCAAAACGCCTGCCGTTATACATAACGACGGCCAGGACTATGTGCCTACAGACGGATGGACCGTATTTGCCCATCAGTTTTCTTCTATCGCGGGAGCCGGCCCTGTCACAGGAGCAATCCAGGCGGCAGCGTTCGGATGGCTGCCGGTTCTACTGTGGATCATCCTGGGCGGCATTTTCTTCGGAGCTGTGACTGACTTCGGCGCGCTCTACGCCAGCGTAAAAAATGACGGAAAATCCATGGGACTTCTGATTGAAAAATACATCGGCAAAACAGGACGCAAGCTGTTCCTCGGGTTCTGCTGGCTTTTCTGTCTGATCGTTATCGCCGCTTTTGCGGATATGGTGGCAGGCACATTCGACGCCTATGTTGTAACAGATGGTGTGCGGACATTATCTGAGAGTGCGCAGGTTAACGGAGCCGCAGGAAGTATTTCTCTGTTCTTTATCCTGTTTGCCGTAGTATTCGGCGTAACCCAGCACAAGATAAAGCTTACAGGCTGGAAGGAAGTTGTCTTCGGCCTGGTATGCACGGTTCTAGCATTCGTTTTTGGTATGAATTTCCCGGTACTTCTGGGCAAAGATATGTGGGTATACATTGCATTTGCCTATATCTTTCTTGCCGCAGTACTTCCGATGTGGTTTGTAATGCAGCCAAGAGACTTTATGTCCACGTTTATGTTTGTCGGAATGATCGTCGGGGCAGTGCTTGGACTTATCTTTGCGCATCCGGCTATGAATCTTCCGGCATTTACCGGATTTGAAAACGAGAGCCTGGGAACACTTTTCCCGATCCTGTTCGTAACGGTTGCCTGCGGCGCAGTATCCGGATTCCACAGCCTGGTATCTTCCGGTACTTCGTCCAAGACAATCTCAAATGAAAAAGATATGCTTAAAGTCGGTTACGGCGCAATGGTTCTTGAAAGCCTTCTGGCTGTCATCGCGCTCTGCGTGGCAGGAGCCGCTGCAAGCGCGGACGGAACAGCGGCTGTAGGAACACCATTCCAGATCTTCTCATCAGGAGTTGCAGGATTCCTTGAGATGTTCGGCATCCCGGTTTATGTGGCGCAGAGCTTTATGACCATGTGTGTATCCGCCCTGGCATTTACTACCCTGGACTCAGTTGCCCGTATCGGCCGTATGTCATTCCAGGAGCTGTTCAGCGTGGATGATATGGAGCACGCTGAGGGCTGGAGAAAAGTACTGTGCAATAAATACTTTGCCACGATCATCACACTCGTATTCGGTTATATCCTGACACAGGTCGGCTACTCTAACATCTGGCCTTTGTTCGGAAGCGCAAACCAGCTGCTGAGCGCACTCGTACTGATCACACTGTGCGTATTCCTGAAAGTGACAGGACGCGAACTCAGGACTCTGGTTCCTCCGTTTGTGATCATGCTGATCGTAACATTTACAGCGCTGGTGCAGAGATTCATCTCACTGGTCGGCGCATTCTCCGCCGGAACAGGCGTGTTTATGGTGGAAGGGCTTCAGCTGATCGTCGCAGTACTGCTGATGATCCTTGGAGTTACCATTGTTGTGACATCCGGAAAGGAACTTGTAAAGAGAAAGGCTGAATAAAAGCAACAGATCAGCCCGCACTATTTCAAAACTTAAAATTTTCTCTTACCGTTTTTCAAACGGCTGTGCTATAATAATTGAGCAATGAGCAGCTTTTTTGCGTAAGTCCGGTTGCGGCGCTTACGGAAAAGGCTGCTTCTTTTATTGCATAAAATTTCTAAATCAGGGAGGAAAATAACATGCAGGAACAAACAGTTAAACTGTGGAATAAAGACTTTGTATTAATCATTATCATCAATTTTCTGGTTTTTATGAACCACCTGATGATCCTTTCCACATTTCCATTCTATATTGAATACCTGGGAGGTTCGGAAGCAGTATCAGGATTTGCCGCGGCATTATTTTCCATAATCGCCGTTGTATTCCGTCCGTTTATCGGATGGATGCTGGACAATGGGAAACGGAAAATCATTCTGGTCATCGGTTTATGCGGAATGGCTCTGATGCCTGTGGGCTATCTGGTATTTGCCACAATCTATCTTGCCTTCGTATGCCGCATGATTCATGGAGCGTCTCTGGCGTTCTCGAATACTTCAACGTCAACAATCGCCACAGATATTATCCCCAAGCCCAGATTCGCCGAAGGTATGGGCATGTTCGGACTGGCGACAGCTCTTGCAACGGCGGTTGCGCCGGCTTTGGGCCTTGCGCTGATGGATTCCATGGGATTTACAACGTTGTTCCTGTTCGCGGCTATTTCTATTGTTATCGCGCTGATTCTTTTTCTGATACTGAAGACTCCGAAAGTCGAAGTTGAGAAAAAGCCGCTGAATTTGAAAGGGCTGATTGACAAGGATGCTGTTCCTGCTTCTGCGACAGCGCTAGTATTCATGCTGACCTATGGCGCGCTGGAGAACTTTACTGCCAAGTTTGCCGCAGAACAGAATCTGCCAAGCGGCGGGATCTTCTTTGCGATTATGGCGGCTGCGCTTCTTGCCACCCGTCTGCTGGCCGGGAAAGTGACTGACCGCTACGGTGAGAGTGTATTTGCATATACCTGCAACGGTGCAATGCTGCTGGCGTTTCTCATGATGGGGCTTTCCCCCAATATCGCCACTTACCTGCTGTCCGCCGTACTTGCCGGATATGGATTCGGAGGGCTTGAACCGGCGCTCCAGTCTATGGCTGTTGCAATCGCGCCGCCGGAAAGAAGGGGCAGCGCCAACTCCACCTTCCTGTGCGCTTATGATATCGGCATCGGTATCGGCGGTGGAATTGCCGGTGTACTGATCTCTTCATTCGGCTATGCGCAGATGTTTGTAATAATGGCTGTATTTAACATATTATCCATTGTCATCTATGTTATATGGGGAAAGAATCACCCGTCATCGTTTACTTATCGGAAAAAGCATGGCATGTAACGCTTGCAGCTTTTGAAATGCGCAGAAAAAGCCCGCGGTCTGCTTACGCGATACCGCGGGCATAGTTTTTCACTCCCAGTCCGGATACTGCTGCGGCACCGGATTCACCGCCTTGACCAGTATCGGGCTGTCTACACTTCCTTCCGATATTTCCAGCACCTTTATGTCAAACCACCACATATCGCCGAAGTCAAACAGATAGGAGAACTTCATTCCCTTTTTCAGCCCCAGGTCTCCCAGCGCAGTCTCTTCCACCGGCAGCTCCTCCCCGGAAGCCGCTGCCCCTTCCGGCGCATAAGTTTCCTTTAACATTCCCTGTCCCACATAGAACTCGTATAGATGATCGTCATCGAACTCAAATACTGATTGTATCGTCCTGTGAAGGTCATATAATGTATCTGACAGATTCATACAGACAATTCTAATGCAGTCGCCATGCCTGACTCTAATCTCCAGTTCAGCTTTTTCCCCTGAGTAGTCCGTCTTATCTTCCTCAAACATTTTCTCAATATTCCCGGTCCTGTTCCCGGGAAATTTTTCTTCCAGATAAGATCCGAAAAAGAAGTTCAGAGCACCCTCGTCATACATCTGTTCGTAATTATGATGTATCTGATCATACATATCATAAAAGAGTTCATATAAGGGCTGTATTTTTATCTTCCAATACAGTACCTCTTCCCATTTCTTATACGCCGCTGTCTGGATTATATTTATTATCCCAAGCTCCTCCAGATATGGCATAAGCACTGGACGGCTGCCTTCATATCCAGACACAGTTCTGGCAGGGAGCTGATAAATTTTCCCCACAGCCGGGCGGGCTCTTTCCATCCAGGACATCAGCTGCCACATCTGCATTTGAAATTCCATTTCATGCTCCAGGAACTTATTTTCAGTCAGCAGAACTATAACAAAAAATATATATTTTTCTATTGATGAGGCAGCCTGGAAAATCTCATAGTTTTCGCCTTTTATTAAGCCTGTCTCTCTGGCATTCTTTTCAAGAATGCGGTACTTTAACGCAGCGAAATAGAAATAATTTATAACAGGATATTTAATCTGAAAACGGGTTGGTCTTTCAAAGTTCTCTCTGGCCCGTAAGCGTGAATCCAGCTCAAAGCAGTCCTTTTTGCTGATATAACCCGACTTCTTTGCCAGTTTTACCGTATCCTGAAGCACATAGCCGCAGAAGATCTGAAATTCCCGGCAGACTTCAGACGCCGGTTGTTACATTGCTTTTACGTTATCCTTCTTCATCTTTCTACCCTTTCTCCGGGGCAGTGCACCCGGCGATGAGTAAATCGGCAGCGCCGGCCGCGGCAGGCACAAAGCGCGGCTTTACATATGCCAGTCGAAAGGCAGCGCCTTATCTATGGAATCAAAGTCTTCGTCATCCCAGAGATCGAATTCCTCGTCATCTGCTGCCAGCAGCTCTTCCTCCACCTTTTTATCATATTCTTCTATGGCATGATTCATTTCTTTTTCCATTTTCTTATTTCCGTTCTTCTGATACAGCCGCATTGCCGCTATAAAAATCATATCATTCTCTTCACCACATTCAGTGTCGTCTGATATATACCGTCTGACAACCTCTTCTGCACCTTCCAGATCATTCACACCCATTTTGGCATAAATCAGTGCAGCGGCAGCATACGGATTATCCGTTTCCTTCGCCGCCCAATCCTCACAATAACTCAGAGCTTCTTCTGCTTTCCCCTGATTTCTCATAGCAGATGTCAGACTGAAACGAATATCAGAAGGATATTCTTCTTCCCAGGCAAATATCTCCAGCAGCTTCCGGCACACCGCCTCCAGCTCGTCATACTTCTCATGCATGTCCAGCTCGTCAAGATAATCCTCCAGCCATCCCTCTACGCCATGTTCGTAATCCGTCTCATCATCCAGCAGATAAAGTTCTCTTGCAAAATCCGGATTCTGGGCGCGGCCGTCTGATATAATCTCCGTCAGCTGTCTGAAACAGTTATTCCAGTTCTTCATATCAGCCGAATTTTGAATCATATCTGTGTAGCACCTGTCCGTTAATTCATCAAATTTCTTCCATTGTTTGTTCATAAGACTCCTCCTTTATATTCATCTTCCTGCCGCTTCAATCCTTTCATAAACGCCGTCCACAATCTGATCCAGATATTTAATTTCAACTGTGAATATTTCTTATCCGTCTGAAGCAGACGGCCGTCAACTCTGACATAATTTTTTTGAGACATCGGTTGTACCCCTTATACTTTATTTATAATTATACTACTGCTTCTATCAGCATCTTATCTCCCAGTATAATTTCCTTAACTCCAATCTCTTTCTTTTTATTGAAGTTAAAGCTGATCATATACCCCTTCTTCAGTCCATAATATTCCAGATATTCCGCAATCTGCGCTTCGCCCCGCTTATTATAAGCATCTCCATGCCATATCTTCAGCTCCACGACAAATTGTTCCCCCCGGTAATCAACAACCAGATCCATTCTTTCCCTGTTTCGTGTCTCCGGTTCCACATAACAGTTGCCCGTACCGTTTATAATCGGCTTTAAAAAAAGCATAAAGTATCTTCGTCCTGCCTCTTCAAGAAAACTGTCATTCCGATCTCCGTACAGGTATTCAAAAGTTTCGACAAATTTTTCCAGAACTTTTCGCATATTCAGATGCCCGCCGATTATAAACTGATTCCTGTCACGCAGTCCGGCGTCATATATCTTACTGTTCATATATTCTTCAGATATAAAAAGATTGTACAGAACCATTTCAAAAATTCTATTTGAAATTACAGCACTTCCGTTTTCATTTTTAATAAATCCGAACATTTCTGCAGTTTCAATATATTTATTCAGTGGATTATAGGGAATCGCTTTCCCTGTAAAAAGCAGTTCATACAGAACATTCTTCAATTCCGGATAATCTGTAATCTTATTTACAAGTGACTCAAATAATGTATTTTTCTCACTTAAAAGTATTTTTTCTGCCTCGAGAAAACCACTTTTTGTCCATGCAGATTTTTTATCCGGGAAATCACTTCTGCCTGAAATTTCTTCATCAATGCATTTACACAGCCATGACACAAGGTAGGGATAACCTGAAGTATAATCATAAATCAGTTCTGCCATGGCATTAATATCCATACCGGTACGGTAATCCCTCTCATAGTCTTCAAGCATTCCGGCAATATCTTTCTGCGAAAAGCTCATGTCAACGCGAAATTTTGCCGCAATATTCCAGGGACTGTTATTCTTATGTTCTTCATCAGCCCGTATTTTTCTCTTTATATTTTTTATATCGTAAACCCCTGCAAGTATTACTGATTGAAAGGCAGGAGTGACGTCTCTGTCAATGTAATATCCCCTCAGCTGAGAAAGGAAATCAAGAAAAACCTGATTATTTGAGGCACTATCTACTTCATCAATGATCAAAACAATCGGCTTTTCCGATATTTCACACCATGAACTCAGGATTTCGAACAGACGGGCCATCACGGCTTCCTTCCCATTTCCGCTCAAATCCTGAAGTTCTTTTCTGATTTCAGAAGGCATTTCATTCTCCCCTCCGGCTTTACGAATAACCGCTTCTGAAAATGCTTTTACGAATGCGCTCTCTTCCTCAAAATCTTTATGGCTCATCAGCTGAAAGTCAAGACTTATTACAACATACTCCTGTACCAGGTATTTCGACAATGCACGCAATGTTGTAGTTTTTCCATATTGCCGGGCACGGTTAATTGTAAAATACTGACCTGCATCGACCATCTTTTTTATCTGCTGAAGACGCCCCGATATATCGACCATATAGTGAAGCGACGGTTTACAGTCCGCTGTAATATTAAATGTTCTGCCCATTATACATTCCTCCCAATTTGACTGTTCCTCATGGAATTGCGAATCGGATAATATGTATTTATACTATCATTGCCTCACATAAATAACAAGCAATCCCCCTTGCCTATTTTAATCCCGCAAGCACTAAGCCTTTTAGAACGATCAAAATAGATTTTATCCAGCGCAGGTTCTCTTTCTATTACATCTGGCTCCTCACAACTGCATACTCATCCCCATTTCTGTAATACGGGCACTGATAATACCTGTCTGACATGATCCTGACATAATCGTCCTCGTCCATGTTCATATCGCACAGATACGCGCCGTATTCATCATCGTATATATAGAATGCACATGTCTCACAGCTTCCTCTTTCTTTTCGTCTCATCTTTGTCTGCACCGCGCTTTCCTGTATTCTTCCTTTCTCTAGTACACCGTTTCGCAAATTTGTCGGACGGTGTACTAGTTTTTACGCTCGTATATCATAACAATTCAGCATATTCTCCTGATATCCGGCTTTCCCCTTCTGCTTCACAAGCTCAGCCGTATCTCTTAGTTCTGGCTCATCTACTCTGTCAAGCATCCGCAGCCTTCTCTGCGATAGTTCTTCTCCTGATATACATATCTCATAATCTTCCGCCGACATATGCCAGAAGTGGAACTTTCCCCGGTAATAACGTTTGAGTCTCTGAGCGATCAGAAGCCCCTCCGGGTCAATGTCTCCGGCATACCACACCTCTGCCCCGGACTCTGCCAGAAGCTCCAGGAGCAGAAGCGAGCTGAATCTGGGCTGTCCATTCATACACATCAGCCCGCAGTTTTTCTCCCATTTTCCACAAAGCACAGCATATACAGACGGATTTTCCACAATATACATCTTGTTTCCCGGACAGAATGCGGACTTCCATCCCGCGATCACAGAGAGAGGGATCTGCACAGGCTCACCTTCTTCGAAAAATCCTTCCATGCCCGCGTGAAGCTTTCCATCTCTATTCTCCGCACGGATTCCCGCCGCAAGGGCATAATTCGATACATCGTCCCGCAGGATTCCGGCCCGCAGATACAGACGCTGTTTCCTGTATGCCGGAAATTCCTTATATGTCAGAAATTCTCTGTTCCCTTTACCAGCCCTCTTATGCGCCCCAGCCGCTTCTGCGATATCGCCCGTCTCTGTCTCTTTTTCGAAACTGCCGCTCGCATTGTCGGGATTAATATGCTGCACATACCACTTTACCAGCAGTTCCAGATACTTTCCATCCTTTGTACCATCGTCAAACGCGTGAGGATTCCCGGTTATTTCCGCCGCAAACACCGCAAGATAGCGGATGTATTTTTTCTCCTCTGTCCTTTCATTTTCCCGCTCTCCAACCCGGCTGTCTGACACCCGCGCCGCCATTTTTCCCGCCGAAAGCCCATCCAGGATCCGTATCCCAAGCCCCAGCAGACGCTCTGCTTCCGTAAAGTCTTTTCCTGATTCCCGGTAACGCTTTTTCAGATAGGCAGAGAATTCTTCCGAAGGCCGGTACGCGGCATCGTACTCTGGAACACACTCTTCCTTCTCGTCCTCTCCGCCGCCCTGCATTTGCATTTCACTGATCCACTGCATACTCATGCCGCCGGCTTGTGCATTTTCTGCTTTTACCCTGCTCAGCAGTTCTGTCCACTGCCGTTCCTCCTGCTGTCTCTGCTCCTTTTTTCCCTGCACAGGTTCCTGAAAATACAGTTCCAGAACATCCTTCCCGGTGAGCCCCGCGAACCTGCTTTCCGCCATCGCACGCTCGAAGAGTTCCGCTGAGACGGAAGCTGACTTTTTCCCGTGATAATTGCGCAGGAGGAATCCTTCCAGATCATCCCGCTCTGACTCTTTCAGGTTTTTCAGGATCACTGTCCCGGCAAATTTCCCATAAGAACGATATTTCTCCCGGAACCCTCTCAGAAGCCGTCCAAAGACCGGGCGCTGCCGGAAATACTGCTGACACTCTTTTTTCAGTTTTTCATCAGCAGACCCTCTCTCCATGATGTCCCGGACCTCCTTTCTCCACAGCTCACGTTCGTGCAGTCTGCGCCGCATCACTTCCGCATTTTTTATTTCACTGCTTCACTTCCTGAACCGCCCGCTCTTCCATCTCAGCCTCATCCTCCAGCATTACCCGGGCATGGCCGTTCCACAGATAGGGCATAACTGTCACGAATTTCGCGTTCTCCGGACGCAGGAGCTGATAGATCGCAAGTGCGTCCAGTGTATCGCAGTCGCCCCACAATACCTGGGAATTGATGATAAAGTCAAACTGGAATTCTGTCATCAGGCGGAACATATCCCGGATGTTCCTGTTGTCCACCCCTGCAAATGCCTCGTCCAGGGAGATCAGCCGCGGAGCGTCGGGGCGGCCGCCCTCGTACTTCGCCACAACAGCCGAGAAAAGCGGCACGTACATGGCCATGGCTTTCTCGCCGCCGCTGAATGTTCCGAAGACGCTGTTCGTCAGTTCTTTCACTCTCTCCCCGCCTTTCTGGAAAAAGAGCTGGAACTCAAACCATTTCCTATAATCCAGTGTCTCCTTCATCACCTGATAGAATGAAATCATACCTCCGCTGTCCCGCGCGTGTCTCCTCGCCTCTTCCACTTTCGATCGGAAATGGTCGGACAGCTTCGCCGCTTCGTCCTCCCTCATGAGCCTGTAGTCCTTCTTCAGAAGCTCCACCAGCTCTCTTGTATCCAGCTGATCCTCCGTCTCCGCTGTCCGACTGCGCCACCTTAAGTTCAGCTTCAGCCCGCTGGATGTATTCATGGCTCCCATCAGGGAATTCATCTTCTCCACCCAGGCATTGGAACTGTTGATCTTGCCCCGGATCTTCCGGCTCACCGTATTTGCCAGGATGTCCTCAAAGAGCTCCCTGTCACCGGCTTTGATCAGATCTTTCAGCTCCGCGATTTCTTCCGACAAATGAGTCAGCAGGCGTCCGAACGGAATCCGCACGCCCTGGTAGCGGGCCGCGATATCAAGCCGCTTCGCTGACGGATCGCCCCTCTGCGCCTCCCCATCCAGCTCTTCAAAAAGCTCCGTCTGCATGATCTGATAGTCTGTCAGGAATCCACGGTTCTCAAAGTAAACCTGATTCAGGCTGCGGATGATCTGCTCCTTATCCATATCCCTGCATTCAGGTTCGAGAGAACTGCGGATCTCTTCCGCGCTTTCCGGCACTGTCTCCGTCTGTATCACATATTTTAAATTCTTCTCCGCCTCAAAGCATTTCGCAAGATATTCCTGCCTGCGGCGAAGTTCCTTCATGCGCTCTTCATTCTGCCCTGCCTGTTCCGTAAGCACCCGGATCCTTTCCTGGTTCTGCGTCTTTTCCGCCACACAGGACTGGAGCCGCTGCGGATAATCTTTCAGCCACTGCATGCACTCGTCCAGCTTCTGGCGGATCTGCTCATAGTCTGTCAGTTCCAGCTGGCGCAGAACGGAATCGTACTCCTCCTGCTCTTTCTTAAGCTCCCGGCGGGCGCTGCCCTCCTCATACCGAATCTGATCCGTCTCGGCGTCAAGGATTTCCAGGCGCTCTTTCAGCTCTTCCTGATGCGCGCAGATCTGGAGGAAGAGTTCATGCCCGGATCTGAGCTGATAGAAATGCTGTCTGTAATCTGCGGCCGCCGACTCCGCCCTGCGGAATGTCTCATAGCTGCAGGTCAGGTAGAGCCTCTGGGCGATCTCCGCCGCCTGGCGCTTAAGCTCTTTTAAAGCCTCGCTGACTTCCAGCAGTTCTTTTTCCAGCCGTGCGCCCTCTTCCCTCATACGCTCCACTGTCCGTCTGGCGTCAAAGAGCATCCGCCGTGCTTCCCGCATATCTGTATCGTCCGGAAGGTTCCCGTACTCTTCCTTCAGCCGGGCAGCGCGCTGTTCCAGAGTAGACAGCTCCTCCTTTACGATCTTCTGGCGCTCCTCATTCTCTGACAGCATCTCCCGACAGGAGGCGATTTTCGCCTGGCGGTTCCGCTCCCTGGCCTGAACGCCGATGAATCCAGCTTCGTGAGCGCCTGAGACTGTTCCGCTGACCACTCCGATCTGATACGATCCGTCCGGGTAAACCACCGTCACGGACGGCGCATCCTCCACAGCAGTCTTTCTCCCGCTCACTGCAATATTCCCAAGGATCCCGGTGATTCTCTGGTTAAAAAAGATATCGTTCACCGAATCGTTCAGATCCAGCAGATCCAGCAGGCTGTTTTCCGCGTGATGTGGCTGTACGAACAGATACCGGTCCGCGCATCCCGGATCTGCTTTCATCACCTGCTCCCGGTACTGTTCCTCAATCACCAGCGCGTCCAGGATCCCCATCTCCAGAAGCGCTTCCTCCAGCCTTCCGCAGGCCTCCTGATCCTGAATCAGCTCTTTCCCGAACTCCACCACCTTGTAGAATTCCTCATAAGGGATTCCCAGTCTGCGAAGCCTGTCCCTGTTCATTTTCACCGCTTCGCTCCGGGGTGGTTCCGGTTCTCTGCTGTTCTCCCACTGGTCAAGCTCCTCTGCGATCTCCTGATGGGCCTGCTCCAGTCCGCTCAGCTCATCCTGCCGTTTCCGGACTTCTCCGTCTATCCCGCCTTTTCTCTCGATCCACAGATCCGCCGCGATCCGGCGCACTTCGGCAAAATCTGAATCCTCCCCATAATCGTCCGCAAACCGTGCCATCAGGCGCATCTGCTCCGGGGTAAATTTCAGCTCCCGGTTCTGTCCGTTCCAGCTGTACAGTTTCTCTTTCCACTCATTTTCCACCTGGGTTAGCACCGCTTCCAGTTCGCTCTCCCGGCGCTGCGCCGCGTCAGTCTCCCTCTGCTGGCGCTCCCTTCTCTTCAGAAGATCATCGGCCTCTCTCTGGCGCGTCTCCGCCTCCCTGAGAAGCTCCGTTCCCCTGCTGATCTCATCCTTTACCTTCTGAAACTGCGCCTCATGCGTCTCCCAGGAAAATACACTGTGGATATTTTCTTTCAGCTCCGCCTCGAAAAACTCATGCTCATCAAAGGACATCTCCTCTGCTTCTGACTGCATTTCCTCCAGAATGCTGTCAAGCTCCTGCTCCTTTTCCCAGGCCCTGCCTTCTTCCTGTTTCTTTTTGTCCTCTATCTCCACATACTGTTCCTGTTTTGCTTCCAGCTGACGTGTCTTCTCTGCCAGGAGTTCTTCTCTTGTCCTGATTCTGGAAGCCAGATCCATCTCCCGGCTTTTCAGGCTGACCGCGTCGCTTTTGCTTAAGGAATCCCGCTCTTTCTCCATGGCGTCTCTGCGTGCGTCCAGTTCGGACATTTCGCGCTCCAGCTCCCGGACACGCTTTTGGCTGCGCTCCAGCTCCCCGGCCCGGACTTTTTCCTCCTGCTCCGCTTCCGAAAGTTTTTTCTGATTCTCACAGCAGCGATCCGCCTTCTCGAAAAGAACCAGCCGATTATAGCGGTCCAGCACTTTCTGTATCTTCTCCGCAGCCTGATATCCCGCTTCTCTGGCTTTCAGATTCATATTCATGGTATCCATGTTTTCAATAGCCTCGGACATAGGACGCAGGTCCTCATCTGACAAAGGCTGCAAGGAATCGCTTAAAATGTCATTGACCACGGAAGGCTTAAAATCTTTGGACAGCTTAGGCGTTCGGAGCTGGATCAAAAGATCGATCATTTCCTTATATTCTTCTACAGTCTCAAAGCCAAAGACCTGGCGGTTGACGTATTCCATATAGTCCGCCTGCCGGTCAAAAACCTGTCCGCCTCCGGCGATCCGGTTCTCCAGCTCCTTTTTCGAGAGCGTCACCTTCTCGCCCATTTCCTTATAGAGCTGGAAATCCTTCCCCACTCTCCTTCCGTCTGTCAGGCTGAAATACCACTTATCCAGCGGCTTTCCCCGCCGGGCGCGGATCCCCATGCCCACGGTCAGCCAGGTGTCGCTCTCCTGCCGTTTAAATTCCAAGTACAGATATCCCGTCCTCTCGTCACGCCCGTCGTCTTCCTCCAGCAGATAACTGCTCATCTTCCGGTCTCTGGAGCCAAAAGGATCCAGACGCTCCGGGCTCATATTTCCATCCAGAAGAAGGGGGATGACGCTCTGCATGGTAACGGATTTCCCTGATCCGTTGGAACCCCTTAAAAGCATGCGCCCCTTGACGAAGGGGAATTCCTGTTCATCATAATACCAGAAATTGATCAATCCGATCCTGCTCGCCTGCCATCTGCTGTTCATTGTCCTGTTTCTCCTTTCTTCTGGCCATCCATAAAGTCCGCCGGATAGTGCCCTTCCATCTTTCCTGCCGCCGGACAGATGAGCACGGTCTGTTCCCGGACATTTCTCCGGATCAGCATCCAGCGCTCCATCTCATCCTCCACCTGGCGGATGAACTCTCCTTCCGGCATCTCCCGGTATCCCTTGATGAATCCCTGTCCGTACTCTGTCTTCACCTGACGGAGCAGCTGTTCAAACTCCACGATCTGCACAGCGATCATGTCATCCTTCCGCGGCTCCCAGGCGCCGCTCTCCACCTTTTTCCTTATCTCGCCGCAGCACAGGAGCAGGATGTCCGACATTCCCGTATTCCCCGGGAATGTCTCTCCGATCCGGCAGTCCTCTCCCTGCATGAAAAATGCGCTTCCCCGGTGGATATGAAGCTGACACTGAAAGTTCTGCTCCAGATCATCCGCCAGCCTCCTGCCGTAATATTTCAGATATTCAAAATCCTCGTCCGCCCCTTCTCCCCGGTACATTCCCACAGAGAAGAGGAGCCTCTTGTACACTCTGTGTCTCCTGGCGATCCCCCGGTCCTCATCCATGGCGAACCAGTCGCTCTCCTGAAAATCTTCCGGGCGGCTGTACTCCATAATGTCCCTGCTGAAATTCCGCATAAAATATCTGGACGCCCCGGTATTCTCATACAGCACTTCCCCTGTCTCCTGATCCATAAACGCGTCGTCGCTCCCGTCCGTCACACGGATGATTCCCTCAGCCGCCGCATACCGCAGCACTTTCACCAGCCGCCTGCGGCTCGTATATAACGTCCAGTCCACGCCCTCTCCCGGCATATTTGCGGCTATATACTCGGTCAGCTGAGAGAGGATAAACTGCTCCTGTGCGTCCCGGTCTTCCAGGAACATCAGAAGAATACACAGAAAGGCGTACTCTTCCTGTGAGGTAAAATCTCTGATTCCCATGCACACCTCCGGCAGGGCCGGGATCTTTTCCATCTTTACAAGCAGGGCATTCTCAATCACCTGACAGCCCATCTTCTCCGTGGCAAACTTCCGGATCTCCCCGATCGAATCCCGTATTTTATAATACAGCTCCCGGTCCTCAGATTTCAAAACCCAGCGCCTCTCAAGCAGCGTTTCCAGTTCCTTCATGATAAGGCTCCTCCCTGAAATACAATGCTCATCTTCGGCATTGTAAAGTTCCCGTCTTCACACCGCACCACACAGCGTTCATCTGCATGAGACATATCAAGCGTAAAATCTCTTCCATCCTCGGTTCTTGCGGTATAGTCCGCATCCTCCAGCGCGTCGGACAGCCATTTCAGAAGGATCTCCCTGACTCTCGGTTCGATCACGGGCAGCTCTGCGAAATCAATCTTTCCGTCCTGCTCCAGCTCACCAATCCTCTTCCAGTCCTTCTTCATCTGCTCCACCGCCTGCCGCCTCGCCTTTGCCTTTTCCTCTGCGGTATTCCGAATGGAGGTGCGCCCGGATTTTTCCCGGTAAGTCCTAACTCTTGGCTTCAGTGTAATCTCAGCCGCCGCTTCCTCATAAACGCTCTGATTCATGCTGTCCGTCTCACGCTCCGCCTCCGCTCTTAAGTGTAAAGGCCGCTCCAGTCCGAATACCATGGCAGACATTTTGTGGGCCTCGTCCATATCCCCGCAGCGCAGGAAGATCTCCGCCACTTTTCTGTACTCTTCCCGCCGGTTCGCTCCCAGGGCATTCTTTTCGCTGATCTGAGCGGCATAGCGTGTGATCCTGCGTATGATCTCATTGGTCGCGTCAAAGAGCCGGCCCGCCTCATTCTCACGGCCATCCCCTGATACAAACCAGTTTCGGATATTCTCAAACCGCCCCTTCGTATTCTCCTCTATCATCTCCCGGGAAACTTCCACATCCATCCTGGGAATCGACATCTCATAATCATTTACCTTATCCAGCACAGACTTTAAGAGCTCCGGATCAAGGAGGCGCAGAGTTTCCTCAATCACTCCCACGTTCTTCTGGAGCCCTTTAATAAAGCTGCGCAGATATTCCACCAGCTTGTCCTTAAACACCAGAAACTCTTTCGTCCGCATCATCTCCTCCGCCTTCACACTGTTCAGATCACGGATATAGTCCTGATAATTCTGGTTCAGACGGATGAAATCATTGTTCAGGTCATTCCACCAGGAATAAACCGTTCCCGCATCCTCCCCGCCCATCTTTGGGAACCGCTCCACATTCAGACGTATCCGCTCCAACAGCGTAGGTTCCAGCGAAGCGCCCTCAACAAGCAGATTCTCCAGACGGATCACCAGACGCTCGATTTCCACACTGTACTCAGACATCTGATAGCGGAACTTCTTATTCTTAAACTCTTCGATAGAAGTTACCCTGCGGGTATCCTGGAGCGTATTCAGGTTCTTCCACTCTGTCAGCATCGCCAGATCCTGCTGGCACTGCTCCATCCGGTAATCGGCAAAATACGGATCCGCAGTCATCTCCGCATAGACCTCCTCCTGGTACATCCAGTATTTCAACTTCTCATAATTCTCATAAAAAATGCGCATAATGCTCCGATACCGGTCCGCATTATCCGCATTTAAATACTTCGCCTCAGTCAGTGGTCTTGTAAGTTTTTCTGTCACCTGCATCCTTCGTGTTCCTCCAGTCCGAATCCATAAGCGTAGTATAGACCATGAGGTTGGGGAATGCAATAAAAATCAGCTATTTCGCCGCTTCTTTAGTATTTTCCCGCATATTTTTTTGCATCTGCACCGTATGCCCTGTTTCATCACGCGGAATATCCCCCACATGCCTGATTCTACATCCCAGCCAAAGCTTCCCGAGCGATATAGATAATCACCCGGACAGGAGGCTCCGCCTTTCAGTTCCATATCGAAGCGGTTCCCGATACTGATTCCTCCCTGAATCGGGATTTCCCGGGACAAGTCGTCTTTTGGCTGTTCCCGCCACAGATGTCCGTGAATGGCCAGCGAGACATTTCTCGGCTTATCCGCAGGCATCATGGTCCGGAAAATGGCTCTGTCCCCGGTATACGCCCTAAATACAGGCGTAGCCGGATCTCCATGAACCTTGCTGCTGAATACTTTCCACACCCGGTTATCTCTTGAAAGCCGGTTTGCGAATCGTTCTGAGCGGTAATTATACCCTTTCTCGCCGGTATCCTCTGTCTCCACCGGGTCTCCGCCATGCCCCGCTGCCGTCTGAACCAGATTCCCCTGCGCGTCCAGCAGCCGGATTCCATTCTGAATGAACAATACATATTCCCGGAAAGACTCTGTCCCCGGCGCCGTTATCACCGCCTGTTCTGCAAATGGATTCTGCTTTTTCGTAAAATTCTCATACCATTTCGCTCCTGCCGGTTCTACGATAACCGCTCCGAATAATCCGTGATATCTGTGATTTCTCATATCGCCGAAGGACTGTAAAATGCATGCCCCATATTCACGGTCCGCCTTCCAGAAATAGCGTTTGCTCTCGCCAATTCCCACCGTCTGCTCTTTCGGATTATAGCCCACATTGATCCCCGAATCACCGACAGGATCGTATTTCAGAAACTGTGGATTCAAAGAAACTCTGTCTGAAGGCTTATGCTTCAGCTCAAGCGGCACAGTCGGATAGTCAAAATAAGGAACCGGACGGTTCGGATCCAGAAGATTGTGAAGCGTAATCTCCAGCCAGTCTCCCACATTTGCACGCAGTATCAAAGGCTTCGGATTATACTTGCCGGCCAGCACGCGGTCCGCATCTTCCAGCGGGACAAATATCAGTCCGTCCGGGTCATAATCCCCGTAGCGGTTATAAATAAGTTTTGTCTGAACCGCCGCCACTTCATAGTGTCTTACCACGTCATCTTTGCCCGGGCACGGCGGCAGCGGCAGAATCATATCTTTTCCTTTGCAGAGCGGCTTTAAGCCTTTATGATATCTGTCATAAGCCCGGACAATCCCCCAAAGCCCCAGCCATGCATCATCAATACCGCCGAAATAGTACAGATAGTCTCCCGGCTGATACGGATCTTTGATGTTAAAATTAAATGCCTCGGAGACTCCGGTTGTCTGCGAAACCGACCATGGAGACCGTTCATCCGCCGGTTCTTTCCGCCATGCCATTCCTGTTATATTAAACGCGTGCTGTTCCTCATGCGCACCATCTATCAGCCGGATCATCAGCTCATCCCCGGGATACGTTTCCAGAACAGGAGTCGCCGGATCTCCATGCACATAAGAGCTGAAAATATAGGCGGGATCTTCATGCCTTTTCAGTCTTTCCCTCATTGGCTCCGAGCGGTAATTAATCCCCATTACTCCGGGATCGTCATGTCCCCCGGGGACAGCCGGCGGATTCAGAGTCGTTCCGTCTTTATCAAATAAATTGGCAAAGTCATGGACAAAAAGCGTAAATTCCCGGAATGACGTCCCATCCCTTCTCTGAATCACCGCCCGCGTTCCAAAGCTTAGTTCCTCTCCGTTTCGTATATCGTGGAACGTGGCCCCCGCCTCCTCAATAATCAGCGCGCCGAACACTCCATGGAATTGATGTGCATTTGCAAACAAATGGTCATGGAAAAATACGGTCCGCAGCTCTTCGTCCGCAAAGAAACGCTCCACCAGAGTCTCATATTTTCTGGCTCCCGCAATATTGTTCCAGCCGTTAGCCGCCCCGTCAGAAGTAATCGTGTCAAACTTAACCAGATGCACATGATGCCCTACAATGTCTGTTCTGGTTCTGAGCTGAAATGCATTTGCTTCCAGGTATTCAGGAAGCAGGTTCGTTGTGCGCAGTTCGATGCAGTCTCCTGCATTCGCGCGTATTACCAGCGGCTCTACTGTGATTTTCTGCTCCTCCACCAAACGGATATAAGATTCCAGACTGCCGCAGCGCTCCAGTTCTTCCTTTAAGACAAAGAACCGTCCTTCCGGGTCGTGCCATCCATACTGGTTGTAGGTAAGCTTCGCCTGCACAAGGGCGATCTCAAAGACTTTTACGTTTTCACAATGCTTTTCTATTTTCAGGCATTTTTCACAGTCAGTACCCTCCTGCTCGATCACAGAGTATCCGCTGCAGCCGCCACATTCTGCTTCATTGTCAACACAGATGCTGCAGCCGCACTCCCCGCCGCTCTTGTTGCATCCCCCTGTCGTATGACAGGGACAGGTATCCGTATACAGCGCCCCCGGAGCTGCATTTTCCACGAAATTTGCTTCTTCCAGAGGAGTCGGGCACACCACCGGATTCCCTTCTGTATCCAGCACTCCGCAGGGAGGCTGAAGCGGCGGTTTCCCGGCTTCTCCGGAGATAAAATTGGGATAGCCGGGATGAAGCTCTTCTTTCCTGGACGGCCGTTCCCGGTCTTTTAACGGCAGGAGCGCCGGTATGGGAGTTCCGTCCGGCAGTTTCCCGCTTCCATCCTCAAGACGGTCATAGATCCTCCATAAAGTCCACATTCCTTCATGGAAATGAGGATACAGATGACAGTGAAAGATCACGTCTCCGATCACCTTATTCCTGTTGCCCGCTCCGTATAAAATATCCAGCGTGCAGCACTCCTGAGGACTGATCGTAATGGAATCGATAATTGTGGAAACCGGATTATCCGCTTCCAGTCTCCACTGGTGATTGTGAAGATGGAACACATGAGTTTCTTTGATACCTCCGTGGATCAGACGGATTTTCGCCGGATCTCCCACATACGCCCTCAGGATGGGCGGCGCCGGATCGCCATATACCCAGGAGCTCATAGAGATATCCTCTCCCGAATCTGCCGGGTCGTGCGACAGCGGCATCCGGTTTCTCATGGGTTCCGAACGATAGCTGATTGCTGTTGTGGATGAGGGCAGCCCCGTCCGGTGATCCAGAGGCGGATTCCCATCCTTATCCAGAATCTCCAGTTCGTCATGGAAGAACACCGTATATTCCCGGAAAGCCGGTTTCCCGGGCTGATAGACATCCGCCATCAGTCCGCTCTCCAGTTCCTCCCCTGTCTCCGGATGAAACCATCTGGCGCCGGGCGGCTCTACAATCAACGCTCCAAACAGTCCGTGAATATTTGTGGCATCCTCACTGCTTCTGGGATCCGCCATATCATGGAAAAGAAATACACCTTCTGTATCGGCATGCCACGTGTATTCAATTTCACCGCCTGTCGTGCTGTCCTGATTGTATCCGGTACTGGTCCCGTCCGAGGTCATAACATCATACGCCAGTCCCTGTATATGAATCGAAAGCCTGCGGTTTAACTGATTGCGGAAACATATTTTTACCGTATCTCCAAGATTCACCCGCAGCACCAGTGGCTGTACTTCTTCGTATGGCTGCGGCGGCGTCTGCTGAAATCTTCTGAGGGCCTCCTTTTGTATTCTCCGGGAATCCTGTTCCAGCACATATAAAAGTCCATCCGGGTCATAATCTCCGTACTGATTATATACAATAGGAATCTGGATTGCTTCCAGGGTAAAATGACGGATTCTGTTCTGGCAGGGATATTGACATAACTGCATTGCTTATTCCCCTCCCTGTTTCAGAATCCTGAGATAGTGGTTCGCTTCCCGCAGGACGTGCTCCTTCATAATTCTTCCAAAAAACAAATGTGTTTCTAATGATGTTCTGATATAATTATTCATTCCTGCGCATACCTTATTATAGCGTTCTCTATAATATATGTATACGCAGGGAATTTGGGGAGTGGTTTTGCATTTTAAAGAAGCGTACGGTTCAGAGAAATTACTGGTTCATTTATTTCCCATACGCAGTTCTCCACGTTTCAGCCGGAATACTACATCCGCCTCTTTTGCAAGTGCCTCTGAATGGGTAACGACTACCACGCATTTGTTCATCCTGTGGGCGCTCTCCTTCAAGATTTCCGTAATGTCCCGTGCCGTATCCTCATCCAGATTTCCGGTAGGCTCATCGGCAAGAATGACCGGCGCCTCACTGGCCAGAGCCCGTGCGATAGCCACTCTCTGCTGCTGACCGCCGGAGAGCTTCAGTACATTGCGCTTTGCCTCTTCTTTTGTCAGGCCCAGACGCTCCAGGATGGGAAGCGGAGGCAGTTTTGAGGTGAGTGCTACATTTTCCTTTGGATTCAGATAGTCGATCAGGTTGTATGCCTGGAAAATGAAAGACACATGATTCTTCCGATGATCGGGAAGCCCTGTCTTCGCAATATCCTGATCCTCGAATAAGATCTGCCCCGTAGTCGGGCTGTCCAGGCCGCCGATCAGGGACAGGAGTGTAGTCTTCCCACAGCCGGACGGGCCAAGGATTGCATAGAGTTTTCCCTGCTCCATCCGGACATTTATGCCGCGCAATACTTTTCTTCGATTATCATAGGTATACCCTACGTTTTTTACTTCCATGATGCTCATACTGTTTACCTCGTTTCGTTTCTTTTCTATTTCTTTACTCCATCTGTGACAAAATGGCTTTCGGTTTCATCCGCATGACCGGGATACAAGACACCAGTACCGCTATGATAAGCAAGCCCGCTCCGGCAGCTCCGGCCAGAACAAAATGCTGGGGCGTAACAATGACGTTCTCTGCCGCCTTTCCAAACAGTGTGCCTAAAGTTCCCGCCATTTCCCGGCTTGCCAGATATGCCAGTGGAAATGCCGCTATAGCAATCAGGCAGATTTCCAGCATTTGCTGCAATAGGACTGCGTACTTTTCAATCCCCACTGCCAGCAGGATCCCGATTTCCCGTTT
>CALWTQ010000067.1 GCA_944384505.1 uncultured Mediterraneibacter sp.
GTCACTGGAACTCTTAGTTTCACTTATATCCCTGGAGCGGAATCCAGAGCCATCCTCCATCTCCGCAGAATACGTCTTAGGAATCGACGCTGTTTTCGGCCGTTTTGCAGTAGGGTGTTAGTGAACTTTATAGCTGGAATTGTTACGCATCAATGAATAAATCTTCCCCCTCCGTGCATACTGTATCAAAAAAAGGAAATTGCAATGAACAGATTAAAAAAATACACTCTCTTCGGAATTATTTTTGTCCTTATAACTGGAACTCTTTCACATTTTGTCTATGAATGGACCGGAAAGAGCCCTGCTGCCGCACCCTTTTTCCCGATCAATGAATCCACATGGGAACACATGAAACTTGTGTTTTTTCCGGCTGTTCTTTACGGAATATTCATGCATTTGAACCTAAAAAAAGAGTTTCCCTGCATTACATCTGCTGTTCCCGCAGGTATCCTGACCGGCACTCTTTCTGTTCCTGTACTTTTTTATACTTATACCGGAATTCTCGGATTCCATACTTTTGTCCTGGATATTGCAGTATTTATTCTCAGCGTTCTGGCAGTATTTGCTGTAATTTATTTTGTTACGCGATCCTGCAGGGTCTCATCCTCAGCTTTGCTTTATACTCTGACCGCCATCATGGCCGCTGCGTTTATCGTATTCTCATTCCGCGCTCCCTCGCTCGGAATTTTTTCCGAACCGGATACGGAGATAACCTATGAGGTAAAAGAGACAAAATAGCAGTTAGCTTTCATTCTCCTTACCAGTATGGGTTTGCATTGTTCCAGCCAGTTTGCTGATACAATAGCTCCTCGCTGCCAGTAAATTCAACGAGGAGCATTGCAAAATCTAGTACAGTGAAAAATAAATATCTGTCCATATCACGCAGAATGATTTCTTCATATGCAAGGCGGAGGAATGAGGCGATGCGGTGGCATCGTCGATTGACGACAACGTAGCAGATGAAAAATCAGGCAAGTGATATGGCCGGTTATTTATTATTCACTGTACTAGCTATTGAGATATTCTGTAATCACTTTGGCAGAACGTTCAGCATTTGACATGATAGCTGGATGTCCACCTGTTTTGAAAATGTGTATCATGCCATTTGGTACAAGCTGGTTCATTTCTGTGTATTCCTCTGCCATATTCTTACGGCACATTTCGTCCTCTAAACTCCCCATAAACAGTATAGGGACGCTTAAAGTTTCCAGCGGCTTGCAAAATAAAGGTATTTGCTTTATAGCACACTTTGTAAGCGCCTGTGTATTAAGGTCTACAACAGTTTCCCAATCCTCGCCTTGACACCATTCATAGAATTGCTTTGCATGAATATCATGTTTTGCAAATTCTCTTTCTTGTAATAGATTTTCCGCAAAGTCTTCATGTAAAGTTCTGCCGTCAAAACTGTCGGCGATAACCTTATCGATAAGGTCGGGACGCTTTAGTGCTGTATTGATAGCAACCCAAGCTCCACCGCTTGTTCCCAAGAGATTAACTGTATCAATTTTCAAATGCTCAATAAGTGCAATTACTTGTTCAGCCTGTGTTATCCAGAGGTTTTCTGGAAATTTTGAAATTCTGTCTGACCGCCCATTCCCTAAAAAATCAATTAAGATAACTCGAAAGTTTTCTTGATATAAAGGCAATAAGAACTCAAACATAACCGATGAAGCCGTATCACCATGCAGCATAACAAGGGGTTTCCCAACTCCAGCTTCCTTATAAAATATCTTTTTCGACTGATAATTAAAATATGCCATTTTCAGCCTCCTAATCATTTTTTTTGACTGATGATTAGCAAGGCGTAATAACAAAGATACACCTTGCTATTACAATGTAACAAAGATACCCATAGAGCACTCCTCCTTCCCGCTTATTCTGTCCTTATTATATCGCACCAAAATAACGAAAGATACCTGGTTACAACATTTTTAATATTTTTCTTGACAAACATCGAATCAGACAGTATACTATGTAAGTGTCCTGTGAAGACAGGATGCTGTACAGGGGATTGGTCAAATGGTATGATAGGGGTCTCCAAAACCTTTGGTGGGAGTTCGATTCTCTCATCCCCTGCTCTAATAGAGCTGGAAACGCTTGAAAAATAAGTGTTTCCAGCTCTTTTGTTTTATCCAGGAAATCAAAAGGTATCAAACAGGGTATCAAACAGAAAAAATAAAGGAGGTGGGTTCTTATGGATATCTCATTTTTATCAGCTAAGTATTGTACCTTCTCTAAATGCAGTGCATGAACATACTTGGGGAAGCCCTTACTATGTTGTAGACAAAGCGGCTGAATATGACTGAGTAACTGTAGTTGATACGCCAGAACAAACGACCATTCAATTATAGGACCATTTTATGAAACAATCGCAGCTGTAACTCATAAAGAGTACCAGGAAGTTTCTCCGGAAGAGGGACATAATGAGCATAAATGTACTGTATGCGTAGAAGAGACAGGCCGACAGAGAATTCGGATATTTAAGAACCGAATTTTCTGCCGGCCTGTCTCTTTCTTTTTTTCTAAAACAGCAGTAAACTTTTTCAGGAGAATTCCGGTTATTTATTATAACAGTTCAAATATCAGGAGACGGATTTATGCCTGCATAAATATTCGGCGTTTGATACGCGGATGCGCTGAGCACTCGCTGAACTGTTCCAAATTATTGCGCCAGAAAGGAGGAATAGTATGACCGACCGCGAACTGATCCGGCTGCTTCGGGCAGGAGACGGAAACGCACTGAACATCATAGCCGATAAGTATTATGACGATATCTACCGGTTCTGTCTCTATCTGACGGCCAATGCGGCGGAGTCATACGACATTACACAGGAAGTATTCCTGAGATTTATGAAGTATATGGCCTCCTATACCCACAGGAATCTAAAAGGGTATCTGCTGATCATCGCCCGGAATCTCTGCCATGATTATTTTTACCGTATGAAACGGGAACGCCGGATCTGCCTCTTTGATTCGGAACCGGGAATACAGCGGGACGGCGGGCGATATGCCGGAGATTCCAGCGCTCTCGGTAATCACAGGGATTATGCCGATCCAAACATATCAGAGAATACAGAACTTGAAAATGCGGAGCTGCGGTATCTGCTCCACGACGTTTTAAACCGGCTTCCCCGGGATCAGCAGGAAGTGATCATTCTGCGGATCGGAGAAGAGCTGAAGTTTAAAGAGATCGCAGAGATCCTCGGGTGCAGCCAGTCTACTGTGAAGTCCCGATACCGCCTGGCGATCACAAAGCTCAGAAAGGAGATGACAGACAATGAAAACTGAGAAAAAACTCAAACAGCTGTTCCAGAAGGCAGATTCACAGATTCCGATCCGCAGGCCGGATCATTTCCGGATTCCCGGATCCGAAGACGTCTCCGCCCCACCTCTGTCTGAATATCGCGTATCCCGGTTCAGACTGATCTTCGGCCTGCTCCGCTATATGGACAAAAGGGCATGGGCGGCATACCTTGTCATAAGCCTGTTTTTTGCAGCTTTTCCTGCATATTTACATGTTCGGGGAGCCAGTGCGGATGATATGACAGTCTTCCTTATGCTGAGCGCCTCCATCCTCGGAAGCGTTTCCATCCTGGTTCTGTCCCGTCTTTTCGCTGGGGGGCTTGCGGAAATAGCCTGCACCTGCTTTTTCAATCCCCGTCAGCTCGCCGCATTCCAGATACTTGCTCTCGGAATATTGAACCTGACCGTGCTTGCTTTCCTGATCCTTTTTACAGGGATCCGGTGGGGAACCGGCCTGTTCTGGCTTGGCATCTATACGGCAGTTCCCTTTGTATTCACTGCTGCTGTCTGCCTTTGGATCATGAGATCTGACTTTTTCCGCGGGCGCTCCTTTCCTGTTCTGACAGCCGGACTGCTCTGCGCTGGAGCCTCTCTTGTCTTTGCTGCCATGCCGCATGTTTACCAGACGTCCGCAGCCATATTCTGGGGGATGGTTCTCGCCGCTGAGCTGACAGCACTCGCCGCCCAGATCAGACACCTGTTTACAGCTATAGATGGAGGAGAAATATTATGCACAGATTAGAATTGATCGGAATAAAAAAATGCTTTCCGGATAAAACCGCTGTTCATACTACTGATCTCTGCCTGGAGAACGGGATTTACGGGCTGTTGGGAGAAAACGGAGCAGGAAAGACAACTCTCATGCGTATGATCTGCGGCATACTCACCCCCACTGAAGGTCAGGTCCGCTGTGACCGCATTGATATCCGCCAAATGGGAGCGTCTTACCGCCGCCTGCTCGGATATCTTCCTCAGGATTTTGGATATTATGGAGACTTTTCCGCGTTGCGGTTCTTGAATTATATGGCCGCCCTGAAAGCACTTCCTCAAAAGTACGCCACAGAACGTATTCAGGAACTGCTGGAACTCGTGGGGCTTAAAGCGGAGCAAAAACGTCACCTGCGAACCTATTCCGGCGGAATGCTCAGACGAATCGGGATTGCCCAGGCTCTGCTCAATGATCCCGGTATCCTTATCCTGGACGAGCCGACAGCAGGGCTGGATCCCGGAGAACGAGTTCGTTTCCGCAATATCATCAGCTCTCTCGGCAGAGACCGGATCGTCCTTCTCTCCACCCATATCGTATCTGACGTAAACTATATTGCGGATCAGATCCTGATTATGAAGGACGGAAAAATCATAAGAAAAGGAACAGAGCGCGGGCTGGCAGCCTCATTGGATCAGATCGTATGGACATGCAGAGTTCCCGAGAATTTTGTCGATAAGTTCACAGATAGATTCATAGTAAGCAATATAAAATACTGTGGATCCGAGGTAGAGCTTCGCATTGTCTCCGGAAAGCAGCCCACGCTTGATTCCACTGCACAGGAAGCATCCCTTGAGGACATATACCTATATCTCACACAGAGGAGGACGGAAGAATGATACGACTTTACAGAACAGAACTTTACAAACTGATACACAAAAAATTTTTTCTGGCTGCATATGCGGCCTCCATCGTCCTGCTGCTAATCTATTTTTATTTTGTACTCCTTGGAGATGAACGGACAACAGTGGACGGAAAAGTATATACCGGCTATGAAGCTGTCAGGCTGGATGAGAAGATCACGAAAGAATTTGCGGGGACGCTGACTGATAAAACTGCGGAACAGATCATAGACAAATACGGATTTCCCTCTCAGGTAGAAGAATTATACGGAGGGTTCCGGGACGAAAACTATCTGAATGGATTCGTGACAGAATATATGGGAAACGGGTATATGCGGGACTGGGACGACTACCGGGTTTCTACCGCTCTCTATCCTATTGCCGAGACTGATCTGGGAAAAGCTGCGGCGGAAAAAGGGGCTGCAATATTATTTGACTATGCCAAGGGCTGGTCTGCCTTTCTGGATCTGCTGCAGATCGGGATGGTCTTTGGCAGTATCCTGATTCTGATCGGAATCTCTCCCGTCTTCGCTGAGGAGCATCAGACCCGGACAGCCGCGCTCCTCTTTACCTGCACAGAAGGACGAAGGAAAGACGTCACGGCAAAAACAGCAGCTTCATTTACAACTGCCGTCTTTATATATCTTACAGCCACCGGATGCGCTTTCCTTCTGACAGGCGCTGTATACGGATTTTCCGGAGGAGAATGCATGGCCGGAACTACTGTTGAAGCCCTGGCTCCTAATCCGGCGTTTCCGGTCACTATGATCTCGGCATGGAAATTCGCATTCATTACTCTTTCGATAGATTTCCTTGCACTTATGACGCTCTGCGCCATTACAGTCTGCGTGTCCGCGCAATGCGCCTCCACTTTCCATGCCGCGGCTATATCCTCACTGATCTGGCTGACTCCGCTCCTGTTCCGGGTTCTTGCCGGTGGAGCGGGATATTTCCTGATGATGGGGACGCCGCTTTTTCTCATCATGACAGGAGTGGTCGCGGATCTTTTCCAGACAATATTCCTGCCGGTTGTGCTCACGGTCTGTATCCTTGTTTTCTGCACTGTCAGCGGATACCGAAATTATCAAATTTCCGAAGCTGACTAAAAAGACACTTTAAAACAGATAAATTATATACCGACTAACGATCCATATTTTTTTCTGAAACAGCTTTATTAAACTCAATAACCGGGAGAAATCCAGTGACTGAGTAATGTTTCTTCCGGTTTCCCATTCAGTAAGAACAACGGCCCGTCCCCTTGTCTAATTTGTTGATTTTATGACTTTCTCATAGTATACAATCGCTTCATATGGCCTCAAAAGGCCCGGTCTAATATCTTTATAATTAGAAATTAGTACTTTTTTATTCTCATTCTTTATATACTCACATACAACAACAAAAGAAGAAAAATTTGCATATACTTCAATCTGTTCATATTCATTTCTTCTTTGATATCCCCACAAATTTTCCGAATTTAGTTCCAAAAGCTCATATTTGCCATCTGAGATAATATCATGTATCTTTCTCAATTCAATTAATTTTCTGTAATAATTTAAGATAGAGTCCTCATCATCAATTTGCCTTTTCACATTTATTCTGTCATAGTTTTCGTTTACCTTTATCCAGGGTGTTCCCTTTGTAAATCCGGCGTTGTTCTCTGTATTCCACTGCATCGGCGTGCGTGCATTGTCCCTTCCTAAATTCTGCACGCAGGATAGAAAATCCGCCGCGCTCATGACTTTCTCCTGCTTTACAAGAAGATCATAGGTCTGTTTTGCCTCAATGTCCGGATAGTCTTCAAGAGAGTCAAACATGGGATTAGTCATGCCAATCTCCTGTCCCTGATAAATATATGGTGTACCCTGAAGCATAAATAAGCAGGTTGCAAGCATTTTCGCTGATTTATTCCAGAACAGTTCATTCGAAGTATCCCCAAATCGTGAAACGGAGCGGGGCTGATCATGATTTTCAAGATAGAGACTGTTCCAGCCGTTTTCGTATAAGCCTTCCTGCCATTTGGACAGCACTCTGATCAGATCAGATACGCGGTAGCGGTTCTTTGTATATTTTCCGTATTTTCCGTAATCGACCATTACATGTTCAAACTGGAATACCATATTCAGTTCCGTGCCTTCTGAATTCGTATATTCCGCGGCATCCTGCACAGAAGCGTTCGGTGTTTCTCCTACGGTCATTATGTCATATTTTGAGAGCACTTCCCGGTTCATTTCTTTTAAGTATTTATGAACCTTCGGTCCGTTCTCACACAGTGGAGTCAGATCTCCGTAGCTTCCATAGGTCCCGGTAATCCTTCCGTCCGGAAAATCCTGTTTTTTTGATATCAGGCTGATTACATCCATCCGAAATCCGTCGATTCCCTTGCTAAGCCACCAATCCATCATCTGATAGATTTCCTTTCGCACCGTAGCATTTTCCCAATTCAGATCCGGTTGTTTCTTTGAAAAAATATGCAGATAATACATATCCGTAGCGGAATCATATTCCCACGCAGATCCGTTAAACCAGCTTCCCCAGTTATTCGGCGGCTGGTTTTCCTTTCCCGCTCTCCAGATGTAGTATTCTCTGTATGGATTTGAAACACTTTTCCTACTTTCAATAAACCAGGGGTGCTCATCTGAGGTATGGTTTACTACCAGATCCATGATAATCCGTATTCCACGTGCATGTACTTCTTTAACCAGCAGATCAAACTCATCCATGGAACCGAATTCCCTAGAAATAGAATAATAATCGCTGATATCATAACCGTTGTCCGCTTTCGGCGACCGATAGACAGGAGAAAGCCAGATTACATCCACGCCAAGGTATTTGATATAATCCAGCTTTTTTATAATTCCCTTCAGATCGCCGATTCCATCCCCGTCAGAGTCGCAGAAGCTCTGAGGATATATCTGGTATACGACCGCCTTTTTCCACCATTGTCCTTTCATAAAATACGATCCTTTCAATTATAAAATTTAAAGCTTTTTTAATTTAGAATCTATAAATAAAGAAACTGTATTATTGACATATAAGCCCATATTTCCTCCTTCATACCCAGCGTCTGCCAGGCGGATCAGTTCAATATCGTCAAGATATACAGCAACAGCTTCTTGCCACGCTTCTACTTTCATGCGGTATACCCGTTCCATGTTAAGCTGGCATGCGGTTTCTTTCAGAACCTTTTTGTTGTGATACAGGCTCAGCACGCCATGTTCTTTATCGATTGCTGCAAGGAAATAGCTGCCCCCTCTAATGCCGAACAGGATACCTGCGCATCCGCCGGATCGCAAGGGCATCAGTTTTACTCTGGTTGAGAAGATAAATCCTCCTTCCTCTTCCTCCGATATAAGAATTCCTTCGCCCTTACAGTCCCCTTCCAGGCCGTCTGATGTGTCGGCCCAGCTTCCGGATACGACCTGTGAGAAGCGGGGTAGCCAAGATCTGCAGTCTTCCCAAACGCTGTTCAGCACTGTTATGATTCCCTCTGACATTGCCACAGTGGAGCAAAGGGAAGAAAAGGTCAGCCGGTTCCATGCCTGAGAGGGGAAAGCAAGATCTGTAATCACTGTTTCCCCGTTATTACAGAAGACCTCGATCTGAGAGGAATCCACCAGAACTCTCAGATCTATTCCGTTTTCTTTGGGAGTTAAGGGGGCTGTGTGCACTCCCTCAAAATGGGGAATTTTTATCCTGCTTCCGGCAGTGCGGTCAAGGTATAAGCAGGACTCTTTAAGATCAACTCCTATTGCCACAGCTTCCTCTGCATCATTCAGCAGACGCAGCTCCCACTTTCCGTCGCTGTTTTCAACAAAAATGTGTATCTGAAACTCAAATGCTGAAAAATCCATGTCGAAGCTTTCTGTTTCATCCGGCATAAGCAGGCAGGGCCTAAGAGATTGTTTCACCCCATATATGCCGCTTAATTCTCCTGCAGGAGACTGAACCAGCCGCAGGCCTTCCAGCCCCCTTTTTAATGAAAGCTCCCGTACTGTGGAAAACTGGCCCTTAAACAGTTCTGTCGGAAGCAGGTCACGATAAAGCCAGTTATCAGCCCATGCAATCATTAACCGCCTACCGTCTCCGTCAGGGATATCGTTCCATGTAACACCGGCATAAAAGTCTTTTCCGTAGTCTACCCAGAGTACCGTATCCGGGCTGTTTGCATTATAAAAACAAAACCCGTCAAAGCCGCCGACGAAATACTGCATTCCTGTACCGCCAGCCGGAGCACCGTCGTTTACACTAACCGTCAGCACCCAGTGCATTTCTCCGGTGTCTTTGTCCTCCAGCATAAAAAGATCCGGACATTCCCATATCCCCTGCTCTGCACCTTCACCTGTGCCGAACTGTCCGGCATAAGTCCATTCGGTAAGGTTTTCAGATCGGTAAAATTCTGCATGGTCAAAACAGGCCAGAACCATAATCCAGCATGCATCCGGAGAATACCAGAAAACTTTGGGATCTCGGAAATCTTTTTTCCCGCCGGAGGTAAGTACCGGATTATACTTGTACTTCTGCCACGTCCGTCCCCTGTCATTACTATATGCCAGCCCCTGACTCTGCTGGCTGTCAGTGTGTTCATTGTATGTAAAAACTGCAATAAATACCGGATTACATCCTATCTGCAGTCCGCTTGTATTCCTCCAGTCGATCACAACACTTCCTGACCAGATCTGTCCGATGGAATCCGGAGCCAGTGCGGGCGGAAGATGCTCCCAATGCATAAGATCACGGCTTACCGCATGCCCCCAGTGGATATGGTTATGGATGTTGTACTGATGCATCAGGTGATATTCTCCGTCGAAAAAGAACAAGCCATTGGGATCGTTAATAATGTGCGACTGCGCCGTGTAGTGAAACTCAGGTCTGAACGGATCTTTAAAATATGAAGCTCTCTTTTTCATGATGTTTTACCCCTTTACTGCGCCTGTGCTTAATCCTTTTACAAATTGTTTCTGGAACAGAATAAAAATAATTACGATCGGTGCCATTCCGATCATTACGCCTGCCGCCAGAAGGTTGTAATCTGCTCCGTATGCCTGAAAGAAAGTGGAAACAGCTAGTGGAATTGTGTGATAATTCTGATTCTGGAGAAAGAATACAGCCTGTGCATAGTTATTCCATATACCGACTCCCTGCATAATAATGATCGTCACAGTGATCGGCTTTAAAAGCGGAAATACGATCTTCCAGAACGCTGAGAATCTGGTGCATCCGTCGATCACAGCAGCCTCTTCCAGTGCCGGCTCGATTGAACGAATAAATCCTTCGTACATAAATACAGAGAACGGCAGGCACTGGCAGGCCAGCAGGAGCATCATTGCCCAGTAGGAATTAATCCCGTTTATTCTTCGCATGATGATATAAAGCGGAACGGTATTGATGATTCCCGGCACCATCATACTCAATATCATTACATTAAAGATGATCCGGTTTATTTTCCCCTTATTTCTTGCCGCCGCATATCCTCCGCAGGCAGCACAGAAGACCAGTATAATCACGGCACCGAAGGTTATGATAAAGGAATTGAAGAGAGCGCCGCCTAAATCTGCCTGTTCCCACGCATCAGCAAAGTTCTGAAACTGCAGGGAAAACGGGAACCACTCCGCCGCGATGTTGTCCTCTTTTGCGCTCAGTGCAAGGTAGAACATAATATAAAAAGGAAATAAAAACAGGAGGATAATGAACCCCTCTGCTATGTAACATACTGTTTTTTTCATAATTATCAAACTCCTCTAAACGTCTGCTTCTTTATTTTTCATCCAGCGCATAGAAACTGCAATCGGAATGGCTATAATAATAAACATAATAATTGCGACGGCCGTAGCGTATCCTGCAAACCCATTAAAAGACTGCCGATAAATATAGATGCTCAGAGATTCTGTCGCATACCCCGGCCCGCCGCCGGTAATGGACATTATAATGTCGAATACAGCCATTGATCCGATGATGTTCGTAAAAATGTTGATTCGGGCAGCAGGGTAGAGAAGCGGCCATGTCACATTCCTGAACAGCTGGAAGGCATTTGCCCCGTCCATTTTAGCAGCTTCGTATAAATCTGCGGGAATGGACTGCAGGCCTGCAAGGTAGATCATCATAGGGCCGCCTGCGAACTGCCATACATTTACGATGATAATAAGCCAAAGCGCTTTCTGCGTATCGCCCATCCAGTCAAACGAGAAGCTGAGGCCAAAATGCTGGAATATTTCATCGATCACCCCGGTTTGCGGAGAAAGGATCAACGTCCAGAGATATCCCATGATCAGCGGGCTGATGATAGACGGCATATATACGGCCGTGCGGGCCAGGGTAGTTCCCCGGATTGTTTTGCTGTCAAAAAAGATTGCCAGCAGAAGTCCGAAGATATTCAGCAAAACCGGACTAACCAGGCCGAAAACCAGCGTTGTCTTTATTGCGTTTATTGCCCGCTCATCTTGAAAAAAACGAATAAAATTTTCCAATCCGATAAAGTTCCATTCATCTGAAAACCCGTTCCAGTCTGTCAGACTGACACCGATTCCCTGGCAAAGAGGAATGATGAAAAAGATAAAAAATAATACCGTAGCCGGCAAAAACATAAAACGATGAAGATTATCAGATACTCTTTTCTTTCCTGTTTTCATGCGTATCATCCTATTCTTTTTCTTTCTTATTTTTTTAATGTGGAATAGAAAATCTATTCCACATTTTGGGCCATTGCACGTCACTGTGCGTTGTATGCTGATTCCCATCCCTCTTCAAAAGCTTTGGCAAACTCCTGCGGAGTATACTGGCCTGCGAAAAATTCCTGAATCATGATGCCGGTTGCATCTCCGCCGAAGCCGGCCGGTTCAACCGTGGCTCCTACAACAAAGGCATCTTTTGCCGCTTCGAGGGCACTTTCATAAATCGGGCCGACATCTACAGAAACATCAGTAAATGCAGAAGGAGCATTTCTTGTTTCTGCAAAGGATGTCTGGTTTCCCACCTCAAACAGCCAATCCAAGAAAATTTCAGCCTCTTCCTGATGAGTGGAATCCGCTGTGATATAGTAGCTGCTGTCTATCGCCTGGCAGATCGCGGGCTTCAGCTCACTGCTTACAGCCGGAAAAGCGCTGACTCTCAACTCATTCTCAGCATCCGGGTTGATCCCGGTGATCGTACTGATTGTGAACATTCCCTGAAAGATGATTGCAGCTTCTCCTGTTGCAATTGCATTCATGGAGTCGTCGTAAGTAGCTGTAAGTACATTACTGTTGATAAGACCTTCCTCCTGGAGTTCGCCAAGCCATGTAATAAACTGTTCAAGTGGTCCTCCGTCCTTGGAAAAATTCAGTTTGCTGATATCACCTTCCAAAGCTGCTTTGTTATATTCTGCTTCTCCCATTTCCTGCTTGTTAGCGGCCTCAGCAATATAACCAATCAACATCCCTACCGTCCAGGCCTCTTTCCCTGCAAGGTAGAGCGGGGTAACATCAGGATATGCTTCTTTGACAGCCCGCAGATTCTCGGTAAATTCATCTATCGTATCCGCAGGTTCAAGACTGAGTTCGTCAAAGATTTTCTGGTTGTAAATCGTGCCCGTGATATTTGTATTTGTCGGAATGCAGTAATTATTTCCACTTTTCGCATCTGCTGAAATTTCTTTAATTGTAGGATCAATCCGATCCCACCACTCCTTATCTGAGAGATCAACAAATTTTCCAGCGTCCATCATTTGCTGAGTGCCGACGTTTGTAATATCCGGAATGTCCCCTGCAGCGAATTTAGTCTGCAGCGCAGAGGTTCCTTCCTTTTGAAATTCGTGCTCAACTTTGATATTTTCATGTTCCTCGTTGAAGCGTTCCACGGCATCGTTATACCAGTCCACCATCTCTACATTGCCGTTAAAAAATTTTAATGTAACGGTCTCCTTGTCTCCGGAACCTGAGTTCTCCCCGGAAGAGCTGCTTCCACATGCGGCTGTACCTAATACCATTGTGCCTGCAACCAGGACTGCGCATATTTTTTTACTCAAATTTTTCATCGAATTATTTCCTCCTTCCCAAATGGTGTAAGAATTCTTACCTTGCCCTAAGTATAATTCGCAGAAATCCGGATTGAAAACCCTCAAAGTTTACGATATGGGTTCGTATTTTTATGATTTCCAAAACCGCATGATAAATTATGCTATAATTTCCTTAACGAAATGCGATTGTCTGCGGAGGGAGGAAAATTATGAAAAAAGTATCCAGATTTCACAGCATCAGGTTTACACTGACTTTTGTCGTTGCTGCTCTGATCCTGCTGTCTGTATTTGCTTCAGCTCTCTTGTCGTATTCACAGTACACTAAAAGCTTTCAAAAGCAATCGTCCGGGCAGATTGACCAGACGCTGGATCAATTGTCCATTAACCTGAATACATATTTAGAAGAACTGTTCCGGATGACTACATATCTGTATTATAACAGCGATGTGGTTTCTGAAATCGAGGAGACCGGTGGTACAAGCATGGATCGCCTCCAACGGCGCCGCATTATTGAGAGTTATTTAGACGAAATCCTGATTATGCCGCGCAATGACATTTTAAATGTTTTTGTAATCACTGATGAGATCTATTTCAGCAGCCGTATGCCAAAAAGTCTGGAACAGAATCCAGATTACAGCAAATATGACTGGTATCAGAAGGCGATGGAAGACCAGCGGCCGATCTATGTAGCTCCACATACAGAGCAGATGGTATCTAATCCAAAAGACACTGTCTTTTCAATCGTCAAACAATTGCGCAGCGTACAGAACCTGGACGAGATCTTGGGGGTGATCAAGGTTGACGCAAGTTATAGCGGAATTGAAAACATTGCGGAAAAAATCAGCCTCGGTGAAGATGGCGGGATATTTATCATTGACGATAATAAAAATACAATTTACTCCAGTGTTTCCCAGGAAAAGACGGAAGCCCTGGCCGACAGCGTTTTAAACACATCGGGATCGCGGACCGTAACAATATCTTCGGAAGAATATCTGATAAATACCAAGACGGTGGAAGATGCAGGATGGACGATTGTAGCTGTGAATTCGTTAAATGAACTGATGGAGAACGCACGGCAGACAAGAAACTTTTCCTTTGTTTTTGCCATGCTCTGTTCTCTCTGCGCGATACTGATTTTGCTGCTTTTTACACATAATTTTTTAGCTCCTCTGAATAATATAGTCAGCCTGATGAAGGAAGTGCGCAGAGGGAATTTTAAGGTATCCTTTTCGAGCAGGCGAGATGACGAGATAGGATATCTGGGAGATTCTTTTAATGAAATGGTCAAAACAATCGACCAGAACATAAAAAAAAATACGGAGCTGGCGACAAAAATATACGAGACGGAAATGCTGTATACCGAAGCGAAGCTTTGTGCGCTGCAGAGCCAGATTAATCCTCATTTTTTATACAATACGCTTAACATGATCAGTATGCAGATACAGATCGGACAGCAAAACCAGGCAGTAGATAATATCAATAAACTGCATTTTATGCTCAGAGGGATGGCACAATGGGATAAAGAGGTGCTTATTGAACATGAATTTGCCATGATTGACTCATATTTGGGCATTCAAAGCAACCGCTTTTCCAATCGCCTCACCTACGAGCTTCAGCTTGATGACAGAATAAAAAAGCAAACCATTTTGTCATTTATACTTCAACCACTTGTAGAAAACGCAGTAATCCACGGATGCGAGCCCCTGCGACGTCAAACCAAAATTATTGTCAGAGGTTGCACAAAGAAAGGAAGCACACATATTGTCATCTATGATAACGGGTGCGGAATGTCAAAAGAGACATTATACGCTCTAAAAAAAGAACTGGAAGGGAGCGTAAAAAACGAAGGTGACAACGTTCCGAAAAGCAGGCATATCGGGTTGGAAAATGTAAATAAGCGTATTAAGCTTCGTTACGGGACACAATATGGAATACACGTTTCAAGTCAGAAGAATTTTGGAACAGCATTTGATATAGAACTGCCTTTGCTGGAAAGGAGTGACACGCAAAATGTACCGAATACTACTGGTTGATGATGAAAGCCTGACTTTAGAATATTTATCCAAAATTATTCCAACGCAGGATCAGGACTGGCAGGTAGCTGCATCATGTCTTGACGGAATCGAGGCTTTGTCCTGGCTCGAAAATAATAAGGCAGATCTTGTGATTACAGATATAAAAATGCCGGAGATGACAGGGCTGAAATTATGCGAAAAAATCAAAGCAAAATATCCGGAACAAAAAATCATTATTTTATCCGGGTATGATGACTTTAAATTTGCACAGCAGGCGATCAGATTCCAAGTACTGGACTATCTGCTAAAACCCATTTCACTGCCGGACCTTAAAGAAATGCTGAAAAAAATCAAAACCTCTTTTATTCTCGAAAAAGAAAAGGGCGACAGCCCTGTTCCTGATGAGCAGACTGAGGCCTCGGGCAACGATATCGTACGTCAGGCTGTAAATTATATTAACAGTAACTATTCCCAGCCCATTAGTTTGACTATAGTTGCTGAAAAAATAAACGTATCTCCCAACTATTTAAGCTTTTTATTTCATAAAGAGTTTGGAGAATCCTACAATAAATATCTGACAAGAATCCGTATGGAGCATACCGTCAAATTGATGAAGGAGAACCCTCATATACGCATATACGAAATACCGGAAAAAGTCGGATATGTAAGCGTAAAACATTTTTCATATGTTTTTAAACAATATTTCGGTATTCCTCCAAGTGAATTTGTACAGAAACTTAATGAAAGGATATAAATGTAGCGCGCACAGGGAAAAGGATCTATCAATGTTCTCTCAAGAAAATAATCGAAGAGCGCGAGAAGATGGGATACACAGCACTCCTTCTTTATGGTCTGCATCTTCCGCATGGCTCATATCCTTCTTCTATCAGTTCTTCTCTTGCCCCGGTATACTCCTTCCGGTTTTTCTCCTTCATGTCCTTCACACCGGGGCAGTCCGGTTTATGGAACTTATGCGAGTTTGTATTCAATATATATGACTGTTCCTCATCATCCGCGCCGCTCTCATTGGCATCGCTCTCATTAGCGCCGCTTTCTCCTGCGCTGCTCTCCTGCATCCCGGCCTGCTCTGCATCTGACGGTGAATCTGACTGCGGAGTCTCCCAGTTGTCTCCGGTCGAATAGTCAATCGTAATGTCCGGCTGGACATTATAGACATACACATTAAAGCTGATGCCTGCTCCGTCGTCCTCCACCGACTTTGCTTCCATATGTACTCCGGACGCCACCAGGTCGTCTCCTTCAAACACCGGCGTCACACGGTACATCACATGATACTCTGTCTCATGTACATACTCTGCAACCATGTCCTCAAAGGGCAGCATCCCTTCCGTATTCATGTACCGCGTGCCGGTGATCAGATTCTCCTCATTGGCATTCTCCCCTGTGAGCTGATAACCGATCAGGTGACAGCGGTTATAGAGATACCCGCCGTCCACGATGTCGTACTCATTGTTCTCCCACCCGGAAGGAATCACTTCACTGATGCTCTCCCGCTCCTGAGTAGGCATCAGATCTTCCCCGATGCACGCCTCCGCTTCACCGCACCGGCCCAGCGAATCCAGTTCACTGTACTCTTCATACGATACTGTGGTCAGCTCCTCTTCTGTGAAATCCGGCTGATTATCATTGATCTCCACATAGGGTTCCCCACTGTACTCCGGCACATCAGACAGCGTATCATAGGATTCAGCCTGCGCTGATCCCGATACAGAGCCGTCTTCAAAAACCGGCATCTGAAACTCATCGGATATCCCGCAGGCTGAAAGCATAATAAGGGCATATGCGGCGCCGGCCGCAATGCCGATTCTTCTTTTCTTGTTTTTCATTTCCCCCTCATCTCCTTTGCAGTCTTTCATTTATACTCCAATTACTCCCCTGTTCTTCTGCTTCCCGGAAGGTCTGCCGTATCAGTTTCGCCTCAGACGATTCTGGGGATCCTCCTGCCTTCTGACCGGCACTCTCACCGGAACCGGCTCAGGAATCAGACCGGGAATCAGGCTGTTTAAAATCTCCCTGAGCTTCCTTCCAGCGTCACTGTTAATAATTCTATAATATAATTCCAACGTCATAGGTATACCTCCTGATCAAATGCATATTCAAGTGTTTTTCGTTACAGTGTGCATTTTATCAGAAGCCGGAGGATTTGTCAGTGATTTTATCACTTATTTTAGAATTGTTTACACTTCATTTAGAAAAATGAACATTCTGTGTCCATCCGAAATTCAACCTTTTTATTGTTGTAAAAGTTTTAATTTTCCATAATGGTTATTTTGTGGATACTTCTTGAATTTTCTATATTCTGTGACTAAAATGTGAGAAAGACATATCCGTAAGGCCGTGTGCAGTCCATGTACTGCATACGATAAATCTTGTCCTTACGATCCGCGGCAATGCCAAAACACCGGCTCCGCAGTTAAAATCTGTCTGGAGGGAAAGAAAATTGAGCACAATACTGATTGTAGATGACGATATATATATCGGAGATATGCTGGAAGAAATTCTGGCGGAGGAGGGATATAAGACAACCCGGGCTTATTCCGGCACTGAGGCGCTGATGTATCTTTCATCAAATCATCCTGATCTGATCCTTCTTGATCTTATGCTTCCGGGCTTAAGCGGCGAGGAACTTCTCCCGCTGATCCAGGAAATTCCCGTGATCGTTGTCAGCGCGAAAGCCGAAGTTTCTGACAAGGTAGATCTTCTCCTTGGAGGCGCCAGCGATTATATAACTAAACCATTCCACACCCGGGAGCTTCTCGCCCGCATCGCTGTCTGTCTGCGCACTCATGCACAGAATACAGAGCAGACAGGTTATACTCCCGGCAGGATTACCTTTCACCGGCTCGTCCTTGATACGGACGCCCACATAGTCTCTTCATCCGAAGCAGACAAGAGCGCCTCTGTCAAGCTGACACAGACTGAATATGCGATCTTAAAGCTCCTGATGGAGAACCCTTCCCAAGTCATCCCCAAATCCAGAATCCTGGATAAAATCAGTGAAGATACCCAGGACTGTACGGAAAGTTCTCTGAAGGTTCACATCAGCAACTTGCGAAAGAAACTGAAAACAATCGATGAAAATGATTATATTGAATCCGTGTGGGGAATCGGCTTTAAAATGCGTGAAGAAGAATCTTAACTTTTTCTTTACGATTTCCTTTACCGCTCTCTTAACTCTTTACAGATAGAATAACGCCTGTAAAGAAAAACAGCCGGAGTTCTCCGGTATACTACAGGAGGTTATCTATCATGGATTATATTCTCACAGCGGACTCGCTGAGCAAGCATTACCGCCACTTCAAGGCGCTGGATGGCTTCTCCATCCATGTTCCAAAAGGCTCAATCTACGGATTTGTCGGAAAAAACGGGGCAGGTAAGACTACTTTGATCCGTCTTGTCTGCGGACTGCAGGATCCGACTCACGGGACCTATACTTTATACGGAATGAAAAATACAGAGCCCGGCATCGCCAAATGCCGCCGCAGAATGGGAGCCGTAGTGGAGACTCCTTCCATCTACCTTGACATGACTGCCATGGACAATTTAAAAGAACAGTATCGGATCATCGGGCTCCCTTCTTTTGATGACATCCCTGAGCTGCTGCATCTTGTCGGCCTGGAAAACACCGGGAAAAAGAAAGTAAAACATTTCTCCCTGGGTATGAAGCAGCGTCTCGGCATTGCTCTCGCTCTGGCCGGCAGTCCGGATTTTATTATTCTCGATGAACCGATCAACGGACTGGATCCTCAGGGAATTATTGAGATGCGCGAACTTATCTTAAAGCTGAACCGGGAGCGCCAGATTACGTTTCTGATTTCCAGCCACATATTAGATGAACTCTCCCGCCTCGCCACTCATTATGGCTTTATCGACAGCGGCCATATGGTTCGCGAGATAAGCGCCAAAGAGCTGGACGCAGCCTGCCGCAAATGTATCCGCGTGCAGGTCTCAGATGTGCGCGTGCTCGCCCGTGTCCTGGATGAGATGAAGATAGATTACAATATCTTCTCTGACACGATGGCTGACATTTACGCAAAGACAAATATCTCAAAACTGACCCTCGCCCTGGCCGAGCAGGACTGCGATATTATCTCCCTGACCGAAAGAGAGGAAAGTCTGGAGAGTTTTTATGTCAATCTGATTGGAGGAGGAAATCAAAATGAGTAGACTGCTATCCGCGGATTTCGCAAAACTTAAGAAAAATAAATTTTTCTGGATCTGTATCATCGGAATGTTTTTGTTTGGCATATTCATGACGGGTATGGATCACATCGCGATGATCAGCGATGGATACGTTCCCCATATAACTAATGTGCTGTTCGTCTATGCAATCACGGTGGCGCTGCTCATCCCCGCCTTTACCGGTCTCTTCATTGGAACAGAGTACAGCGATGGGACTCTGAGGAATAAGCTGATCATCGGACATACCAGAAGAAACATTTATCTGTCGAATCTGATCACCTGCTCCGCGGCAGGAATCCTCTTCTGTATTCCCTATATCATCGGCTCTCTTATGATCGGAATCCCGCTCAGCGGGATCGAAGACGGCACCCTAAAAGGAATCGTGATCCTGATTCTCCTGAGTTTTCTTATGGCAACAGCCTTTAACGCCCTGTGCACGATAACCGGACTCCTCTGCCAGAGCAAGGCCATGACAGTGGTTATCAATATCCTTGCGGCCTGTTTTCTGATCGTCATGTCAATCTATGTATTGAGCAAGCTGTCCCAGCCCGAAACTTATTCCGGTGTATCTTTAGATACAGCTACGGGCAAAGTTTCCGTTGAAGAAGAAATAGACAATCCGGACTACCTGGAAGGCACAGAGAGGGAGATCTATCAGTTTTTCAATGATTTCCTCCCAACCGGTCAGGCTGTAAATATCAGCCAGGCAGGAGGGGCTTCCGGCCGGCCCGAACTGCTGGCCGCCTATTCAGCCGGCATTATTATCGTCTCTACAGCAATCGGGATCTTTATATTCGGTCGGCGGGATATCAAATAAGCTTCTGCCGGCTGCCAATCTTATCAAAGGAGTTTTAACGAATGGAATTCTGGCTGTGCTGCCTCATTGGCATCCTGATCATCATCATACTGCTTCTCATCGTCAAGATCCATCTGCTGAGAAAATCAGCAGATGAGATCTCTGACGGATTTACATACTCTATAAAGGAAGACACGAATGTCATAATCGACATTTCCAGCCAGGATTCTCACATCCAAAAACTTGCAAAAAATATAAATTCAGAACTAAAGAAACTTCAAAGTGACCGTCATCGTTTCCAACAGGGCGACGCTGATTTAAAGAACGCTGTAACAAACATTTCTCATGATCTGCGCACTCCTCTGACTGCCATCTGCGGTTATCTTGACCTTATGGAAAGAGAAGAGCTGAGCGGCTCCGCCAGAAAGTATCTAAAAATCATCAGGGGCCGTACAGAGATCATGAAACAGCTCACAGAGGAGCTCTTCCGGTATTCTGTGTTCACATCGGTTTCCGGCGGAACCACAAGCGAGCCTGTCGTCCTGAATAATATTCTGGAGGAAAGCATCTCTGCATTCTACACAGAGCTCAAACAGAATAAGATTACTCCTGCTATCACCATAACAGAGACAATGGTACAGCGGACACTCAACCGCAATGCCCTCTCCCGCATCTTCGGAAACATTATCAGCAATGCTGTAAAATACAGTGACGGAGATCTGATGATCACCCTGAAGGAAAACGGAGAAGCACTCTTTTCCAACCATGCAGAAAACCTCGATGAAATCCAGGTCGGGCGGCTCTTCGACCGGTTCTATACCGTGGAGACAGCCTCCGCAGGATCCACCGGACTGGGACTTTCTATCGCGCGGGCCCTGACAGAACAGATGGGCGGGAGCATTTCCGCTTCGTATGAAGAAGGGGTACTTACCGTCGGGGTGACATTTCCAGAGGGCAGCTATTTAGCGCACTAACAATTCCTGTGGCTCACGTCCGGAAGCGGAGCGGATGGTTTGCGATACGTATTCTGTGAAAGGGGACAGCCGGGAGATGTTCCGTTCCCCAGAAAGTATGCTCAAACCACCCGCTCCGTTTCCTGCGTATTTCCAGACAGAAGTGTTATTGCCCTAAACAGGCTGAAACGCACAACTGGCGCGGCTTGTAGGCTTTCCATTACGAAAATCTTCCGG
>CALWTQ010000068.1 GCA_944384505.1 uncultured Mediterraneibacter sp.
ACGGCTGATATCTTACCGGGCAGGGTTTCCACCTGCCAAACATTACGCCCTCTCTGAGCGCACAAGCGAGTTGCTCTCCGTCTGTCCCTGCTTTTAATCCGTGGCCGGAACTTCATAGTTTCCCTTATTTCCCTGGAGCGAAGCCCTGAGCCGTCCTCCATCCCCGCAGAATACGTTTTTGGAATAGTCGCTGTTTTCGGACGTTTTGCATTCGGACATTAGTGAACTTTATAGCTGACCTATCCCCACGTATGCACGGTTCCGATATACCCCTCTTCAAATTTCCACTCTCCCTCCAGTGCATTTGCAGTGAATCTTACCTTCATATTACCATAAGTCCCCTGACCCATAATCAGTGTATAGACTCCGTTTTCAAAGGTAAGGCTGTCTACTTTATTCAGAAATGTAATATCCTCTGATACCGTATCCCATGGGAATTCGATTTCTGTAAAGCTTGCTCCGCCGTCGGCTGTAATATAAACATGAGGCCAGGACTCATTTCCAAAGGGATCTTCTTTCGTCATTATACCGTTCGTCAAATCTGTATATGCAAGGCCGGTCAGGATCAGAGAGTCTGTCCCGTCAACCGGATACGATTCCCACGTCTGTCCGGCGTCATGAGTCCAATAGACGATTGTCGCGCCGCCTGTTCCCATGGACCAGTCTGTGCCAAGTCCTGCATACCAGTTTTCTTCATCCAGGAATCGAATCACCCTGGCAATGCAGTTCCGCGGCCAGTTCTCCTCAAAGGGGATATCCCGTATCTGTGCTCCGTTGTCCTCCAGGATCCTCAGTACCGGCGCCGCGCCGTAGAACAGGGCAAACTTCCCGTTTCCGTCTGAACAGAAACTGTTCTCCGGAATCTGCTGTCCGTTCTGGTAAGTGTCCAGAGTCTCCTGTACCTGTGCCTCTGTCAGCCCGCTGGGGATCCATGTCTCTCCATAGTCATCTGTCAGGCTCAGCTCTCCCCCGCTGATCTTGTAGTCTGTCTCCATCACAGTCTCCGGGCTTCCCACAAGCGCCTCTTCGTCAGCCGCGGCACAGAGATATTCGATCCTCTGTCCCATCGCTCCGGTTCCGTCCGTCAGAGAAATCACGACCTGGGAACTTCCATCGCTCCCACCGCCCGCGCCCTGCTGGTATTCTTTCCATGTCAGAACCGGGAAATCCTCCCCGTCTCTTCCATCTATAACAGCAGTTCCCTCCTGCAGCCGGGTATCCTTTCTGAATTCTACTGTATAGCGTTCAAAGTCCAGCTCTTTCATCTGGGCTTTAAATGGGATTTTTAAAAACCAGTTATTCAGATAAGAAGCTTCCGCATTCGGATCGTATTCCGTGGCCAAAAGTGTATTCACATCCTCTGACCGTTCCAGACTGCCTGTACTGCTGTCGTATACAAAACGCACGTCTCGTACATATTCCTCCTGATCGCCAAACTCCTCCATAGAAATAGTGAAATCGTAGACCTCTCCGGTCTCCCTGAGATCTGCTTCCAAATATGAGATATCCGAATTTTCCGGCACATCGTATTCTTTTCCAATCCACATGAGAAGGCCTGAAAGCCCGTCCTCTTCCAGATAGATTCCGGTACCGGTAAGTGAAGCATAATGGAAATACTCCTGGAAATACCGGATGACATGTATCGCTGTAAAGATAACCGCAGCGGCCACGACTGCTCCTGCTGCTATCGCACCTGCCCAAAAGGGAAGATGGTGTTTCTTTCTCCGGCTTCTGTTCCTGTCTTTTTTCATGTTTACTTTCCTCCACCTTTCTGCCTTTTCTTCTCGTTTCTCCAGCGTCAGTATACAATGAATCTCTCCGCGATCTTGAATTAATCCGTGAGTTCTCTATCTTATAGAGCAACGTAACAGTTCAGTGCATAATCAGCGGGGCGGTTCTGTCCATGGATACTCGGCAAAGCGTGAGCGTTCCGCCTTCTTCCACACCGGATCCGCTTTCATTAAGCACACAGTCCTTGTTGAGCACAAGAGTCCATTTCGGATTGTCACTTGGAAATACCAGCGCCAGCGTCCCGTACTGCAGACATTCATCCACATCATAATGCTCTGTTCCTTCCGGCGTCTGAAGCTCAATTCCCGCATCCGGACCGTCCGTGGCCTCCAGCATATAATCTCCGTAGTTCCCTTCCGCCCTCCATGTGCCATTTACTGCATTAAATACATAGTAATATGAAATCCCGCTGCTCCTGTCCCCATATGTGGCAACGTACTGATGCGTGCTGTCATCATCCGGCGACTCATAGCTTAAAGTACACACATCATCCTCCAGCCATTGTACCTTCACCCTGTCCGCCACTGTAAAGGGGAACACGTCAGCCTGAACCCCGAACAGAATCCCTCTCTGCCTGTAGAACACCGCCCTGCCGCTGTCGTCTGCCTTCAAACACATAATATTGGAAAAATCAGGCGCCAGGCTTAAGATTTCCCGGCCCGGCTGCCGGAAGAAGATCACACACACAATCACAGCGCCCACAAAAAGAATCCCTGCGGCCGCAAGTGTTATGCCCTTAAGCAAAATGGACCTCAGCCGTCTGATGCATACCCCGCCGGCCCACAGAAGCAGAACCGTTCCTCCTGCCAGAACCGCAGGAATCCAGTGAGTCAGGTAAACCATGCCGTAAGTCCTCCCTCTGAGCAGATACCACATCTGGATCCCCGCCAGAATAAGCGCGGCAAAGATCAAAATCACTCCAATAATATCAAGTGCCCCGATACGCACATCCGCAAGCTTTTTCTCAGCCCGCTCTGCCGCGATATTGAGAAGGCTTCCCTCATAAAGCTTTATTTCCTTTTCTATAGCCTTTCCCTCCAGAATCTCTTCCACTGTCACCTGCAGCACACGGCTAAGCTCCAACAGCATCCCCACATCCGGCATTCCCTGCCCCGTTTCCCATTTTGAAACTGCCTTATTTGTAACGCCCAGCTTTTCCGCAAGCTGTCTCTGCGTCATTCCCAGTTCTTTTCTCCTCTGCGCGATAAAGCTTCCTGTATGGTTTTCCATTCCAAGCCTCCTTATATACTGTATCTAAATCCAGTGCACTGACCTCTGCTTTTAATATCATACCAGAACCTGCATTTTTTACAATACACGCTCACTTTCCCCGGGTCTACGAAGCGTAGACCCGGCTTTTTACGTCTGAAAATGCAGCGAAAACACGAATACTCTCTCCCGACAGGAGCACACGCATCCAGGCTGTTACTGTAAGCAAAAACTGTCAACCGGGATCGGGACTTTACAGTTTATTTCTGTTTTTTTTCATCTTTGTCTGACTTATTTAAATTAGCAAATTTAGGGGTTTACAAACAGATTTTGATGTGATAGAATACCATTTGTCGGGCGGAAGTGGCGGAATGGCAGACGCGCTAGATTCAGGTTCTAGTGGGAGTTTTATCCTGTGGGAGTTCAAGTCTCCTCTTCCGCATTGATAAAGAGTGAAGAATCCTTTAGAAATAAAGGGTTCTTTATTTTTTATTTAGCTGTTTATTTGTATAAAAATATGCGGTTGAGTCACGTCAGGGCAGCGATGCCCTGTTCATCTTATATATATCCTCATGACTTCATGTGGAAATACTTATGGAGGGAGGATAAAGAGCGTGACAGAAATTGTTGTATCGATTATCTACGGAATAATCGGTGACGTCATTGTTACCTGTATTTTCCGCTTGTATGATAAAGTACACAAAAATAACCGCCATAAGTCGAAATAGCGGTTATCTTTGTGCTGTTTTATTATTCCTCACTTCTGGAGAATAGTGTTTGCGTCTTCACCGAGATTGCCAGCGAAAAGAGGACGTTAAACTGTCAATATCACTGTCAGCTCATCGCCTACGGAAACGCCCGTATTCCCTTCTTCAATCTCTATCAGGCAGTTCGTACCGATTCCGCCTTTAAGCTGTCCGTTGCCCTGACTGCCGGAGAAGTAAACCCGGTCTGCGTCATATCTGCCCCGTATGATCCTTCTGACAGGACTGGGCTTTGAGAAGCTGTCTCCGGCCCTGACTTTCTTTTTGACAAACACCTTTCCCCTCCTGCCGCTCATCTTTGCCAGCAGCACCGGAAAGAGGAGTTCAAAAACCGCGAAGGCCGAGTAGGGATTGCCCGACAGAGACAGGACCGGAATTCCGGATATGAGCGAAAAGACTGTGGGCATCCCGGGTTTGATATCCATCCCCTTGAATACGATATCTGCCCGAAGCTTTTCCAGGACTTCCGGCATCAGATCTTTTTCCCCTACTGACACTCCTCCTGTAGTGATAATGACGTCCGAACACTCTGCCGCCTCCTCGGCGGCCCGGCATATTGCCTCTACAGAATCTCCGGCCGATGTCTGCAAAGAAACTGTGCACCCCATCTGCTGCAGGCGCACGGTCAGATATGCCATGCTGGAGTTATAGATCTGTCCGGGGCCCAGAGGCGTCCCCGGTCTGCGGAGTTCGTCTCCGGTTGTAATCACCGCCGCCCTTGGACGTTTCCGAACTTTCAGGGAAGTCAGCCCCGCCGCCACGGCGCAGGAAACCGTGTATGCGTCCGCCGTGCTCCCCTTTGGTGCAAGGAGTTCTCCCGTTATAAAATCCTCGCCTGCCGGGCAGATGCTCTCACCGCTTCGCGCGGATCTGTAAATCCGGACCTGGTCCGCTCCCAGATCCGTATCTTCCTGACGGACAATGCAGTCCGCCCCCTCCGGCACCGGGGCTCCGGTCATTATCCGCACCGCCTCCCCGGGGCTGATCCTTCCCGCATAATGTCCTCCCGCAAAAACACAGCCTGATACATTCAGCACAGCCGGCGACTCTTCTGATACTGCGCGGACATCCTCCGCCCGCACCGCATATCCATCCATGGCAGATCTGGGAAACGGAGGCTGGGTCATCGCCGCCACGAGATCTTCTCCCAAGATCCTTCCGGCGCATTCCTCCGCGGGAACCATCTCACATCCTGCTTCAAAAACAGCCTCTCTTATCATCTTCTGAGCGCGTTCTATTGATATCTCATCCATTCTGCCGCCTCCTCCGCCAGTATACTTCTTCCGTTTCTTTTTCAGCTGATCTTCCAAAAGATCAGCCACGCCTTTATAATCCTCCAGGCCGAACCGGCGCCTGGCTCCCCTGACCTCTGCGTCGCTTACGACCGCAAGACAGATCCCGGGATCCAGGGGCATAGGCTTTCCAAGAGCACTCCGGTAAAGCATGATTTTGGGCCAGCTCCCCGTTTTATATCCTTCCGTCAGAATGATGTCAACATTCGTGATCTTCTTTAAGATCTCCTCCGGATCCGCAGGCCTGTTCTCCATGATGGCAGCCCGCTCTGACGAGATCAGCGCCGTCACATCCGCCCCGGCCTGTGTGATCCTCCAGCTGTCTTTCCCCTCCCGGTCTATCTCAAAGTTATGAGCGTCATGTTTTAAAACGCCCACTCGCAATCCTCTCTTTTTCAGCTCCGGGATTAACTTTTCAAGGAATGTTGTCTTCCCCGTCCCGGAATATGCCACAAAGGAAATAACCGGAATTTCTGTCTGTTTTTGATCCGCTGCATTAAGGACAGCGGCGCAGTATTCTTCAGGTGTGTTGATATTCTGCATCTTCTTTTCTCCGTTTCTGATCTGATCGAAAGGGACATATGCCACGTTCAGCCTTTTCAGAATATTCCGCACCTTGCGCTCACCGCCTGCGAGAGCTTTTTCAAACGCCGCCGCGCACCTTTTATGATACAGTCCTCCCAGCACATAAAGGCGGCCGTCTCTGTCTTTCGGAATTACCGCGTCAATTTCCTCTCCCAGATACTGCGACAGGTCTTCTGCGAACTCCAGATCCACACAGGGCATATCACAGCCCACGGCAAAGAGAACCTGGCATCTGCACACTTTCAGCGCTGCGTGAATCCCGGCGGCCGGTCCCGCGTCCGGGAAGCAGTCTTCTACTTTTTTCAGGGAACAGCCGGGATAATCTCCTGTGCTCCTTACCGAGAGCAGAATCTCCTCCGCATCTTTCAGGTTCTTTACGGCTCTCTCCAGAAATGTCTCTCCGGATACTGTAAGACCTGCTTTGTCTCTTCCCATTCTCCTGCTTCTGCCTCCGCACAGAATTACAGCGCTTATTCCTATCATACCACACCATTCCTATAACAAAGTTCAACGTGCATCAGTTCACAGCTCCTAACTCAGCTGTGCAGTCCGCGCCATTCTTAAAAGGCTCTTCCTACAGCTTCAGCACAACACCGTCTCCGGCGTTTACAGCGCTTTTATACGCCTCGTATGCACAGGCCGTATCGTAGAGTCCTGATCCCATATGCGTATATATAATGATCTCATCCTCAGACTCTCTGCCGGGGATTTTCCCTGACGCAGCATCTGTAATCTCCCCGTATATCTTTCCGCTGTCCAGAACGGTTCCGTGGGACATCTGACCGCTTTCTATTATTTCTTCCCGGTCCGTTTTCAGATTTCCCACAAGCCATTTGTCCGCTTTTTCAGAAAGCGCAGGATCCACATCAATAAATCCGTCCAGAGCGATCACGGTCGTTCCCTTCTCCACGCAGTCAGACTCCAGCAGGATCTCCGGGCTGCTTGTAGCCGCTAATATCACGTCCGCTCCCCGTCCGATCCGGCGTCTGTCTTCCTCAAACACAAGGGGAACATCAGAAGTAAAGCATGCTCTCAGTTTTTCAAACCCCTCTCTTCTCCGGCAGTACACCTTTATCCTTTCTATCTCCGGGAATTCACAGAGGAATCCCCGGATTCCCATCCGCGCCTCCAGGCCGTTTCCTATGACAGCCAGTGTTTTCAGCGGCCGGCTTGTCAGATACCGGGCGGCTGCCACAGCGTGTCCGCCCGCCGTGCGCATGGCTGTGATCACCGTGCCGTGCACGATGGCTTTTAATTCCCCGGTTTTTATGTCATTGAGGACGATCAGGTTGCTGTGGCTGAACGGATACCCTTCCGCCGGATTCATGTAACAGCTGATCCACTTAAAGCCGAGGATTCCACGGTCTGACAGGCAGGCAGGGATGTGGAGAAACTCATTGCCCGTATTCTTCCCCGCAGGAAGGAAGCTGTGCTCTCCCTCCTGCAATTCTCCGTCTTTCCACTTTGACCAGAGATCTTTGACCGTCCGGATCACAAGCTCCGGCGTCAGATATTTCTTTACACATTCCTCATCTAAATATAAAAATTCTCTGTTCATTCATTTGCCATATCCATTATCTTTTTCAAAGACCTGGTTACTTTTACCTCTTTAAATTCCTCCTCATCCAGAAGGGTAAGGGCTCCTGTAGGACAGTTTCTTACGCAGGCCGGCTCCAGTCCGCATTTTACCCGCTCCACACAGCCGTCACATTTGATCATCTTTCCGTCCGCGGCGTAGCTTGGCGCGCCAAAGGGACATGCCATGGCGCAGCTGTGGCATCCGATACAGTTCGTATTATCATAGATGGTAAATCCCGTCTCCTCGTCTTTACTCAGACAGTTGCATGGACATGCCGTAATACATGGGGCGTCCTCACAGTGAAAACATGCGATAGAGTAATACTCAAACCCGCCGTTTTTCTCCTCCAGGTCACATACCACGCGAAACGGGGACACCCCTGCAGTCACATCCAGATCATTCTGATCCATGCACGCAACCGCGCAGGCTCCGCACGCAGAGCATTTATGAATATCAAGGTCTATTACTTTTCCCATTGTTACTCTCCTTCTCAATCGTTCAGCAGATCCATCACTTTCTCCGGCACTCCCTCACGGATCATCCGCACACGCGCCACCGGGCTTAAGGGCTCCCGGCTTCCTTCCAGGCGTTTGATCATATAAGCTTTAAAGACTCCGCTGGCCCCGTAAGAATCCAGGAAGTTCATGCACACGGGAACTCCGTCCTTCTCCCGCACCACAAATTTCTGTCCAAACTCCGGATTTTCATATGTGTACTCTTTACCTTCGCTTCTCACATCACCGTAACCGATGAAGTCCATCCCCATAAAATGGGTAATGTTGTGGAGCATATTTCCCGGGTATACGGTCTTGATTCCAGCCATGTTCGCCCCGGCCGTCTCACCCTGCCTTGCTGCATTGTCCCAGATTCCGATGATCTGCGTCTGTCCGGTCTGGATATTATTCCCCTCGCAGCAGTCCCCGGCGCTGTAGATCCCGGGCATATTCGTCCGCATGGAAGTATCCACAACGATCCCTCTGTTTACTGCAAGCTTTTCATCTGCGATCTGCGTATTTGCCCTGGTTCCGATACACATCATCACCAGATCACAGGGAACTGCTTCCCCGTCCGCAAATACCACTTTCAGCTTTCCATTCTCATTCTCAATAGCCTGCAGAGCTTTCGAGAAGACAAGGCGGATCCCCTTTTCCTTAAGTCTGGCTTCAATGTCCGCCGCGATCTGTGGAACCGCTGATACAGGGAAGATATAGGGAGCCATATCCGCCAAAGTGCATTCGATCCCGTTGGCATGGAACAGTTCCACCAGCTTGATTCCTACCATGGACGCGCCCACAACGACAGCACTTTTAATCTTCCCTGTTGACAGCGCTGCTTTTACCTGCTCCGCGTCATCCATGGTCCTCATAACAAATACATTTTCGCTGTCCGCTCCCGGTATGGGCGGCACAAACGCTCTTGCCCCGGTAGAAATCAGGATTTGGTCATAGATCTCCTTTCTTCCGTCCGATGTCTGAACCGCTTTCTCCTCAGACAGCACCCGGCTGACCGCTTCTCTTCGCACGCAGAAGCCGAATTGTTTTTGAATCTCTTCCATCGCGCCAAAGGGCATGGTGCCCTCTTTCCTGATTTTCCCATATATATAATAAGTGGTCAGCATTGGGTTGCCCGGAGCCCAGTCAGAGTCCGTATACACATCAATCTCTCCGTCATATCCGTGTTCCCGCATGGCTTTTACGGCGTGATACCCCGCGCAGCCGAATCCGACCACTGCTGTTTTCTTCTTCATCCGATTTCCTCCGTCCTCCTTTGGCATAAATCAGCCGCCGGTTAAGCTTATTCCACGCGGCTGATTCTGCATCTGCTTGACTTAAAGCCCGGATATCCGCTATAGGGGTCCAGATGATTTACACCGATCAGATCATTGGCGTTGGCCTCCGTATATCCGTGATATATCTGGACGTCTCCCTTTCTGATCTTCACGGAAGGATTGGCCTTCATCCGGATCGCACCGGTTACAGTACGGATCTCGATCATATCTCCTTTCTCGATTCCGAGCCGCTTTGCGTCGTCAATATTGATATCCGCCATCGGGTCTTTCCTCAGACTCCTTGTCCATGCCAGATTGTGGAGCCTGGAGTGGATTGCGTTTGGTATTCTCGAGCCCGTCACCAAGATAAACGGATACTCTTCCCGGTCCATTCCCTCATCGTCCAGCGTCTCATGCCAGGTTGGAATCGGACTTAAGCCCATATCCTTAAACTCCGCGATATAATTTGAATAGAATTCAAATTTCCCGCTGGCAGTATTCATGCCGTTCTTCGTAAATTCTCCTGGCACTACTTCCCTTGCCTCCGGCACTTTGATCGGCAGATCGCTGGCCTTCATATCTTCAATCGTAACGCTTAAGTCGCGGATCATATAATTGATCTCCGCCTCGTAGCCTTCCCTAAGAAGCTTGTCGTCCAGATCCATCACATCCGCCAGTTCTTTTAAGATCTGGACGTCGCTCTTGCTCTCGTAGAGCGGTTCGATCACCGGTTTGGTAAATGTAGCATAACCACCCATGTAGGCCTTGAATTCTCCCCTCTCATAAGAAGTACAGGCCGGAAGCACGATATCCGCATACTTTGCGGTATCGGTCATAAACAGGTCAACATCTACGAAAAAGTCCAGCGTCTTTAATGCCTCGTACATCCTCTGGGTATCCGGGAAGATCTTGGCATTCATGCCCGCTCCGTACACGGCCTTGATCGGATAGGGGGTCCCTTCCAGGATCTGCCGTGAAAAATCCATGGCCTGGAACTCGTCCATAAACTTGCTCCAGAGCGGGAATCTGCGGCATCCGATCGCATCATGCTTCCGATCAGGCTGCACATCAAGGTAATACTCATGCTCATACATGTTATAACCGGCAGGCATATCGTAAAATGTGGACTTCTCCGGGATCTGCCCGCCCGGCCGGTCAAAGTTTCCGGTCAGTCCGTTTAAACAGATCATGGCGCGGTAGTTCTGGAAACCGTTCACATGATGGGTGATAGAGCAGGACGTCTCCATAATCGACGCCGGTCCGTTTGTGGCGTACAGCTTCGTTGCTTCGTAAATATCGTCCGGGTTAAGTCCGGTGATTCTGGCTGTCGTCTCGAGATCAAACTGCTTTACATACGCAGCGTACTCTTCAAATCCATATGTATACTTCTCGATATATTCTTTGTCATGCCAGTCATTCTCAATAATCAGGTTCGCCATCCCAAGCGCCAGCGCTCCGTCAGTTCCCGGCTGGATCTGCAGATGGATGTCCGCCAGCTTCTGAGTGGCAGGCGTTTTCCGCGGATCAATGATAATAAATTTCTTTCCCTGCTCTTTCAGGCGCAGCAGTCTGGCTGACATCAGATGATTAGAGTGGAAACTGTTCATGGCAAATCCGAGGATCACGTTAGAATTCTCCATATCTGGATCCGAGTTCAGTCCCACTGTAGCCTCCCAGGCCATCTCGCTTGCCTTGAAGCAGGTGCTGCACTCTGTCCCGTAGTTGATCGACCCGAAAGAGTAAGCGAAGCGATGCAGGTACTGCCTGTACCACTTCGTATATCCCGAGAAAAAGGCAACGCTGTCCGCGCCGTATTCCCGCTTCACTTTCAGAAGGTTATCCGCTATGATCCTGTAGGCCACATCCCACGAAATCCGCTCGAACTTTCCCTCTCCCCGCTCTCCCACGCGCTTAAGCGGCGTCTTTAAGCGGTCCGGCCGGTAGACATACTGTCTTCCGGCCGCGCCTTTTGTACAGAGCTTGCCATGATTACGGGGATGTTCTTTCGTCCCTTCCAGTTTGATGATCTTACCATCCTTTACATAAGCATCGACGCCGCAGTGCATTCCCGGACAGCAGATATCGCACAGTGTCCGTTTGATTTCTATTCCGTTTCCCTCACACGGGATCTTTGCTTTTGTCATTTTCTCTAAATCCGGCATAATACCCTCCGCTATATCGTAAATAACTTTCCAAGATACGGGATCTTATCTCCCACCCGGGCTTTCCTGAGCGCTCCCCAGAGCGTCACCTGGTTGCTGGTCAGAACCGGCAGGCCGAAATCCGTCTCAATCGTTGAGATAATATCCAGCGCGTTCATCCCGGTACAGCTGATGAAAATACAGTCCGCGCCGGTAAGATCCAGGTTCTTCACATGTCTGTAAATCTCATGGGGACGGTCATCCAGCTCGTCCAGAGAGCACCTGTCGGACGTCATCCCCTGGATCGTTGTCACATGAATCCCATTATCCTCCAGGAACTGCTTCTCCAGCACATTAGTTTCATCCGGATACGGAGTGACAACCGCCGCATTTGAAACTCCAAGCGCACGGAAAGCGTCTAACAGCGACGTGCTTGTTGTAAGTCCCGGATATCCGCAGGCTTTCTCGATAGTCTCAATACACTTTTTATCAAACCCGCTGCCGCCGACAAGACTTCCTGAGGTGCACCCGAACGTCACCACATCGAACGGCTCAACGTCTCTCTCTCCGTCCTCCCGTTTATAGATCTTTGCCGCGTCCTCCAGGCACTCCACCATATCCATCAGTTCTTCCGGCGTCGGATTTCCCGAAAATGGAATCCGGTTTGTCACTACCGCAACTCCCTCCGGAGCAAAACGGTGAAAATCTGCCTCAATCGCAACTCCCGTTGTCGGCGCGATCACTCCGATCTCAGCCCTCCATCTGTATAACATATTTTTCCTCCTTCCTTGTTTCCCTTCTGTTACATCTATCTCCTAATTTTTATCCGATCTCTTCCAGGATTTCATCCATCGTCATCTCAGGTCCATACCCCGCGTTCTCAAGAGTACGGCCTTCTTTGCAGTAATCCTTTCCGTTGATGGCGGAAGCCAGGGTGATGATCGATTTAAGCACCGGCATCTCCACGCCCAGACGGTTTGCGCAGGAGAGAGCCATGGACGCGCAGGCTCCGGCGTCCTCATCCACATATCTGTGGCTTAAGCTGTCCGGTCCCTTCAAAGTACGGAAAACGGAATACTCCGGGTGATTCTTCCAGTCCCTGAGTTCCTCGAAAAACTCCGTGGCAGAATCCCTCTCCTCCAGACCGAACTTAGCCAGCAGCCGTATCCTTTCCTGGCGCACCGCTTCTGTACAGCGCACCGCGTAATCCGTAAGTCCATGCTGGAACAAAATGAAATCCTCCCCCAGCTGCTCCACTGTACTGGAAGCAAGAAGTGTAGTGCCGATATGTAAAACATAGTTATCTGAAAGAAGCGCTCCCTCGAGAACATTTTTATTTGCGATAAAGTCTAAAACGCCCTCGCAGCGCCTCATAAATTCTTCTGTGCGCCTTCCGGGAAGTGCCGCGACCTTTTTCGCGCGGATCGGCAGCCCCACCGTCACCTCCGCCGGAGCTGTAATGCGGCACGGGCACAAATTTCCTTCCATCTCTGCGATGATCACGCTTTCCGGAACCCCCTTTTCTTTGAATACATCCCGAAATACAAAGGATCCCAGATTGCCCGGGACAATGAGAACACTCTGCTCTTCTTCCATATGAGGCGCAATCTTTTCCGCAATCTCCGGATGACGTTTTGCCGATACACAGACAACGATCAGATCCGCCCCTTTTACCGCCTTCTCAAAATCCGTAGTCACACAGGCCGGTTTATAGATTCCTCTGCCCGCCTTTCCTCTGAGCATAATCCCATCGCAATCTTCCACCGCCTTTAAGGCTTCTGCAAATCCATCGTGATCACATAATGTAACCTGAAATCCTTTCCCCGTGAAATACGCGGAAGCCGCGTGCCCCGTAGAGCCGCCTCCGATTACTGTAATTTTCTGAATCATAGTGAATCCCTCCTGACTGCCCGGCAGACTGTCTGCCGGGCCTCCAAATCAATATCCTATCAGCAGGCGCCACTCGCAAAACCGCACTGCGTGCTTATTGCAGCCGCCTTACTTTTTTACTTAAAGAGTAATATACTTGCTGATCTCAGCCATATCTTCTACGTCCTGCAGCTTGTTGAGAACGAAGTCGCAGAGCGCGTCCTGTTTTTCTTCGCTCATAAGCCCGTCTGTCGCAAGCTTGAAGCAGTCAATACACTCCTGTCTTGTGTAGGGGTTCTTCGGATGTCCCTTCGGGAACTGAACGTGTTCCTCGTAAACTGTGCCGTCCTCCATCGTCACTTTCATAGAATAAGCCGGATAAGAGCCCTGCTGGAATGTATCAAAGTTGTGGCTGATCAGCGATGTCTCACCTACGCCTTTTACCTTAGACGCCATCTTTAAGATCTCCGGATCGGTCAGATACTTTTCATCCAGCCATGCGGTTCCAACCTTCGGTCCTTTTAAGTACATTGCCATACAGAACGGAATGCTGAACTGTGCCGCAACCATAGAATCATATCCGTCTGCCGGGCTGTCCTCGCTTCTCTCCGGGATGTACGGAGATACTTCAATAAGTTTGATCTGATCCGGATCTACATTGTGTTTTGTCTTGATCGCGTGGATCATGTCCATAGGAGTCTGGATCCACATATTAACCGGCCAGTTTTTAAGCATCAGTTCCATAATCATGTACCTGCTGCCCAGATCCTTGTCATACCAGTCCCAATCGCACTGATCAGATACACCGAAGTAATATCCTGTATCTTCTTCCAGCACTCCCATCAGAGTTGAGATACCCTTCTCTGTAATCAGCGCGCACTCCACAGCGCTCTGAGCGGTCAGACCATGTGTATAGTGGTAGAAATCGCTGAAGCTTGAATGGATCAGATTGATAGCGATCGGAGTCATATGGCCCGCCGCGCCAAGGAGCTGATTCATCTTCTCGCCCTTAATCCCAAGAAGTTTTCCTGTCACGGACGCAGGCGCGAAGATCTGCCAGCAGTGAAGTCCCCAGCCCTCTTCAAAACGCTTCGGGGAAGGCTGTACCGCCATCGCTATTCTCTGGTAAACATCATAGCCGCCAACAAGAGCTGTAAGGTATTCTTTTCCGCTCTTATGATATGCTTCAGAAACCGCAATGCCTGTCGGAACTGCCCCGGCTGACGGATGCCCCGTCCAGGAGCAGTCCTCCCAGTCCAGAAGATCTGCCAGAGTGCCGCTTGCAAGAACCGCGTTGCCAAGGCTGACTTTTGATCCTTCTCCGATGATTGTCGCCTCTTTTCCGCCTGTTCCGAGTTCTTTCGCAATATCAATAATATTCTTTCCCGCTTCTGTCTTTACAGCAGCAATCGCCGCTCCAATCGTATGTAATGTAACCAATTTCGCCCGTTCGATTACCTCGTCCGGGATGTTCTCATACTTGAGGTCTGATAAATAGTCTGCTATAATTTGTGTATATTTTTTCATTGTGGTTTCTCCTTTTCGTTATTATTTTTGTGAGGTGTTTCTATGCGTATTGAACATTTACAGTATCTGACTGAAATTGCGAAATATCAGTCTATTTCAACTGCTGCCAAAAAGCTTTATATCAGTCAGACCGGACTCAGCGCTATTGTCAACTCCATCGAAGCAGAGCTGAATATCCAGATCTTTGTGCGTTCCAACAAAGGAACTCTGCTCACGCCGGAAGGTGAACGCGCTCTGGAGCTGATTGAAGATATCCTTTCCAAGAATGACGAGCTGCATTTTCTGTACTCGGACAACAGTCCTTACAGCCAAATCATCAACCTTGGAGTCTTCCCATCCGGCACCCACGCTCTTTCCAGGTTTCTTGTAAATATCTGGATGCATGAGCATCCGCATATCCATCTGCATATTTATGAGATCGGCTACACTCATTTTCTGAACTGTGTGAAGGAGCACACCGCGAAAATCGTAATCGGCGCGGATGATCCCAGCCATCTCAAGAGCCGCTATTCAAGCGATGGGAAAACCTATCTTGAGACGCTCCATCATGACCACTTCTGCGTCCTCGTCTCATCGCGGTCCGATCTTGCGCAGCAGGATCATCTCCACATCAACGATCTGCTTGAGCGTCACCTGATACTGACTCATAACTTCCCGGATCCGCAGGATAAACCCATCGGATATGTCCTGCATAAATTCCGGTACTTCACTGTCGTGAACAATCTGGAAGTTGCCAAAGATATGCTCATTGACAATCCTCAGGCCCTGATGATCGTCCCCACACTCTCTGTCTACAAAGACGCGCAGCTGGAGAGCGGGGTGCTGAAATCACTGGAAGTCCGAGGTTTTGACACAAATCTGGCTATTTTCATGCTCTGTGACATTACTTCGAAACTAAGCATTCACGAGAGCAAGCTTATGCAGGACATCCGGAAATTCTTCGCGTCCCTGCCGCCCGCTAAACAATAAAGCTGGCGATTAAATAAACAGGCAGCGCACAGATGAAGAAGATCAGGCAGTACATCAGGCCGTATTTGTATATGTCTTTCACCTCAATCCACTTATTTCCGTACAGGTACGGCGCCATTCCCGATGAACCCGGAAGGATGAAGCCCATCGTCGCCACGAAGATGATAATCATACCGATCAGGGACGGGGAGAAATAATAGTTTCCTACGAAAGGAATAATCACTGTCATGAGGACGACGCCTGTCGCCATATTGCTTCCGATATTTGTCAGGAACATCATGACGAGCAGCACGGTCGCAATGAATACCACCGGATTCATTCCAGACAGGATCGGGGAAAGCACATTACTCAAAAGCTCTGTTACGCCTGTTCCCTCGGATGTAACGGCTTTCGCCACCGGAATGATCGCCGCGCACATCATCAGGATACTCCAGTTTAATCCTCCGGAAGCGACCTTCTGGAAGTCCAGGATCGGCTCCCCGCTTCTCTCGTGGAGCACCATTGCCAGAACCAGTACCAGCGCGAACCAGCCGGCCTGTGTAATCCTGTTAAGCAGCGCGATAATCGGCCAGTCAGCAGGCAGTACAATAGTCACAAGTACATAGAGCACAACCAGAAGGAAGCAGAAGAACAGTGTTTTGTGTCTGACATTCAGCTTCATTTCCACCGAAGTATCTTTCTCCAGCGCCTCTATATCCACATCTTTTAATTTGTCAAAGTCACATTTGAAGATATACTTCATCGCCAATACATATACCAGCGTTGCCAGCGTCTCAATAATAAATCCGATAATAAAATAGGTTACATAATTGATGCCGTATCCGGTCATGTCCTTGAAGGTCTGCGCCAGCACCAGCCACCAGCTCTGGAAGGCGAAAAGCCCTTCGTACAGGATACAGGCGAGAAAGCTTCCGAGGATCATCATCGTGCTGTAGCGCTCGCCCTTCTTATATCCGACCATATCCGCAATATTGTAAAAGATCGCCCACGCCAGCAGCACAGACGCATTGGACGAAATCAACAAGGAACAGAGCCCGAACGCGATCATGTACACTATCGTGAACAGAACCGGTTTCCCGTGAAGCGCCCGTCTGGTAATGATCCAGCGCGCAAGGATCTCTCCCAGGCCGCTCTGGTTGATAGCCTCCGCAAGGATCAGTATAATCAGCATCATCCAGACAAGCTCGCTTCCAAAACCGCTGGAAATTGCTTCCGTTACCGAACAGTAATCAGTCATTCCAAGCGCGATCAGACCGATCATGCTGGGCCAGATAATATCAACCACACAGCACAGATAAATCAGACCGATAAATACGCCTGTCACCTGCATCCCTACATGGGTCAGGGGGCCGATTTCCGGAAGGAACTGAAAACCGAACATGATAATGAGCCCGATCGCGGATTTCACATAGTAGTTCAAGTTTTTACTCTTCATTCGTTTGAATCCTTTCTGAAATTATTCAGAGCGCTCTTTCTGGTTTTAATTATATTTGCTGATGTCCTTTTTGTATAATATGTATATTTGCTGGCTGCTATCAGAAAATTTGTTGGCAGTTTATAATAATACTAAAAGCATATATAAAAAAATCCCCCGGACATAGTCCGAGGGGAGTGATCTTCTCCAGAACCGCCCTGGCATTCCCGCTCTGAGAAAGATTCAGCAATCAAATGAGGCCGCAGTTCAGTATGCGCCGTTCATCTTTACCATTGATCTGCCCGGCCGGTTTTACAATCCGAATTATCGCAGCAGCGGCATACTGCCCGTCAATTTATTTACTTTCTTTTTCTCCCCGCAAATTGCGATTCCAAAGTAGTTCAAATCAATTTCAGATACTTCATTCATCTTCTCTATAAATTCATCATAAGTCTTACAGCCTTGTGCCAAATCAGAGAAATCAACTGCTGTCAAATCTGAAAAATCCGGCTCATAAAGTCTTTCACGGATTGTCTTTATGCTTTCGGCATTCCCCTTCAAAATAGGGACAGGAAATTCAATAATGCCTAAATGTTTATTTCCCGTTTTATCGGCAACATCTGCGCCAACCACTTCCGGCATTTTCTTTCCTAATGTAATCCCCATAATTGCTGCCGTATTTGCTATAATCCCTAATGGCAAATGTTCATCAATTACCATGACGCATTTTTTACTCTGTAAATTCATTACTTTCAACCTCTCTTTTCTTATGCTTTTTAGCCAATGCCGCCAATTGATCTTTCCCTGTGCTATTCATCATGTTGTTCAGCTTCTGCCCTATCACCTCTCAGAAATATTTCCCTGTAAACACCGGGAGCTAAACCAATAAAACGATTAAAGTAATTTGTGAAGTGGCTTTGATCGGAAAACCCCGTCCGCAAAGCTGCTTCAACAGGAGTAACACCTTGCTCTAACATTTTTTTTGCCGCCCCAATACGGATATTTTCCAAATAGCAATAAGGAGTAACGCCTTTTGATTTAGTGAAAGCCCGTAATAAAGTAGATTTGCTTAATCCGGCCTGACGGCATATCTGGTCTAAATAAATACGTTCTGCAAAGTGTTCCTCCATAAAAGCACAGGCTTGTTCAATTTCTTCTCTGCACTCGGGAATACACTCTTCAAAAGGCTGTCCATATCGCTGAATAAGCAATGACAACATGAAAAGTAGATTTTCTTCTTTTCCAAATTCATGGGAACCGTTCATAACAAGTTCATGGAGCGACCGCAAATAGCAAGTAATTTCTTTATCGCAAATTACAGTTTGCGAAAATCCCGGCAGTTCCCGTTTCCCGGTAACTTCTTCTGCCAAATCCAGCATAACTTCTTTTGTGATGTTAAGCCCCCGATAATCCAATGTACCGTCGTCTGTCTGAACGCACCCATGGCTATCGCCCGGATTGAACAGGATAACATTGCCTTTGCCGATTGTGTAATCTTGATTTCTGCACGATAAGCAGCGTTCACCGCCTTCTACAAAACCTATCACATAGTATTCGTGGAAATGATTTGGAAAAGGCTGCACAACACCTTCAAAACGGTAAGCTTCCAAGCGTAGTTCATCATCATAGACTACCGTCTTTATTTCTTTTCTCATTTGCTGTTCCTCCTCGCCAGCCCTCATTGTATCATTTAGGATTTCATAAGGCTTGCAAAATATCTTCAAAATTCGGAATTGCAGGGCCGCGCTGTTACTATCTTTGTTCATTACTTTGCTGTAAAGGGTTGTGTTCCTCTCCTTTTTCGCTCTATAATAAAAATTGTGTTAGAAAGGAAGTGCCTGTACCAATGAATGAAAACGATAAAACACTGCTGTTTGAAAAGACTCCAATCCCATCTGCCGTGGCAAAGCTTTCCATACCCATGGTATTCAGTTCTCTCGTCATGGTCATCTACAACATGGCTGACACTTATTTCGTAGGTATGCTGAATAATCCCGTGGAGAACGCCGGCGTAGCGCTGGCTGCTCCTGTTCTTCTGGCATTCAATGCCATAAACAACCTTTTCGGCGTGGGAACATCCAGTATGATGAGCCGCGCGCTTGGAAGAAAAGACTTTGACACAGTATCCGAGAGCTCTGCCTTCGGATTCTGGTGCTCTGTGATCTGCGGCCTTATATTCGGCGCGCTCTGCGCCCTGTTCCACACACCTCTCCTCTCCCTGATCGGAGCGGATCAGACCACCAGGGCCGCTACACAGGGGTATATGTTCTGGACCGTATATCTGGGAGCCGCTCCGGCGATCCTCAATGTAGTAATGGCATATCTTGTCCGCTCAGAGGGCGCCGCGCTTCACGCAAGCGTAGGAACAATGAGCGGATGTCTGCTCAATATTATCCTGGATCCTTTTTTTATTCTTCCATGGGGATTGAATATGGGAGCAGCAGGAGCCGGACTTGCAACCTTTTTGTCAAACTGTGTGGCCTGCCTGTATTTTTTCATCCTTCTTTATGTCAAAAGGGGAAATACTTTTGTCTGCATTGATCCGCGCAGATTCCGCATCAGGAAAAGAATTGTCACAGAAGTATGCGGAGTGGGGATTCCGGCCTCCATACAGAACCTGCTGAATGTAACCGGCATGACCATTCTTAATAACTTTACCTCTGCCTATGGGGCAGACGCAGTAGCCGCCATGGGAATTGCCTACAAGATCTACATGGTTCCCATGCAGGTCACTCTTGGATTCTCCCAAGGAATCATGCCTTTGGTAAGCTATAACTTTGCCTCCGGAAACAGGAAGCGCATGAAAAAAACAATCTTGTTCGCACTTAAAATCATGCTTCCTATACTGGCGGTCATAACTGTGATCTATTTTGCCGGATCAGATCTGCTGATCAGCCTGTTCATGCAGAATGATTCCATCATTGCATACGGCGGAAGATTCCTGAAAGGCTTTTCACTGGGACTTATGTTCCTGTGCGTGGACTTCCTGGCCGTGGGTGTATTTCAGGCTCTCGGATTCGGGAGATATGCCCTTGCCTTCGCCATCATGCGTAAAATCGTACTGGAAATTCCGGCGCTGTTTATCCTAAACTGGCTGTTCCCGCTCTATGGACTTGCATCGGCGCAGTCAGTGGCGGAACTTGTGCTTGCGATGTGCGCAATATTCATGCTGCGGCATATCTTCCGGAAATACGGGGATACAGCTATTTAGTTCACTAACGCCCGGATGCAAAACGTCCGAAAACAGAGGCTATTTCTGAGACGTATTCTGCGGGGATGAAGGATAGCTCTGGATTCCGCTCCAGGGATATAAGTGAAACTAAGAGTTCCAGTGACGGACTAAATACAAGGACTGACGGTGGACAACTCGCTTGCGCTCAGACAATTCCACCGTCAGCCCTAACGTCCCTCGCTGGAACTCTAAGCTTCACTAATACCCTTCCGAAGTCATCCATCGCCATCCTTCATCTCCGCAGAATTTTTCTTGAAATGGGGCTGTTTTCTGGGCTTTTCAATCCGGAAGTTAGTGACTATATAGCTGTTGTAAACAGTCGGCGCGGCCGGAAAGCTTTCGTAGAGGAAAGCCCTCAAGCCGCGCCAGTTGTACGTTTCAGCATGTTTAGGACAATAACACTTCCGACAGGAAATGCGCAGGAAGCGGAGCGGATATTTGAAGCGTAAGTTCTTGGAGAGGGGCGTGTGGGGACTGTGACTTTGGAGGAATCTAATGGAAGATCTTAGAAGCCGGAGAGATGTTGTTAAGCGGCGCGCAGGGATTGTCTGAGCAAAGCGAGTTGCCCGGAG
>CALWTQ010000069.1 GCA_944384505.1 uncultured Mediterraneibacter sp.
ACAGAATACGTATCGCAAACCATCCGCTCCGCTTCCGGACGTGAGTCACAGAATATGTTAGTGCACTAAATAGCTGTTATATATCTATAATTGACCTGTGGTGCAGTAGGATGTATAATTGAATTATATAAATAAGTTATATAAAGTGATTATGTTAAAAACACAGAGGAGAGAATTCATGCCCAAACAGAGAATTACAAAGGAAATGGTCGTGGATGCGGCATTTGAGATCGCAAGGAACGGCGGGATGGATCAGGTTATGGTGAAGGCGATTGCGAATAAAATCGGATGCTCGGTCCAGCCTATTTACAGCTACTGCAGGAACATGGAAGGGCTGCGCAGGGATGTCGTTTTGAAGACGAAAGAGTTTATCAGACAATACGTGGCGGAACATATTGACGGGAAAGATCCCTTCCGCAGTACAGGGCGGGCGTATGTCCGGCTGGCGAAGGAGGAACCTCATCTATTCCGCATCTTTATTCTTCACCGCAGAGAAAATATTACCTCGCTGGAAGAATTGTACAGAGAAGAGGCAGGGGCAGACACTGCGGGATTTATTGCCGATCAGCTGGGGATCAGTAAGGAAGCGGCAAAACAGCTGCATTTGAATATGCTTATTTACACCATCGGGATCGGAACCATCTTCTCGGTGACAACCCCGGGGATTTCAGCAGAGGAAATATACAGGCAGCAGGAAAGGGCATATGAGACATTTCTGAACCAGACGCTTAACCGCCAGGAGGAGAATGGAACGGAACAAAAGGAAAATCCAAAAGAGAGACAAAAATCTGAATGAGGAGCAGAGTGCTATGAGTAAAGGTGTTATTATTTATCGGTCAAAATATGGGGCGGCAAAAATATACGCCGAATGGCTGAGTGAAATGACAGGATTTGAATGCGTGGATATAAAAAAGTCTGATCCAAACCAAGTATTTCAGTCCGAAATAATCATATTGTGCGGCGGCGTCTATGCATCGGGTATAGCAGGAATTTCATTCTTAAAGAAAAATGCCGGCAGGCTTAAGGGAAAGAAAACAGCAGTATTTGCAGTGGGCGCTTCGCCGTATGATGAAAAGGCCATGGAAGAAATAAAAAACCATAACCTGAAGGGAGAGCTGAGTGAAATTCCGGTTTTTTACGGCAGAGGGGCTTGGGATGAAAAACGCATGACGCTGCCGGACAGAACCATGTGCAGAATGCTGCAGAAATCTGTGGCAAAAAAGGATCCCGATACATATGAGCCGTGGATGAAAGCACTGATGTGCGCTGTGGGACAGTCCTGTGACTGGACGGACAGAGAGTATCTCACGCCTTTACTGGAATATCTGGATAGAGTATCGTAAAACCTCCCGGACTGTGATAAAATAGAGTCAGATTTCAGGGCAATGATGAGCTGTTGTACAATATGTTTAAAGGAGGAGCCTGGAATGAACGAAATAAAAGAAAAATTTGCCGGGATATATCCGGCGACAATTACGCCGTTTACTGCTGACAACAAGATCAACCGGGAGGTGATGCTGACTCTGATGAAGCGCAATATCAGTGAAGGCGCGAAAGGATTATTTATCGGGGGAAGCTCTGCCGAGTGCTTTCTTCTGACTCCGGAAGAGAGAAAACGCACATTTGAGATTGCGTCAGAGTTAAAAGGGCAGACGAACCTGATCGCCCATGTGGGAGCGATTTCCACAGATCAGGCGATTGATTATGCCCGTTATGCAAAAGAGCTTGGATTTGACGCCATTGCGGCAACGCCGCCGTTCTACTATGCCTTTGACAGCAAAAGTGTCTGTCAGTATTACTATGATATTTATGAAGCGGTGGGGATGCCGGTGATTATCTACAATTTCCCCGGAAACACAGGCCGAGAATTTAATCTTGCCGATCCAAGATACCGGGAGTTATTCCAGAGTCCGGCTATTATGGGTGTAAAGCATACGAACCAGGTTGTTTATCAGCTGGAGAGGATTCGGAATCTTGACAGGAGCCTGTTGATTCTGAATGGGTTTGACGAGACGATGGTTGCCGGTCTGGCACTCGGTGCGGACGGTTCTGTGGGAAGTACGTTTAATTTCATGCTTCCTCATTATAAGCTGATTTTTGATACATATAAGAAGAAAGACTTGAATCTTGCTCTTGAGATGCAGGTGAAGGCGAACAATATCATGGAGGCGCTGTGCAGTGTCGGACTGATCCCGGCGATTAAATATGTTCTTACAACTCAGGGGATTGATGCGGGCGATCCGAGACGTCCGTTCCTGCCGCTTAGTGATGAACAGAAGAAATATCTGGACGAAGTGCTCAAGGAAAATCTGATTACCGGACAGGAGGCCTGAAGGCTTCCTGCTCAATTGTATTTTAAAGTGATAAGACCAATAAAAAAATCCACTGTATCGAATTCTTTTCGTACAGTGGATTTTCAGCTTATTACATCCATTGGCCTAACCTCCTTATTTAATTGATATCTATCTGAAACTATTTTTTCAAATAGTGTTTTTTGATTTTTAGATTACCTTCCCATTGGACTATACCTCTTTTCTTTAAAATTTTGAGTTATTCAATTATGTTTTTGGTGGTCCGTCCTCCTTTTCTTTTGATAGTTATATAATAACTCGCATCAATAGAAATGTCAATACAAAATCTGATAAAATTAAAATAAAATTATTAAAAACTGAAAATTAAGAAGAAATGACAAAATAATAAAAAAACAGAAGATCTATACAAATATAAGACTTGAATGTATAATTGGTATATTCGGAAAATCGGGAAGATGCACTTTCCGTATTTGCAAAGGAAATCAAGATAAAGGATAGACGGATAAAAGAGATGAATATGAGAAGAAAGACCTGCCTGGCACTGATGATTGTGTGGATGGCAGTGATTTTTACATTTTCTGCGCGTCCGGCGGACGAGTCAGAAGAGGACAGCCTCCGTGTGGGAATGCTGCTTGGGAGGATCTTTGTACCGGAATTTGAAGAGTGGAGCCGGGAGAAGCAGTATGAGTTCGCGGAGAAGGTGGATCATCCTGTGAGAAAGACAGCCCACGCGTCAGAGTACGCTGTGCTCGGACTGCTTGCCGCAGGAATCTGTATCAGAGGCGGAGAGGAAGAGCGAAGGTACAGGCGGGATCTCTTCCTGCCGTGGGGGATCGCGGCAGCTTATGCGGCAACGGATGAGTTTCACCAGCTTTTTGTGCCGGGGCGGAGCGGCCAGGTGTCGGATGTACTGCTGGACAGCGCAGGTGCGCTCGCGGGACTTCTGCTCCTGACAGGGATCCGGAAATACAGGAGGAAGAAAACATGAAAGGAAGAGAAAAGAGCATGGACATAAATGGAAATGAGGCTGAAGAAATGAGTTTGGATGAACGATTCGAATTTCGGAATATTATGCCGGGAGAGGAAGACCAGGCAGCGGAGATTGAACAGATCTGTTTCCCGCCGAATGAGGCGTGCACACCTTCGATGATGAGGGAACGGATTGCGACTGCGCCGGAGCTGTTTCTGACAGCAGTGGATCGTGAGACCGGGCGGATTGCGGGATTTTTTAACGGGCTGGCGACAGATGAGGAGAAATTCAGAGATGAGTTCTTTACAGACGCCGGACTGCATGATCCGGATGGAAAAAACATCATGCTTCTCGGTCTGGACGTGCTGCCGCAGTACCGCGGGCAGGGACTTGCGAGAGAGATTGTTTCCAGATATCAGAGCAGGGAGAAGGAGAATGGGCGGAAAATGCTGCTGCTGACCTGCCTGGAAGAGAAAGTAAAGATGTATGAGAAAATGGGATTTCAGGACAAGGGAACTGCGGACTCCTCCTGGGGCGGCGAGCAGTGGCATGAGATGAGCTGTGTACTGAACCCGCGGGAATGAACATACTTCCGCGCGATTCAGAACAGAATTCCGGTCTGGCGTCTGACCTCATCGATTACCCGTATTGTATCCAGTGAATACTGAAGGTATTTGTGATCTGTTTCCCCATTTCGGATCAGACTGAGGAATTCCTGGATTTCATAGATCATATTATTATCTGCCGGATAGTATGGCAGGGAGACCGTGTTTTCGCAGTCCAGTCTGTCCCGGGAGCCTTTGCGGATCCGGATCTGCAGCGTTTCCGGCCTCCCTATATAATCGATCAGGATTGATCCGTCCTCGCCCTGAATCACACTGGGATTTACGGAGACGGAGATCTTGGAGTATACTGCTTCCGCGAGCATGCCGTTATATTCCATAAGCACAATTCCGCTTCCGTCGAATCCGTTTTCCAGCTTTGTGGAAAGTGCATGTATCTTTTTAGGCTTTCCGAAGAGACGGACGAGAGAGTGGACGCAGTAAACACCGATATCCATGATTGCCGCGTTGCCGAGCTCCGGATTGAATGCATTCTGGATGACGCCTCCCCGGTAGCTGTCGTATCGGCTGGAGTATTGACAGAACTCAAATGATGCCCGGCGGAGTTTCCCGATCCTCGGCAGGTTCTCTTTGATTACGTCAAACGCCGGATCGAAATCCGGGCGCATGGCCTCCAGGAGAACTACATTATTTTTCTGTGCGCATTGGATCATGGACAGCTCTTCCTGCTCGTTTACGGCCATGATCTTTTCGCAGAGAACATGTTTCCCGTGCTCCAGGGCACGGAGCGTCTGAGGGCAGTGCGCTGAGTTTGGGGAAGCCACATAGACTGCATCCAGCTCTGAGTTAAGGAATGCGTCATAATCTGTATATACATGGGGAATCCCGTGTTTTGCGGCGAATGTGTCTCCTGTTTCCTGCCGTCTCGAATAGACAGCGTACAGTTCTGCTCCGGAAACCAGGCGGGCTGCTTCACAGAAATTGTCACTGATAAAGTTTGTTCCGATGATGCCGATTTTTGCCTTCATAGATTTTCTCCTCTCATATAAATGCGGTGAAGCTGCTTTCATACAGCGAAGCTGCTCCCATATAGTAAAGCTGTTTTCAGGATATTATTCCCCGGTTCCGATGTCAAGATTCTGTAGCAGATTTTCAGGTTTTGTGATACAGTGTCATAGAGAAGTGAGCGGAACAGAGAAGAGGAAGGGAGCTGAGAGTGACATGAGAATATTGATTGCAGAGGACGAGAAAGATCTGAACCGGATCATAACCGAGCGGCTGAATGAAGCGCATTACAGTGTGGACTCCTGTATGGACGGTCAGGAGGCGCTGGATTATCTGGAGAGCGCGGAATATGATGCGGTGGTGCTGGATATTATGATGCCTGTGATGGACGGCTTGAGCGTGTTAAAGAAGATGAGGCGGAGAAATGACAGAACACCGGTAATTCTGCTGACTGCGAAGGACAGTATTGAGGACCGTGTCCAGGGACTAGATGCGGGAGCGAACGATTACCTTGTGAAACCATTTGCTTTTGAGGAACTGCTGGCTCGTATCAGAGTGCTGCTCAGAAAGCCGGAGGACACACCTACAACCTGCTACACAGTAGGAGACCTTGAAGTGCATATGGACACCCAGAAGGTATTCCGTGGAGGAAAAGAGATCAGGCTGTCAGGGAAAGAGTTTGCCCTTTTGCGGTATATGGTCCAGAATACGGGGATTGTATTGTCCAGGGATAAGCTGGAGCAGCATTTGTGGAATTTCGACTATGCGGGGGGATCGAATGTGATAGATGTGTACATCCGGTACCTGAGAAGAAAGATTGACGAAGGGCATGAGAAAAAACTGATCCACACTGTGCGGGGGGCCGGCTATGTGCTGCGGGAGGAACCGTGATCAGAGAGAAGCGCCCCGGACTCCCGGGAAAATGTGAGTTTGAAATATAGGAGGATGCTGTGAGAAGGATTACACTGAAACTGAAACTTACACTGCTGTATACTTTCTTCATGGTGCTTCTGGCCTGTGCGGCTCTGGCTATTCTGTTTTCACTGAGCAGCAGGGAAGTACTGTCTTCCACTCAGACAAAGCTGGAAAGCCGGGTTCAGAAAAGCCTGGAGGATATCAGAGTGAATGACGGAGAAGTGAAGGTGGATTCGGATTTTTATTCTGTGGCCCGTGATGTGTATTTGTCGCTGTATGATGAAAACATGTATTTCCTGTACGGGAAGGTTCCATATGGATTTAACGAATATCCGGAGATATCAGACGGAGAACTCCGTACCATACGTGACGGCAGCAGAGAGTGGTATGTATATGATATCTCATTCCGGCTGTCCGGGGAAAAGACTATATATGTCCGGGGAGTGACTTCACTGACGGATGCGGAAGAGAGCTTCACGATTACGCTGCGGTTTGCGCTGATCCTGCTTCCGCTGATGGTTCTTGCAACTGCGCTCCTTGGTTATATGTTCACGAGGCGGACACTTCTTCCGGTGAAGAAGATCACCCGGACTGTGAATGAGATACGCGCGGATGCGGATCTCTCGCGGAGAATCAACCTGGCGGGCCGTCCCGGGAAAACAGATAATGAACTGCTGACCGGATGGAAAAGCCTGCAGCCGGAAGATAAAGAGCGGTCTGAAAATAAGCAGCAGACAGAAAACAGCAAAAGAAAGAAAAATAGGGACGAGATATATGCGCTTGCGGAGACTTTTGATGAGATGCTGTCTGAGCTGGAACAGGTATTCCAGAGGGAAAAGCAGTTTACCTCGGACGTATCTCATGAACTCCGAACTCCGGTCAGTGTAATTCTGGCGCAGTGCGATGCGCTTCTCAACAGCAGTATTATGACAGAGAAGCAGAAAGATGAGATACGTATTATAGAACGAAATGCGGAAGGAATGTCACAGCTGATCTCTCAGCTTCTGTTTCTGTCAAGAGCCGATCAGGGCAGACAGCCTATCAGCCCTGAACAGCTGAACTTAAGTGAGCTTACCGAGATGATTGTGGAGGAGCAGCAGATGCTTTCTGATGTAGAAGGCAGGGGAGTGAAAGTGGCGGCGCAGATTCAGCCGGACATCTGGGCATGGGTGGATGAGACGTTTTATATCCGTGTGCTCGTGAATCTGATATCCAATGCCAGGCGTTACAGTTATGACAATGGGGAGGTGACTGTAAGGCTGAAAATGGACGGGACGGACGTGGAAGGGTGCGTTGAGGATCATGGGACAGGAATTTCTGAAGAAGCGCTGCCGCATATATGGGAAAGATTTTACCGCGCGGATGCATCAAGAGTCGGGAACCATTCGGGGCTGGGTCTATCTATGGTAAAATGGATGATCGAGGCCCATGGAGGTTCTGTGCTGGCTGAAAGCCGGGAAGGGGAAGGCAGCAGATTTGTGTTCCGCTTCCCGGCCGGAGAAAAAAATGATAAAGCGGAAAGGAAGAGCGGGCATAACATAGGAGACAGCCCGGCTGGTTAGGCAAAAGTTCTTCAGATCCGCATCATCTGCGACATGATGCAGCCCCCTGCCGCGCCCTGCTTTAGTACATCGCTGATCTGTCCGGCGTCCAGCCGGATGCCTCCGATGCCGTAGACCGGAACGGAAGCCAGGCGGCAGATCTCTTTCAGGAAGTGGAGTCCCCGGGGCGGGGCTCCCTTTTTGCAGTCAGTGGCAAATACATGTCCCGCGATCAGGTAAGAAGCTCCGAGACTTATCGCCTCGCGGGCTTCTTCCGCTGAATGGACAGACACGCCGAAGCGCAGGGGGGATGCAGGCGTCATTGTATCAGCCTCTTGGGATGCGGGTTCCCGCAATTCTTTTACCTTCCACAAGGGAAGATGCACGATGTCAGGCCCCAGCACTCCGGCTGCCTTCGGATAGAAGTGCGGAATCAGGGGGACTCCGTGCCGGTCACAGATCTCCTTTACATCTCTGGCAAGCTCCAAATAATCTGCCTCCGACAGATCCTTTTCCCTGAGCAGAAATGCTTTCGGCCGGAAACTGCAGATGCGCTCTACCTGATCCAGATAAGGCAGACGGCTTAAATGCCGGTTGGATACGGCAATTATTTTTGAAAAATCAATTTCATCGTATTTATTATACATAGATATAATCACTCATAACCGGCTGGAGGTGAAGAAGTGTAAGATCTTTGTAAACCTCATCCACGGTGCGGGCATCGGAGATTTCAAACTGTTCGTCTCCTTTGTCCTCCAGATCCTCCACATGGCTTCCGATACCGGTGCTTACTCCCGCTGATATTTTTGTGGCTGCAATGTTGACGATATTGTTTCTCACCCTTGCGCATTCCCGCGTGGAGATCGTAATCCCAGCATACGGCATGAACAGACGGTATGAGGTCACTACTTGTAAAAGCTGTGTCTCGTGGACGTCCATGGGATTGATCTTATCATTGTTAATGATGGGCCGCAGTCTGGGACAGGAAAATGAAATCTCGGCGTGGGGGTATTTCCGCTGCAGCAGATATGCGTGCATCCCTGTGGCAAATGCGTCTTTACGAAAATCGTCAAGTCCGAGCAGAGCGGCAAAAGCAACACCTCTCATACCGCCCATGAGAGCACGCTCCTGTGTGTTGAAGCGGTAGGGAAAGATGCGTTTGTGGCCAGCCAGGTGAAGGGTCTCATACTTGTCAGAATTATACGTCTCCTGGAAAACAGTCACATAGTCTGCCCCGCATTCATGGAGATATCTGTATTCGTCAGAGTTCATAGGATAGACCTCCAGTCCGATTACCCTGAAGTATTTGCGGGCGATTTTGCAGGCTTCTCCGATATATTTTACGTCTGATTTGGCCTTGCTTTCCCCGGTAAGTATCAGGATTTCCTGGAGTCCGCTCGCGGCGATTGCCTGCATTTCTTTGTCAATCTCATCAATAGTTAATTTTGCCCGGTGGATCTTATTGTGGCAGTTGAAGCCGCAGTAAATGCAGTAGTTTTCGCAGTAATTGGCAATATAGAGCGGAGTAAACATATACACGGAATTTCCGAAATGCTTTCGTGTCTCCTGCTGGGCGCGCTGTGCCATCTCTTCCAGGTGCGGCAGAGCGGCAGGAGAGAGCAGGGCCGCGAAGTCTTCCGGGGTGAGATTATCCTTGTTAAGGGCCCGGACAACTTCCTTTTCTGTGTATTTGTCATAATCATATTCATTCATGGCGGTGAGCACCCGGTCCATAATGTCAGAATCAATCTGCTCCATATCGGGCAGATATTTCATGTGATCGGTTCGGTTCTTTTTCTGATGCTCGCGGATTTCATCATTTAATATGCTTTCATTAATATGGTCGTTTCTGCTCATGATCTGTTCACTCCTGTTCCTCGAGAAATCCAGTCAGCGGGGAAGAGGCGCTGGCTCCTTTTTCCATCACACGGCCCATGCCGGACAGATATGCGGTCCGCCCTGCTTCGATAGCCTTTTTGAATGCGCCTGCCATAGCCGGTACATCTCCGGCTGTCGCGATGGCGGTGTTTGCCATAATGGCTGCTGCTCCCATTTCCATGGCTTCGCATGCCTGAGAAGGTCTTCCGATTCCCGCATCGACAATGATTGGAAGGTCGATTTCATCAATCAGAATCTGGATGAATTCTTTTGTACAGATTCCCTTGTTTGAGCCGATGGGAGATCCCAGGGGCATGATACAAGCCGCTCCGGCATTGGCCAGATCTCTGGCTGCATTCAGATCCGGATACATATACGGCATGACAACAAAGCCCTCCTTTGCCAGGATCTCTGTGGCGCGGATTGTCTCATAGTTGTCCGGTAGAAGGTATTTGGAGTCGTGGATTACTTCGATCTTTACGAAGTCGCTCTCACAGATCTCACGGGAGAGGCGGGCAATCCGGACTGCTTCATCAGCATTCCTCGCGCCGGAAGTATTAGGGAGAAGCGTTACGTCCTTCGGAATATAGTCCAGTATATTGGCAAGTCCGCCCTGGTTCGCGCGGCGAAGCGCGAGAGTAATGATCTCGGCGCCGGCGTTCTCTACAGCTGCCTTTATAAGCTCCAGAGAATATTTCCCTGATCCGAGAATGAAGCGGGAGTGAAATTCATGCCCTCCCAGGCAAAAAGTATCTTTCTTTAATGTGTTGTCCATCTTTTCTGTTCCTCTTTCACTTTCTATGTAATGTTGACGCATCCGTCGATGATCAGCTGTGCGATCAGATTGGCCTCGTGTCCGGCGCAGACTGCCACCCGGGGAGCCATCAGGCCATGCCCCGGCCCGGAGCCGCTGACCTCATCCCCGCACAGATAGAAATGCTCCGTGATTTTTCTTGTGCGGATATCATTGCTCCTGCCGTATCCGGCCATCCCGGAAGCGCTGACAATGATTTTCTCCGGAAACAGTTCCAGAATGCCATTTACCAGCATGGCCTTGTTTTCCGGGACGTCAAAGGCCTCGCAGATAATAGGATCTTCCGCAAAAAGGCTTAAAATATTGTCTTCGCTGACCCGGACGCAGTCCGTGCGGATATCCAGATAGGGGTTGATCTCCAGAAGCTCCTCTTTCAGAGCGTCCGTCTTATACATTCCTACATGCCGCATGAAATACTGCTGGCGGTTCAGGTTAGAGAGATCCACCCGGTCAAAATCAATCAGATGCAGATGCCCCACGCCGATCCTCGCCAGGGCGAAGGCTGCGTTGGAGCCAAGGCCACCCAGCCCGGCGATGGCTGCCCGGCCGCGGTTCAGCCGCTCCTGTATCGCGGGGGTGTGGCGTCTGCAGAGCGCCTCCTGAAGCTCTTCTCTTGTAAATGTTATATCAGCTGCACTTCCCATATCAGCCGCCTCCTACAAAACCTACCACTTCCAGCACGTCCCCGCTGTGGAGGATGGTATCGCCATACTGCCGTTTGGGAATGATCTCCCCATTTTTTTCTACAGCGATACGGCCGGTCTGCCAGCCCTCCTGCTCCAGGAGCGCCAGAAGCGTGGTTCCCTCTTCAAGTATTCTGTCTTTTCCGTTGACTCTGATCATGTGACCTCCTTTCTGAGTTAACACATTTTTAAAATAAAAAAAGAGTCCACAAAGAACTACACCCGTGGTGGTGTACCCCTTCGTGGACTCGCGTTCACTCTATTAAACAAGTATACTACACAAAAATTAGATGTCAATTGTTTTTTTGACGTCTCGCTATTGACTTTTATTCTCTGATGATGTATCGTCTGTTTGTAAACAAAAATTAAATAACCAGACTTTCTCTTATTCAGAGCAGTGGAGATACAAAGGATCTGTGAAGCTGCGGCAACCCCTTGTGAAGGAAGGTGCCAGCCTGAGCGAGCAATCGAACAATAAGAGGATTGTTACCATAAACAACAGTCCGCTTACGCGGGCTTTATTTTTTGACAACAGTTCGGTTCCACGAATGGCGCGGGCTGAGCTGTTACATTTTTGAAATATCTGGAAATGATCCCAAATGAGAAAGCTGTATGCCAGGCCGTGGAAAGCACGGCAGGAAAGGAGAAACAAATGGAAAAATTATTATTTACATCAGAATCGGTCACCGAGGGACATCCGGACAAGATGTGCGACCAGATCTCAGATGCCATCCTGGACGCGCTGATGGAGCAGGATCCCATGAGCCGTGTCGCATGTGAGACATGCTGCACAACAGGTATGGTTATGGTGATGGGAGAGATTACAACAAAGGCGTATGTGGATATCCCGAAGATTGTGCGCGACACAGTGCGGGAGATTGGATACACAAGAGGGAAGTACGGTTTTGACGCAGATACATGCGGCGTGATCACAACTATTGACGAGCAGTCAGCGGATATTGCCCTGGGTGTGGACAAGGCGCTGGAGGCGAAGGAACACAAAATGTCTGAGGATGATATTGAGGCGATTGGAGCCGGCGACCAGGGGATGATGTTTGGATATGCTTCTAATGAGACAGAGGAATATATGCCATACCCGATCGCTATGGCGCACAAGCTTGCGCGCCGTCTGACTGAAGTGAGAAAGGACGGCACACTTCCTTATCTCAGGCCGGACGGAAAGACACAGGTGACTGTGGAGTATGATGAGAATCACGTGCCGAAGCGCTTGGACGCGGTGGTGCTCTCTACCCAGCATGATCCGGATGTGACACAGGAGCAGATTCACGCGGACATCAAGAAATATGTATTTGATGAGATTATCCCGGCGGATATGGTGGATGATGAGACCAAGTTCTTTATCAATCCGACTGGACGGTTTGTGATCGGCGGGCCTCACGGAGACAGTGGCCTGACTGGCCGGAAGATCATCGTGGATACTTACGGCGGAATGGCACGTCACGGAGGCGGAGCATTTTCCGGGAAGGACTGCACGAAGGTGGATCGGTCCGCGGCGTATGCAGCCCGCTATGCTGCGAAAAATATCGTGGCGGCCGGGCTGGCGGAAAGATGTGAGATTCAGCTTTCCTATGCCATTGGCGTCGCTCAGCCAACCTCCGTGTCTGTAGAGACATTCGGGACAGGCAAAGTATCTGACGGAAAGCTGGTGGAGATCATCCGCGAGAACTTTGACCTCCGTCCTGCCGGAATCATCCGGATGCTGGACCTGCGCAGGCCGATCTACAGGCAGACCGCGGCTTACGGTCATTTCGGACGGCATGACCTGGATCTGCCATGGGAGAGGCTTGACAAGGCGGATACACTGAAAACATATTTGTAGGTCTTTTTCAGACTGTTATGAATAGATAGAAACAGCATCGAAAAATCACTTTGAAATGACTGACTGCCGGGAAAAAGTCATTTTGGAGTGATTTTTCTTGAATGTTTTTTCCGGCTCTGCTAATCTATTTGAAAGAACGCGGGAGGCATCAGCTTCCTTCCGGCGGCGCGCCGGGCATGTGGGCCCCCGGACTGGAGAAAGGAGTATCAGATGAAACTCAGGACGAAACTTATCATTGTATTTACGGCTGTGATGATTCTGCCAACGATATTTACATCAGTTGCAATGCACACATTTGCACCGGAGCGGGTGAACGAGATCCAGCAGGTGTACCTGACGGCAGTGTTTCTTACGACAGCGCTTCTGATCTACTGGATCTACAGAAGTATCTCGGTGCCCCTGGCCAAGCTGCAGAAGGCTGCGAGGAATATCAGGGAGGGAAACCTGGACTTTGAGATACGCCAGGAGACGGATGACGAGATCGGACAGCTCTGCCAGGACTTTGAGGAGATGCGGCTGCGCCTGAAAGCCAACGCTGAGGAGAAGGTGGCCTACGACCGTGAGAACAAGGAGCTGATCAGCAATATTTCCCATGACCTTAAGACCCCGATCACCGCGATCAAGGGATATGTGGAAGGAATCATGGACGGCGTGGCGGATACGCCGGAAAAGATGGACAGATATATCAAGACCATTTATAATAAAGCTAATGAGATGGACCTTCTCATTAACGAGCTGACTCTGTACTCCAAGATTGACACAAACAGGATCCCGTATAATTTCGCGACCATTTCCGCAAAGGATTATTTTGAGGACTGTGCGGAAGACCTGCATATGGAACTGGAGGCAAAGGGCGTGGAGTTCGCATACCGGAACTGGATGGAGGAGGACTGCAAGGTGATCGTGGATCCGGAGCAGCTTCGAAGGGTTATCAACAACATCGTGTCAAATTCGCTGAAATATGTAGATAAGCCGCAGACGCGGATCACGATGGAGATAAAGGACGTGGGAGACTTTGTCCAGGTGGAAATGGGCGATAACGGGAAAGGAATTGCGGCCAAGGATCTGCCGTATATCTTTGACCGGTTTTATCGGACGGACGCCTCGAGGAATTCTTCAAAGGGCGGAAGCGGCATCGGCCTTTCCATTGTAAAAAAGATCGTGGAAGAACACGGAGGGAATATCTGGGCAGCCAGTGAAGAGGGCACTGGTACGACAATGTATTTTGTCATTAGAAAATATCAGGAGGTACCGATTGATGAGTAAGCGTATTTTGATTATCGAAGACGAGGAGAGCATTGCAGACCTGGAGAAGGACTACCTGGAACTGAGCAACTTCGAAGTGGAGGTTGCCAACGATGGGGTAGAGGGAATGCGCAAAGGCCTGGAGGAGGATTTTGACCTGATTATTCTGGACCTGATGCTTCCCGGGGTGGACGGCTTTGAGATCTGCCGCCAGATCAGAGATCAGAAAAATACACCGATTATCATGGTGTCAGCGAAGAAAGACGATATCGACAAGATCAGAGGGCTTGGCCTTGGCGCGGATGATTATATGACCAAGCCATTCAGCCCCAGCGAGCTGGTGGCCCGCGTGAAGGCGCATCTGGCCAGATACGAGCGGCTGATCGGAAGCACAGTGGAAGAGAATAAAGTGATCGAGATCCGCGGACTCAAGATCGACACCACAGCGCGCCGTGTGTGGGTTGGCGGAGAAGAGAAATCCTTTACGACAAAGGAATTCGACCTGCTGACCTTTCTCGCCAGCCATCCGAACCACGTATATACGAAGGAAGAACTGTTCAGAGAGATATGGGATATGGAGTCCATCGGGGATATCGCGACAGTGACCGTGCATATCAAGAAGATCCGGGAAAAGATCGAGTATGATACGTCACATCCACAGTATATCGAGACAATCTGGGGGGTGGGATACCGCTTTAAGGTGTAACGGCTATAAAGTTCAATAACTTCCGGATGAGAAACGTCCGAAAACAGTTCCTTTGCCAAGACGTATTCTGCGGGGATGGAGGACTGCTCAGGGCTTCGCTACAGGGGATAAGGGAAACTAAGAAGTTGCGGCTGCGGATTAGATGCAAGGACAGGAGGAGAGCAACTCGCTTCGCTCAGACAATCTCCCCTCCTGCCCTAACATCCGCAGCCGCAGCTTCAAGTTTCTCTAATCCCCTTCCGAAGGCGCCCGTCGCCATCCTCCATTCCCGCAGAATACGTATCGCAAACCATCCGCTCCGCTTCCGGACGTAAGTCACAGGAAATGTTAGTGCGCTAAATAGCTTCACCACTTTTTAGCTCTTTCTTTACAGTGCTTCTCTTGCCAACATATATATGGCGTGCTATATTATGTGGTAAATGACTCCTGCCATTTGTCTCAGCTCAATACAGGGGCGGGAAATACTTAATAATAACAGGGAGAACTTCATATGGATGAACAGAAAAAGAGTGCAAGACGCGTGCGGTTAAATACGGTGCAGCTTATTGCACTTGGATTTTTTGGAGTGATTTTCCTGGGAGGCGTGCTCCTGTGGCTTCCGGTTTCGAATCAGAAGCCGATTGAATTTGTGGACGCGCTCTTTACATCCGTGACCAGCGTCTGCGTGACCGGGCTTGTGACCGTTGTGCCGGCGGAGCAGTTCACTCTTGTGGGAAAGGTGATTCTGATGCTCCTGATCCAGGTCGGCGGACTGGGGATCATCGTGTGCATTTCGGCGTTCTATCTGATCCTGGGAAAGAAGATATCTATGAAGAACCGGATTACGATACAGCAGGCCTACGGCCTGGATACGCTCTCAGGCCTGGTAAAATTTGTAATCAGGATTATCAGGGGGACATTCCTCGTGGAAGGGATAGGAGCGGTCTTCTTTGCCTTCCGGTTCATCCCGGAGTATGGATTTTTAAGAGGTGTAGGATACTCCGTATTCCACTCCATATCCGCATTCTGCAACGCCGGAATCGACATTCTGGGAAGCACCAGTTTCCAGAAGTATGCGGGGTCTCCTCTGATTAATTTTACTACAATGTTTCTGATCGTGATGGGAGGCCTCGGCTTCCCTGTGTGGCATGATATTGCCCTCAATATCAGAAAGGGAGGGAAAGAGCGCAGGCGTCCGCTGAAATGGCTGTTCACCCGCCTGACTCTGCAGAGCAGGCTTGTAATCATGATGACATTGGGGCTCATCCTTTTCGGTACGGTGTGCTTCTTTCTCATTGAGTACAATAATCCGGCGACAATGCGGGAGATGAATGTATTCGAGAAGCTGATGGCATCTATGTTCCAGTCTGTCACTACCAGGACAGCAGGATATGCCACAGTATCCCAGTCCGGTCTTGAACCGGGCTCAAAGCTGATCGGATGTATCCTGATGTTCATCGGGGGCTCGCCGGCCGGAACCGCCGGCGGAATCAAGACAACGACAGCCGCTATGCTTCTGCTCACTGTGCTGTGCGTTTTGAAGAGCCGCAGGGATACGGAGTGCTTTGACAGAAAGATTGATAATGATATCGTAAAATCGGGCATTACCATCACGGTAATTACTTTTCTCGTTCTGTTCACAGGCGTTACGGCGCTCACGATTTTCGAGCCGGGAGTTGAGTTCTTAAATCTGCTCTATGAGGCTGCATCCGCTATGGGAACTGTGGGGCTGTCCGCTGATCTGACTCCGAGCCTGAGCAGGGCGAGCCATGTGGTTCTGATGATCCTGATGTATATCGGGCGCATCGGGCCTATGACAATGGCGCTTGTATTCGCAGGAAAAGCGGATAAGCGGGCGCATTTCAGGGAACTGCCGGAAGAAAAAGTAATGCTTGGCTAAAATATCAGGAGGAAACAGAAAATGGAAAAACAGTATGCTGTGCTGGGGCTTGGCAGCTTTGGCGAAAGTGTGGCTCTTACACTTGAAAAAATGGGATGCGATGTGCTGGTTATGGATGACTCTTACGAAAAGATACAGGAGATCTCTGACAAAGTGTCCTATGCTATGAGAGCAGATGTGGCAGATCCAGAAGCGCTCCAGGCCTTGGGAGGCAGGAACCTGGACGGAGTTGTAGTCGCAATTTCCGAGAATCTGGAGGCCGGAATTATGGCCACTATGATCTGCAAGGAACTTGGAGTGCCGCTGGTTGTTGCAAAAGCCAAGGATGAGCTCCAGGGGACGATTCTGAAAAAAGTCGGCGCTGACCGGATCGTCTATCCGGAAATTGAGATGGGGAGCCGGGTTGCAAAGAGCCTGATCTCCAGAGAGTTCATGGACTGGATTGAACTTTCTAACGACTATAGTATGGTGGAAATCGCTGTGCCGGATAAATGGGTCGGGAGAAGCCTGGTGGATCTGGGTGTGCGTGAACGGCTGGGCATCAACGTGGTCGGTATCATACTCAACGGGAAAATAGACGTAACCCTGGATCCGCAGAGGTTGCTTCCGGAGGGAGGGATCCTGATTGTGATCGGATCTAATGAGGTGCTCGAGAAATTTGACTCGGTCAGAAAGTAGGGCGACTATAAAGTTCAATAACTCCCTACTTGTACAAACGTCCGAAAACAGCACCCTTATTAAGACGTATTCTGCGGGGATGGAGGACGGCTCAGGGCTTCGCTACAGGGGATAAGGGAAACTAAAAGCTGCGGCGACAGACTAAATGCAAGGACTGACGGTGGACAACTCGCTTCGCTCAGACAATTCCACCGTCAGCCCTAACGTCTGTCACCGCAGCTTTAACTTTCCCTAATCCCCTTCCGAAGGCGCCCCTCGCCGTCCTCCATCCCCGCAGAATTTTTCCCGAAATGGGGCTGTTTTCTGGGCTTTTCAAGCCGGAAGTTAATGAATATATAGCTGCTGCAAGCGGCAGGCGCGGCTAGAAGACTTTCGCGGTCGAAAATCCCTCAAGCCGCGCCAACTTCGTGGTTCGGCCTATTTAGGCAAGGACACTTCCGACAGGAAATGCGCAGGAAGGGGAGCGGACGGTTTGAGCATACTTTCTGAGGAAGGGGACAGCCGGGAGATGTGACTTTGAAGGAATCCGCTGAAAATCCAGCAGGGCGGAGAGATGTTGTTAAGCGGCGCGCAGGGATTGTCTGAGCGGAGCGAGTTGCCCGGAGCGCCGCTTTGCCTTTAAACATCTCTCCGGCCTGCTGGATTTTCCGGATTCTGGAACGGAACATCGCACGGCTGTTCCCTTTCACAGAATACGTATCGCAAACCATCCGCTCCCCTTCCGGACGTATACCGGCGGAAAGTGGTAGTGCGCTAAATAGCTGAAATTCTTGCTTGACATCCCGGGGATGATTCTGCACAATAGTGTTATTGGAAACGGAGAGAGTGCAGATGAAATCAGAAATCTTAAAAATGCTCCGGGAAACGGGCGGCTATATATCCGGACAGGAGATCAGTGAGAAGCTTCATGTGTCCAGGACAGCTGTATGGAAGGTGATCCGCCAGCTGCAGGAGGAGGGCTATCAGGTCGAGGCTGTGAGGAACAAGGGCTACCGCATGACAGACAGCCCGGATGTGATGAGCAGGGAAGAACTTGAGAGCCTGATGCGTACCAGATGGGCCGGAAAGAATATTGTATATTATGATGTGACGGATTCTACGAATCTTCGGATTCGGGAGCTGGGAGATCAGGGTGCGCCCCATGGGACGCTGGCAGCAGCGGACCGGCAGACGGCCGGCCGGGGGAGAAGGGGCCGGGCCTGGGAGTCTCCGCCGGGGGCCAGCATCTATATGTCGATTCTGCTCCGGCCGGATATTCCGCCGGATAAGGCGCCGATGCTCACTCTTGTGATGGCGCTGAGCGTGGCGGAGGGGATCGGGCAGAGCATGGAACAGACACAGCCGGAGATACAGATCAAATGGCCGAATGACATAATTATAAATGGGAAGAAACTGGCGGGAATACTGACAGAGATGAGCACCCAGGTTGATTTCATCAATCATGTGACCATTGGCGTGGGAATCAATGTGAATATAACGGAATTCCCGGAGGAGATCCGTTCCACAGCTTCGTCTCTGTGCCTGGAATATGGGCATAAGGTGAGACGGGCTCCGGTTATTGCGGCGGTTATGGAACGGTTGGAAGAGAATTATGAGACTTTTCTGAAGACGCAGGATCTGTCCGGCCTGATGGAAAAGTACAGCTCACTTCTGGTCAACAAAGACCGGGATGTGCTGATCCTGGGAGCCAGGGAGCAGTATCAGGCTCATGCGCTCGGGATTAACCGGATGGGAGAGCTGATCGTGCGCCGGGAAGACGGAACCCTGGAAGTTGTCTATGCGGGAGAGGTTTCCGTGCGCGGCGTGTATGGATATATATAAGGAGAAAATGTTTGTGAACGAAGAGATTGTATTATGCGCGGCCAGCGCATATGAACAGAAGTTTTATTTCAATCCGGACTTTGAGACGCTGCCGGAGAGTATTAAAGACGAACTACAGATCATGTGTGTGGTGTATACAGAAGATGTTGGCGGCATCCTGATGCTTGTGTACGACGAGGAAGGCAGCTTAGAACTGAGAGTAGAGCACCAGGAGAACGATTTTGCTTTTGATGAGATCGGAAGTGTGCTGAAGATAAAGGAGCTTCAGCGGACGAAAAGAGAGCTGTTTGAGTCTCTGGAACTGTTTTTCAGGATATTCTTCCTGGGGGAAGATATGGGAGCGTCAGATGACGGGGAACGGCTTAGATAAAAGGCTTAGATAAAAATACCCGGCGCAGGCATCAGATCGGAGAATTACTACTCTGATGTCACGCCGGATGTTTTTTGCCGGATTTTAAACGGCAGATTTTAAACCTGAGTCTGACTTATGCCGGACCTGATCTCCGCCCCGGTCTACCCTGCCGCTTCTTTTTTGGTTTTCATTCGCTTGATCACTTTCAGACGCGTGAATTCTTCACGGTCCTTCTCCTCCAACGCATTTGAGATTGTGTACACAAGAGAAGAATACATGGGAATCGTAATGTTCTGGAGCGCATTGGCGCGCTTCTGAGTCTTCTTGATATTGCTTGCCAGGCGGTACGCCGCATTCTCCACCATGGAAAGCTTCACGGTCAGATCCTTTACCTTGCGGAACGCTTCCCTGGCTTTGTCAATGGACTCCCGGGTAGTGCTGAATGCGTAGGTGGGCTTTCCGGCATCCGGAATATATTTTACATGAGGGATCTCCGTCCCCATAATACTGCGCGTCTGGATCGTGATGGAGTTCTCGATCGGCACTGTGTACGCCAGAAGCTCTACAGTGCTGATACCGTGTTCGATATTGGCGCGCTGGAGACATTCATAAGCATAAGTAAAAGTGCTGTCAATCTCCTCCTGGATCGTGCGGGCCTCATCAATCAGATCCATCAGCTCCCGGATCAGGATATTTCGTTTCTTATCCATCAGGTCGTAGCCCTGTTTTGCAAGCGCCAGCGAGTTCTTCGCCAGCATCAGATTTCCTTTGGTTGGAAATGTACGCGGGTCCATAGAATTCCTCCTATTACAAAATATTTATGGTGAATATTCCTTCCTGCCCAGACATATAGAATCCCTCCTATGTGGACAAAAAATTATATTTATATAAACAAGATCATGGGTTCCCCATAGCGAAGCGGAATCATGATATAATTCTATTGTTACCGCCCCTAAACTGGTGACAGAAAGGGGGTGCCTTATATGGAATTGCTGTTATCTTTTATTGTCTCTGTCGTGGCTGGTGTGGTTTGCCACCTCATCATCAAATGGCTGGACAGTGACGAATAGCCGGTAACCAGCCTGTGGTCTAAG
>CALWTQ010000070.1 GCA_944384505.1 uncultured Mediterraneibacter sp.
AAAACAGCCCCATTTCGAGAAAGATTCTGCGGGGATGGAGGATGGCGACGGGCGCCTTCGGAAGGGAATTAGTGAAAGTTGAAGCTGCGGCGACAGACGTTAGGGATGACGGCGGACTTGTCTGAGCGAAGCGAGTTGTCCGTCGGCAGACCTTGTATTTAGTCTGTCGCCGAAGCTTTTAGTTTCACTTATCCCCTGGAGCGAAGCCCGAAGCCGTCCTCCATCCCCGCAGAATACGTTTTTGAAATATTCCCTGTTTTCGGACGTTTTGCATCCGGACGTTAGTGAACTTTATAGCTGTTATACTTTTTATCGACAAATATTTTTATATATGTTATCATAATGTTGTCAGGAGGACTATATTACATGAAAAGCTATTCATCAAGGGAGGTCTTGAAGATGCTCAAAGCTGATGGATGGTATGAAGTGAATGTAGTGGGCAGCCACCATCAATTCAAACATCCATCTAAAAAGGGGCGTGTCACTTTAAAACATCCTGACAGAGACATTCCCCGTAAGACGCTTGACAGCATTGAAAGACAGTCAGGGCTGCTTTTCCGGTAGGCCTGACTCTCTCTCAAATAAGAGATTAGGAGATGTAAAATCATGAAAAAAGTTGAACGTTACTTCTATCCGGCTGTATTTACCTATGAGCCAGGCCAAGAGATTGCCGTTGTATTTCCCGATCTAGATGTTGCAACAAGCGGGGAATCTGAAGATGACGCTCTCATTTCTGCACGCGAACTGCTCGGATGTGTTATGTACGGGCTTGAAGAGGACGGAGAAGAAATTCCTGCTCCCACTCCTCTCTCTAAGATTAACACTCAGGAAAATGAGCGGGCTGTACTGGTCGATGTATACATGCCCTCTGTCCGCATGGCGCAGATAAACCGATCCGTAAACCGCACAGTAACACTCCCTGCATGGCTTAATGCCGCCGCACTCGAAAAGAATGTCAACTTCTCTCAAATTCTTCAGGATGCACTAAAGGAAAAGCTTCATCTGGGATAGATATTTGCAGAAAAAGACCGCCACATCGACGGTCTTTTTCTTATGCTGTTCTTCCTGAGAGTCCGACAAAATACTGTACCATATCCGTAAACTCATCATCCACTACCATAGGAATAATATCCAGTATCGTATCCGGCACAACCTGCCCTTCCTGAAGTCTTTGTGGTATTTCCTTTTCCAGTACAGACATGACATGCTTTTTCTGTGCATCCGGTATAAATTTCATCAGCGCACGGTATGTATTCACCGCGCCTTTTGTCCACTTATATTCAGAAGCAATGGCAGGAAGTTCACACTTCTTTTCGGCGGCATGCAGTTTTTCAATATCTTTTTCCGTAATTTTCCTGTCTCCCGGAAGCCCGATCCGTTCAAACTGTTCTTCGGGGCAGTCATTTTCCTTCATTGCCCTTTGCAGAAGATTCGCCATATCTGTCTCAATCTTTATGTCGCACAATTCTTCTGTCTGTCCGGGATCCATTTGCATATCAAATAGCTTATCCCCGAAATTTGCAGCGTTAACAAGACTGTTATTGTCTATGTGTTTCGCTTCCTCACTGTTTCTTCCATTGATCAGAAGATCGCTGAAATCTTTGGAGCCGTTCCCGTTCCCTTTTGGGATCTTCCATACCGGGCAGCCCTTGGTGAATGCAAATTGGTCCCCTGAAATTGACTGCGCATTTTTTAATTCATCTACTGAGAAAAGATTTCTCATATGCATCGGCATTAAAGTATATTCGAAGAGAGGGGTATTTTTCTCTGCTGCGGGTGCTTTCATATATACATATCTTCCGTCAAACACATTTACATGAGCGCCATGTATTCCAAACAGTGCATAATCTCTGATCGGTTTTCTTTCCTCGATCACAGTCCGAAGCGGCCTGCCCTGCATATCCTTCGGACGGGAAATTCCAAAAAACTCAAGCAGTGTCGCCGGAATATCAATTGTCTGCACAATCTCATCTCTTGCCTCCCCACTGTGCGGGAATCTTGGATCATAGATAAAGAGCGGTATGTGTGCGATCTCATCGTAGCATGGCATCACTATCTTACTCCACCATCCATGTTCTCCCAGCAGATAGCCATGATCTGTATTTACAATCAGCATTGTATCTTTCCACATATCCAGCTCATCAAATTTATCCAGCACTTTTCCAAGATAGGCATCACACATTGTCAAAAGCGCTGCATACTGGTTCCGGTAGTGTTTTACCAGGCTCTCATCCTCCGTGACGTGGTGATACGGGGGCCAGTCTTTGTCAGGGCCGGTGTAATCGTCAGGATACAGTTCCTTATAAGAATCCTGTACAAAAAAAGGTTCATGGGGATCAAAACACTCAATTTGAAGAAACCACCTGTCACACCCATGGTTCGCGTCAATAAATTCAAGTCCTCCTTCAACAGTCTGCGCAAGTGCAGTGTCTCTCTCGGTTTTTACAAACTTTCGGTTCACCGCGTCATGCCTCTGGAGATCTTTTGTCGCATGGAAATATACCCCGTCTTTATTCTGCAGGCAGCTGTCATCACAGCTTTCCATCAATTCCGGAAGGCATTTCCACTTATCTCCTTCCTGCCCTCTGATATTTTCCCACGAATTGTAACGGTAATGGTATGTAGCTCCCCCATCTTCCCAGTAATGGACATGATCTGAGATCAGGTGGGTATAGACACCGTCTGCCTTTAAAAGTTCGGGAAGAGAATCATCAAATGGTTCCATCGGCCCCCAGCTTCTATGGAGAAAATTGTATCTTCCCGTCTGCAGTTCTCTCCTTGCAGGCATACACGGCATGCTTCCCGCATAACACTGGTTAAACCTGACAGCTCTCTCTGCCAGCCGCTGAAAATTCGGCGTTTTCACCCAGTCACAGCCATAGGGCTCCAGCATATTCCTGTTCAGAGAATCAAACATTAACATTACAGCTTTCATCACATTTCCTCCATCTACCACCATTTAATCAGCTCAGTGACTTTGTTGCGCACTTCGATAAAATCGGGATCCACCACACTTCTAGGCCTGGCCAGAGTATTGGACAATTTTTGCTTGATACTTGTAGGCTTATTCGTCAATACAAGAATATTTTCACTTAAATAAACGGCCTCTTCAATATTATGCGTAATGAATATAACGGTTGTCCCAAGCTTTTCCCAAATCTTCAGCAGTTCATCTTCCAGCCGAAACCTCAGTTCTACATCGAGCTGTCCATACGGTTCATCCATTAAAAGAATGTCAGGCTTTACAGCGAATGCACGGGCAATTACAACTCTCTGCAGCATACTGGTGGACAGTTCTACCGGATAGTAGTCTTTATATTTCGTAAGTCCTACCATCTCCAGCACTTCCGCCACTGCCTCCTTAATCTCTCCTGCAGACTTCTTTTTCATTTTGAGGCCAAATGCCACGTTCTGTTCTACTGTCAGCCAGGACATCGTAGAATATTCCTGAAAAATGTAAGCAATATTGTGTTTCTTTGTATCAACCGGCTCGTTATTCACCAGAATCTGGCCGTCCGTAAGGTCATAAAGCCCAGTAATACAGTTTAGAAACGTAGTCTTTCCGCAGCCTGTAGGTCCCACGATGCACAGGAATTCTCCTTTATGTACATCGAAAGAAACATCATCCAACACCTTTAAATCTCCAAAACATTTCGTCATGTGATCTACATGAAGAATTACTTCCTTGTTGTCCATATTCATCCTCCCTACAGCGCCTTGTCTACAACCTGGCTTATTTCTTCCCGCAATGCAAGGAATTCCTTATCCACATAATTTCTCGGTCTGGGAAGATTGATTTCATATTCTTTCTTTATATTCGTAGGACAATTTGTCATGACGATAATGCGGTCTGCCAGATATAGCGCTTCCTCAATATTATTTGTGACAAATACAATCGTCCTCTTTTCTTTCTCCCAGATCTTCATAAGATCCTCCTGCATCAAATAACGGGTCTGCGCGTCAAGATGTCCGAAAGGCTCATCCATGAATAAAACATCCGGCTCATTACAATAAGCGCGGGCAATTCCCACTCTCTGCTGCATTCCTCCGGAGAGCTGATTCGGATAAGAATTTTCAAAACCTTTCAGTCCCACCAGATCAATATAATATTGCGCCTTGTTTCGCCTTTCTTCTTTTGAAATTCCACGCACCTTTGGTCCGTATTCCACATTTCCCATCACGGTAAGCCATGGAAAGAGAGCCATTCTCTGATAAACTACGCCTCTGTCCGGTCCCGGCTTTACAACCTTTTTCCCGTGAATTTCCACACTTCCCTGCGTCACTGGTTCCAGTCCGGCCATACAATTAATCATCGTGGATTTTCCGCACTGTCCCGGCCCGAAAAGGACAAGGAACTCATTCTCCTGCACCTTTAAGTCCACATGGTCAATAACGTGCACAGCTCCCCGTGAGGTTTCAAATGTTTTCCCAAGGCCGCTGCATATGATAATATCTCTGCTCATTTTCCTCTCACACTCCATCTGCAAAGTCTTGCCTCAATCGCCCTCATTGCTACTGCAAGTATGTACCCTACAATACCGATAGCGACGATGCCTACAAGGATCTGCACAGTACTGTTGCTGTCCTGTCCTCTGATAATTACCCAGCCGACTCCCTCTGATGAACGGACCATCTCAGCAGCTACTACAGTAGCCCAGGATGTGCCGACAGCAATCTGAAGGCCTGAGAAAATCTGCGGCACACAGGACGGCAGTACAATAGTCGTAAATACCTGTCTGTTGCTTGCGCCCAGCATTCTGGCCGCTCCCATAAGCTCGGGATCCACGCTCCGAACCCCGGAATATGCGTTCATTGTCACTGCACAGAATGCCGAATACATAATCAGGAAATATTTTGACATTTCCCCTAATCCAAACCATACGATAGACAGTGGGATCCATGCGATAGGCGGTATAGGCCGGAGAAGTTCAAAAATCGGGCGGAACAGAGCTGAAATCGGTTTAAACCATCCCATCAGTATTCCCAGGACAATTCCCACGGCTGAACCGATCACAAAGCCAACAAGCACCCGGCTTAAGCTCCACAGAATATGTCCCTCGATTGTATGAGTCCCAAGTGGATTTACAATGGCCGCGCAGAATGCACTCAGAGTTTCTATCGGACCTGCAAGTACCAGTCCCGCATCTGTAAAACTGACCGCAAGCTGCCAGATACATAAGAATGCCAGAATGGCAATTGCCGCACAGATTGTTTTTTCGTAATTTTTCGCGCCTTTATGAAACTTTCTAACCATCCCTGCGCACTCCTTTCACAATCTTATTTTCAATCAGCGAGAGAACTCCTGAAAAAACAGCTCCGATCGCTCCAATCGCAATCATTCCGCATATAATAATATCCGGTCTGTAGATTCCTCTCGCCTGCTGAATCATATAGCCCAGTCCTTTCGTGGAGGCCAGCATCTCTGCCGCGACAATACATGTCCAGGCAGCGCCCAGCGCAACCCTGACTCCCGTCATAATCATGGGGAGCGCTGTTGGGATTGCAATATACAGAAGCATCTGCGTATCACTCGCTCCAAATGTCTGTCCTACCCAGAGATGGACATCCTTTGTCTGACGGATTCCCGTGTAAGAATTCAAGACGCATGGAACAAACGCCGATAAAAATACCGTTACAATCTTCGGAGTGAGACCGATGCCGAACAGGAGGATCATGAGCGGAATCCAAGCAAGCCCCGGAACTGGACGGATCAGATCAAAGAGTGGCCTTGCAAACAGATCTACTTTCTTATACCACGCCATAAATATCCCAAGAGGAGTCCCAATCACTACTCCCATGATCCAGCCTCCTAATGAGATCTGCAGGGAGGAGAAAATGTGTTCCGGCAGCGTGGCGCCATCCGGCGCCGGGCTGCTCAGCTTTTCTATAAAAGTCCGCACAATTGTTACAGGTCCTGGAAGTGTAGAGGAACTGGTCAGTTTCAGGACATCACAGCAGATCCACCAGATTCCTACAAATATTACAATGGATAATACGGATAATATCCAAAGATAATTTCTCTTTTTCTTCATTATTATGCACCTCTGAAAATAACTAACAGTTCCCCTATATCTAAACTGTTACAAAATTATTCTGTCTTAATATCTATTCCAGTTGTTTCAGACACAAAATCCGCATCGATAGACGCTGCCACATTCGGAGCATTATCCTCTGTGATCTTCTCCGCGTTCACAAGGAAATCCGTAATCGCAACCCATGCTTCTCCCAGTACGTAATCCGGATCCTTCATTGCCTCTGTGCCGATATAGTCACGGTCCTCGATTTCATGCGCCAGGTCTTCATCAGTACATGAGATAGCATTTTCGTCATATACCTTCCTTGTGTACTCCGATCTCAGTTCATCATCCTGCAGATCATCCATAGCTTTTACAAGGCAGTCTATAAATTTCTGCACGTCTTCACTGCGCTCTTCTACGACAGGAGTTCTCGCAAAGCATCCGTCACACATATTGACGCCCGTCGCATTTTCAAATGTACATAATTTGGTATAACCTTCGCTCTCCAGCGTATAAGAGTATGGAGGATTGGAAGCGATCAAATCTCCTTCTCCGGTTGAAAATGCCTGATAAGCAGGAGCATATTCCATATTCACCTGATTGATGTCATTTGGCGTAAGGCCGAATTTCTCCGCATAGGACTCGGTCATATACTGTACTGCAGTTCCAAGCGGTTCTAAGACCTGCAAACCTTCCAGGGCTTCAGCACTTCCGATAATTCCATCTTCCTCCGGGCACTGTGCAATCTCCGAATCCGGACGGGCGTAAAGAGCCATTCCTCCTGTTGTATTAACGTCTGCGAGCCAGGTACAGTTTGCATTCGCAAGAGAATAAACAGATGCAAACCCTGAAACAGCCACATCGATCTCCTCCGCTGCAATCGCCTCATTAATCGGAGCTCCTGTAGCGAAAATCTCAATATTTACATTCAGCCCCGCGTCTTCGAAGTACCCCTGTTCCTCGGCATAGAGCACGGGAACACCACAAGTCAATGCCATTGTCCCAACGTTTAAGACTTCTCCGTTCTCAGAACTGCCTTCCTGATTCGAAGAATTACCACCACACGCTGTAAGCCCCGCCACCATACACAATGTCAGCATTGCTGCAACCAGTCTCTTTTTCATTTGTCATCCTCCTATAATTTTTTGTATTATTTGATTTGCGTTAACGTTAACGCTTTATGTTATTTTTACACCTTAGCAAAAGAAATGTCAATATTCCAAAACTTTATTTGATATTTTTGGTATTTTTTCACAATTTATCCATATTCTTTTTGTACATTTTGTTTTTTTACGCTTTCTTGTAAAAAAAAACGCATTATGCAATACTTAAAACAAAAGCCGTAACAATTCAGCCCGTATCATTTCTGATGGCGGAACTGTTACTAAAAGTTTTGTGAGGGATTACAAATTATGCCAACAACATTAAAAGACATCGCAGCAGCCGCAGGGGTCTCCATCGGGACAGTAGATCGGGCTTTAAAAGACCGGGGACGCGTTAATCCTCAGGTTGCTGAAAAAATCAAAAAGCTTGCGAAAGAAATGGACTACCACCCCAATCAGATTGCTTCCGGGCTCGTCACGCGCACACGCCATTACAAGATTGCTGTTATTCTGCATATCACTCAGAATGAATTTTTTAATGAAATAATAAAAGGGATCAGGCGTGCGGAAAAGAAAATCCGTGATTACGGTATGTCTGTCCAGATCTATACATGTGATGATTTTGACGAGAAAATGCAGCTTTCTAACATCGAAAAAGCGATTGAGGAAAAGGCTAACGCGATAGTAATTGTCCCGATTAACTCGCCGGTTATCCGCAAAAAAATCCGGCAGTTAACATGTGAAAATTTCCCCGTTGTCTTTCTAAATACTTACTTAAACAAAGTTCCCTGCCTTTCCTCCATCCACTGTGACTATTTCCGTTCCGGCAGAATCGGAGCTATGCTTGTTAATCTGATCTCAGGCAGGAGCGGTTATGCTATGGCCTTTTTCCCATCCACTGTTATGCTGGGAAATCAGTCAAGAAAAAAGGGCTGTGAAGATTACTTTACAAACACACCCGGCGTCCATCTTGAGAAAATCGTTGAACTTCCCAACGATCCTAAGCTTTCTCTGCAGATCATGGCCAAAGAGCTTGCCGAAGCCCCTCATGTTGAGTATATCCTGTTCTGTGGAGATGCAAAAACTGCCCTCTCTGCCATGGATGTGGCGGGCCGCCCTTTACATGCCGTTTTTTATGATCTTTCTACTGAGACAAGACACGCTCTGCAGAAAGGACATATATGCGCAGCCATAGAACAGGGGCCGGAAGACCAGGGGTACGAATCAATTAATATTTTGTTTCACTATTTTCTGTCCAAAAAGATTCCTCCAAAAGAGATCCTTATGGACAGTCACATTCTTTTTAAAGAATCCATAGACTGACTGCCCGCTTGTGCTCTTGTCAAGACGGGTCAAAAAGTGATATGATGTAGCGTAACAGTTCAGCCTCGGGGCTGTCCGGGAAAGGAAATCATGGCCGCATGATTTCCCTAATCGGGCAGTTCCATGTGCTGAGCGCCAATATATGAAGGAAACAGCGGCGCAGCCGCAATAAGCACGTCAGTGAGGTAATCAATATGTCAAACAGTGAAAAAGCACTCCAGATGCACGAACAGTGGAATGGAAAGATAGCAACAACGGCAAAAGCCCACGTAAACTCCCGCGAGGATCTGGCCATCGCCTACACTCCCGGGGTCGCGGAGCCGTGCAAGGTGATCGCCAAAGATCCGGAAGCGGCATACACCTATACCATGAAGGCGAATACTGTGGCGGTGGTATCCGACGGAAGCGCGGTCTTAGGCCTGGGCAATATCGGCGCCCTGGCGGCTATGCCGGTTATGGAGGGCAAAGCGGTTCTCTTTAAGGAATTCGGCGGAGTGAACGCGGTTCCCATCTGTCTTGATACTCAGGATACAGAGGAGATCATCCGCACAGTAGTGAATATCGCTCCTGCTTTCGGCGGGATCAACTTAGAGGATATTGCAGCGCCCCGCTGCTTTGAGATCGAGACCCGGTTAAAGGAGCTTCTCAATATCCCGGTGTTCCACGACGACCAGCACGGAACTGCGATTGTCGTCCTCGCCGGAATCATCAACGCCCTGAAAGTGACCGGAAAGGAGAAGGAAAACTGCCGAATCGTTGTAAACGGAGCGGGCAGCGCGGGCGTTGCCATCGCCAGGCTCCTACTGACCTACGGGTTTCCGGATATTACAATGTGTGATATCAATGGTATCATCTCGAAGGCATCGGAAGGCCTGAACTGGATGCAGAAAGAGATGGCTGAGGTGACAAATCTGGAAGGAAAAACCGGAACGCTTGCAGACGCCTTAAAGGGTGCTGATATTTTCGTAGGCGTCTCTGCCCCGGGCATCGTCTCCCAGGAGATGGTTGCATCCATGAATGAGGACGCGATCCTCTTTGCCATGGCGAATCCTGTACCGGAGATCATGCCGGATCTGGCGAAGGCCGCAGGCGCGAAGGTAGTCGGAACCGGCCGTTCGGACTTCCCGAATCAGGTCAACAACGTAATCGCGTTCCCGGGTATCTTTAAGGGGGCTTTAGAAGGACGCGCCTCCCAGATCACAGAAGAAATGAAGCTCGCCGCGGCCGAAGCGATCGCAGGTCTTGTATCTGAGGAAGAATTAAACGAGAACAACATCCTTCCGGAAGCTTTTGACCCCAGAGTGGCGGACACGGTGAGCCGGGCGATTAAGGATCATATTTGATGAGCAGGACATGGGACGGGCGCCGCTATTACTCCCTGGATTCTTACTTGAAGCAGACTTTCGGAGAGAAGGTATATAAGATCACATTAAACGGCGGCATGTCTTGTCCTAACCGGGACGGACATATCGGAAGAGGCGGCTGTATCTTCTGCAGCGCGAACGGCTCGGGAGATTTCGCGGGAGACGCTTCTCTTTCCATCACAGAGCAGATAGAAACAGGGAAAGAAGATCTTCTGAAAAAGCGGCCGGTCCATTCATATATTGCTTACTTTCAGGCATTTACAAACACGTACGCGCCGGTGGAATATCTGGAAAAGATCTTTCTCGAAGCAATCCGTGATCCTGACGTGAAGGTGCTGTCTGTTGCCACCCGGCCGGACTGTCTCGGAGAGGGCGTATTAGAACTTCTGAAAAGGCTGAATCAGATCAAGCCCGTATGGGTGGAACTGGGTCTCCAGACAATTCATCCTAAGACAGCCCGCTTTATCCGGCGGGGATATAACCTGGACGTCTTTGATCAGGCGGTCAGGCGTCTCCGGCAGATCGGCGTCACGGTTATTGTCCACATGATCCTCTATCTTCCGGGGGAGACAGATAATATGATGCTTGATACGCTGGATTACCTCAATCAAAGCGATATCCAGGGAATTAAGCTGCAGCTTCTGCATATCCTGAAAGGGACAGATCTCGCGCAGGTTTACGCTGATACGCCATTTCATATCCCGGATATGGAAGAATATGTTCATATGCTGGGAACGTGTATTGCCCGCCTGCGGCCTGACATGGTCATCCACCGTCTGACCGGAGACGGGCCGAAGGATCTGCTCATTGCCCCGCTGTGGACGGGAGCCAAGCGAACCGTGTTAAACCGGATTCATCAATACCTGAAAGAAAGCGACATTTGGCAGGGAAAGGAATATCATGGCTGAAACATTTACACTCTATAAACTGATCATACTTTATATGCTGAACAAGGTGGATTTCCCTCTCTCCACTTCTCAGATCTCGGAATTCGTGCTGGACAAGGGGTACACCTCCTACTTCCGTCTCCAGGAAGCGCTGTCCGAGCTGGCTGACTCCGGGCTGATCCGTACAGAGACAACCCACAACCGCACGCTGTACCATCTGACGGAAAACGGAGCGGAGACAATTCACTATTTCAGTAATAAGATTTCCCCTGCTATCCGCGAGGATATCGATAATTTTCTGAAAGAAAAGCAGTATGACCTGAAAGAAGAGACAGCGGTGAAATCAGATTATTATCTGACCACCGGCGGAGAATATGAAGTGCGATGCCAGATCATGGAAAATGGCTCCAGCCTCATTGATCTGAAACTTACTGTTCCGACCGAAAAGGAAGCCGAAGCCATTGTAAGCCGCTGGGATCTGAACAGTCAGCAGCTCTACGCCTTAATCCTGGCGAATCTTCTGTAAATATTCATTGATCTGTTTTTCATATCCAAGCACGCCGGGTTCATAGAACCTGGCGTCTTTGATTTCATCGGGCAGATACTGCTGCTTCACATAGTGTCCCGGATAATCATGGACATACTTGTATCCGATTCCATGCCCCAGCTTCTGAGCCCCCTTATAATGAGCGTCCTTAAGATGTGACGGCACAGTTGTCTGGTACTGCCTCACCGCCTGGTTCGCCGCTGTGATCGCATTCACCGCGGAGTTGCTCTTCGGAGCACAGGCCACATAGGTCACCGCCTGCGCCAGGATGATCTGAGATTCCGGCATCCCGATCCGCTCAACAGCCTGCGCCGCGGACACTGCCACTGTAAGCGCCATAGGATCCGCATTCCCCACGTCCTCAGAGGCGCAGATCATAATTCGTCTGGCAATAAACTTCACATCTTCTCCCGCATACAGCATTTTCGCCAGGTAATAAACCGCCGCATCCGGGTCAGACCCCCTCATACTTTTAATAAAAGCAGAGATGATGTCATAGTGATTGTCTCCCCGCTTATCATAGTTTACAACCCGTTTCTGAATACACTCTGACGCCACATCCATTGTGATATGAATGATGCCGTCCGTTCCCCGTTCCGTGGTCAGAACGCCCAGTTCCAGTGCGTTGAGCGCGTTCCTGGCGTCCCCTCCGGACATATCCGCCAGGAAATCAAGGGCATCCTCATCAATCTGCGCGTGAAAGCTCCCCATCCCGCGGTCAGAGTCCGAGACTGCGCGCGTTAAAAGTTCTTTAATGTCGTCCTTTTCAAGAGGCTTTAATTCAAAAATACTGGATCTGGAAATCAGCGCCCCGTTCACTTCGAAATACGGGTTCTCCGTCGTCGCCCCGATCAGGATCACAGTTCCGTCCTCCACAAAAGGCAGAAGATAATCCTGCTGCCCCTTGTTAAACCGGTGGATCTCGTCGATAAAGAGGATCGTTTTCTTTCCGTACATCCCCTTTAGCTCCTTTGCCTCTTTCACTACCTCTTCCATATCCTTCTTGCCGGCAACCGTAGCGTTAATCTGTTTAAACTCCGCGCTGGTAGTATTGGCAATCACTTTGGCAAGAGTAGTCTTTCCGGTTCCGGGCGGCCCATAGAAGATTACGGAACTTAACTTGTCCGCTTTGATCGCCCGGTAAAGAAGCTTGTCTTTCCCGATGATATGCTGCTGTCCCACTACCTCGTCCAGCGTTTTCGGACGCATCCTGGAGGCAAGCGGTGACTCTGTCTCCTGTTCCTTCTCTCTCATATAATCAAATAGATCCATGCTTATCCCCCTGTCTGTATCTTAAGATCACTGTATCTCTCGCGGCAGATTTATAACAGTTCAGCTATCAGAGATGGACGAACCGTTGCTTGAAATCTCCCGGATCACTTCTCCGGCGAGAAGAAGCCCTGCCACAGGCGGAACGAAAGAGATGCTCCCCGGCACGCTCCGCCGTACGCCGGTATCTTCCCCGGTCTGCCTGCCGCTTATGTCAACTGGCTTTTCTTTGGAATACACAACTTTCAGGTGTGTGATTCCTCTGTTTTTCAGTTCTTTTCTCATTACCCTGCACAGCGGGCACACACTGGTATCCTTCAGGTCTGCTATCTCAAAGAGTTCCGGGTGCAGTTTGTTACCGGTCCCCATGCTACTGATCAGCCTGATTTTCCTCCTGTCCGCCAGTTCCGCAAGGGCGATTTTAGCGCTCACCGTGTCGATGGCGTCAATGATGTAATCCACGTTTCCTGTCTGTTCAAAAAGCGCCTCTATATTTTCCGGCAGAACAAACGTCTCAAATGTCTCCACCTGGATCTCCGGGCATATATCCCGGATTCTCTCCTTCATCACTTCTGTCTTATGCCGTCCCACCGTGCTGTGATACGCAATTGACTGACGGTTGATATTAGTAATAGAAATCGTATCATTATCCACCAGGATCAGTCTCCCGACGCCGCTCCGCGCCAGCGCTTCAATACAGTGAGAACCCACGCCGCCAACCCCGAAGACGATAATAGACGCCCGCTTTAAGCGCGCGGCGGCATCCTCTCCGATCAGAAGCTCTGTCCTTGAAAACTCATTTATCATAATTTATCACCTGTCCTTAATCCATGAGAAGCTCATCCAGGCGTACAAATTCATATTCCTCTTCCTGCAGAATATCTATGATCTGTACCGCCGCTTCCACGGAAGTCTCATAGCAGTCATGCATGAGAATAATATCATTTTCTTTTACATCCGTCACTACCTTGCGGACGATTTCTCCGGTATTTTTCGTCACCCAGTCTCTGGAGTCCAGCGTCCACTTCACATACAGCTTATCCGTCTCCTCACCTTCCGGGAACTCCCCGAAAGGAGGCCGCACGAGAAATGTCTCTTCCCCTGTAAGCTCCCTGACCAGCCGATCGGTCAGCTCAAGCTCTTTCTCCGCCTCTTTCCGGCTCATCCCGCCCAGATTGATGTGATGGTAAGTGTGGTTTCCGATCAGATGTCCCTCTTCATGCATCCGCCGGATCAGCTCCTCATTTCCATCTTTCTCTATATTCGCCCCGATTACAAAGAACGCAGCCTTAACGCCGCGCTCCTCAAGTCCGTCCAGCAAAGTCTGTGTATACTCTGCACTGGGCCCGTCGTCAAAAGTCAGGGCGATCCTGGGAGCCTTTGCCTCTCCAGGAGAACCGGCAGGCGTCTGCATATACCGGCCCCAGGTTCTCACTTCCTGTCCGGGCCATGAGAATGGAAACACAAGGAGCAGCCACACAAGCCCCAAAGCCTGCAGCTTTCTTTTCGTTCTCCCGGTTCCAGGATATTTCTGTTTCATACTGCTGCCGTCCCGCAGATATCTTCACCCAATTATATGCCGCTTCGGATGTCCTGATTCCCCTTTGCTTTCCGATATTCAGAAGGGCTCATCCCCTTCGCCTTCCGGAATGCTTTGGAAAAGTACAGATTGTTCTCAAATCCCACAGAATATGCAATCGCCGAAACAGAGAGTCCCGTTTCTTTTAACAGATGACATGCCTGTTTGATCCGGTATTCTGTCAGATATTCTTTGGGCGATTTTCTCATATAAGTCTGGAAAGACCGAAACAGATGGCTCCGGCTGATCCCAACATATGCCGCGATGTCCTCCACAGTAACAGGATATGAATAATTCGTCCCTATATAGCTCTCGGCTTTTTCCACATAAATAAGCTGTACATCCTTTTCCTGCTCTTTCTTCCCTGAATAATGCATGAACACCGCCAGAAGACTGTACAGCTCTCCTGTCATGGCTACAGACGCCTCGTAGGTATTCCCCTTTGCCTGGTAAATGCGCTCCAAGCCGCTTCGGATCTTCTCCTCCGGGATCCTGCCCTTTAATATGTACGGGGATTCCCTGGAAAAATCCGTGCTGCGGATAATAGAGGCCGCGTCCGTGCCCATGAAGCCTGCCCATGCATATTCCCAGGGTTCATCCTTGTCCGCCTGATACTGAAGCTCCACTCCAGGGTACAGGATAAATGTATCCCCCGCGCTTAAACGGCGCGAAAAGTTTCCTGTAGAATAAGTGCCGCTTCCTGAAAGAATGTGATGGATGCAGTAATGATCCCTCACCCCGGGCCCCCACTGGTATTCCGGCTCGCACTTCTGATAGCCAGAATTATAAACAGACAGAGAATTCAGGAAATTCTCACCCATTTTATATGAATACTTATATGTTCCTTCCATAACTCCTGTTCGTCCTCCCCTTATCTCTGTTGTGTTATGACAATTCATGCTGCGCCATTCGGGAAAACGCACCGGCGCACTTGCTGCAGCTCTGCCGCTGTTTTCCCCATACATTATATCCCTGATGCATCTTCATGCGCAACATTTTTACATAAATCTGCACGTAATTTTTATGGACGTGCATCCGCTTTTTGTCATATACTTATATCAGATTACACCGTGAATCATTTTTCAAATATGAAACTGAGGAGGATCATGAGATGAAACAGAAACTTTTTGACAAATTTGCAGAGCTTTTCGGCAGTTCAGAAGGCGCGCGCTTTTATTTTTCTCCGGGACGCGTCAATCTTATCGGTGAGCACACGGACTACAACGGCGGACATGTATTTCCCTGCGCCCTGACCATGGGTACATACGGTGTGGCGCGTAAAAGAGACGACCGCAAGATGCATTTTTATTCCATGAATCTGAATAAATTTGGCGTAGTGGAGACATCCCTTGACGACCTGACCAACAAGCCGGAATACAACTGGGCCAATTATCCGCTTGGAGTTGTGTGGGCTTTCAGCGAGAAGGGATACCCGCTGGAGAGCGGTTTTGACATGGTAATCTGGGGCAATATTCCGAACGGATCCGGACTCTCCTCTTCCGCCTCCCTGGAAGTGCTCACAGGCGTGATCCTGACAGATCTCTTCGGCATTACGGATTTGAGCATGACAGACCTTGCCTTCATCGGGCAGTATTCTGAGAACAACTTCAACGGCTGCAACTGCGGCATCATGGATCAGTTTGCCGTTGCCATGGGGAAAAAGGACAATGCCATCTTCCTTGACACGAACACTATGAAATATGAATACGCTCCGATCAAACTGGAGGACGCAAAGATTGTAATCACAAACAGCAAGGTGAAACACAGTCTGGTAGATTCCGCTTACAATGACAGACGCCAGGAATGTACAGACGCTCTTGCGGCTCTTAAGACAAAGCTTGATATCGGCGCTCTGGGCGACCTGACTCCCGCAGAATTCGAGGCGAACAAAGAACTCATTACGGACCCTGTACAGCTAAAGCGCGCCAAACATGCAGTTTACGAAAATCAGCGCACAATCGACGCTGTTGCCGCGTTAAAAGAAGGCGACATTGAGAAATTCGGGCAGCTTATGAATCAGTCCCACATCTCCCTGCGCGACGACTATGAAGTATCCTGCGAGGAGATTGATATTCTCGTAGATCTCGCATGGAAGATCCCGGGCGTCATCGGATCCCGCATCACAGGCGGCGGATTCGGCGGATGCACAGTCAGCATTGTAAAGAACGATGCAGTAGATACCTTTATTGAGAGCATCGGAAAGACATACAAAGAGAAAGTCGGGCATGAAGCAGAGTTCTACACCGTTGATATCGGCAACGGAGCGTCCCGTCTTGATGCGTAACCGAGAATACTTGCTTTTTTCAGGGAGGAAAGATAATCATGCTTTATGAATCAGTCAAAAAACTTGTACAGTACGGAATCAGCACCGGCCTGACTCCTGAAACAGAGAGAATCTATACAACCAATCTTCTGCTGGATCTGTTCCACGAAGACGATTACGAAGACGTAGAATGCGACACAGAACATATTGTCCTGGAAGAGGTCTTAAAAGACCTTCTGGACGAGGCTGTAAAGCGCGGAATCATCGAGGACAGTATCACTTACCGCGATCTGTTTGACACGAAGCTTATGAACTGCCTGATGCCGCGGCCGGCCCAGGTACAGGCTGAATTCCGGGAGAAATACGCAGAGTCCCCTCAGGCTGCCACAGAATACTATTATAAACTGAGCCAGGACAGCGACTACATCCGCCGCTACCGCATTAAAAAGGACCGGAAATGGACCGTTGACACCAAATACGGCACTCTTGACATCACGATCAACCTGTCAAAACCGGAGAAAGATCCCAAAGCTATCGCCGCTGCAGGCGCCGCGAAGTCCTCTTCCTATCCGAAGTGCCAGCTGTGCATGGAGAACGAGGGCTACGCAGGGCGCGCAAACCATCCGGCAAGAGAAAACCACCGGATCATTCCCATCACAATCCAGGGAAAGAAATGGGGATTCCAGTACTCCCCGTATGTATACTACAATGAACACTGCATCGTATTCAACGGTGAGCATATCCCGATGAAGATCGACCGCAGCGCATTTGCGAAGCTGTTCGACTTTATTAAGCTCTTCCCCCACTATTTCCTGGGATCCAACGCGGATCTTCCGATCGTGGGCGGCTCGATCTTAAGCCATGACCATTTCCAGGGCGGGAACTATACCTTCGCCATGGCAAAGGCGCCGGTCATCAGGGAGTTCACCATAGCCGGATACGAAGACGTGAAAGCCGGAATTGTGAAATGGCCGCTCTCCGTCATCCGTCTCCAGTGCACTGATCCGGACAGAATCATTGACCTGGCTGACCACATCCTCGGGAAATGGCGTTCCTATACAGACAAGGACGCTTTCATCTTCGCTGAGACAGACGGCACGCCGCACAACACGATCACTCCCATCGCCCGCAGACGCGGGGATCTCTTTGAGCTTGACCTGACACTGAGGAACAATATCACTACAGAAGAGCATCCTCTCGGAGTTTATCATCCGCACGCAAAGCTGCACCACATCAAGAAAGAGAACATCGGACTGATCGAGGTTATGGGACTTGCCGTTCTTCCGGCCCGCCTGAAAGGTGAATTGGAACTCTTAAGGGAATATATCCTTGAAAAGAAAGAGATCCGCAGCAATGAGCAGATTGCAAAACACGCAGACTGGGTAGATGAATTCCTGTCCGCTTATCCTGAGATCACTGAAGATAATATTGATCACATTCTGGAACAGGAAGTCGGAAAAGTCTTCTGCCAGGTGCTGGAAGACGCCGGAGTCTATAAGTGTACAGATGAAGGACTTGCAGCCTTTGAGAGATTTATCAAAGTTTTGTAAAGTACAGCTATAAAGTTCACTAACACCCTACTGCAAAACGGCCGAAAACAGAGTCGATTCCTAAGACGTATTCTGCGGGGATGGAGGATGACTCAGGGCTTCGCTCCAGGGGATAAGGGAAACTAAAAGCTGCGGCGACAGACTAAATGCAAGGACTGACGGTGGACAACTCGCATCCGCTCAGACAATTCCACCGTCAGCCCTAACGTCCGTCACCGCAGCTTTAACTTTCCCTAATCTCCTTCCGAAGGCGCCCGTCGCCATCCTCCATCCCCGCAGAATCTTTCTCGAAATGGGGCTGTTTTCTGGTCTTTTCAAATCGGATGTCAGTGAATATATAGCTGCCAGAAGTATGGCGCGGCCGGAAGACTTTCGCAGTGAAAAGCCTACAAGCCGCGCCAAACTGCGCTTTACAGCTCTGTTTAGGACAATAACACTTCCGTCTGGAAATGAGCAGGAAGCGGAGCGGATATTTTGAGAAGCGTATTTATCTGAGGGAGGGAACAGGAGGGACATGCGCCTTTGGAGGAATCTGTCGGAAGATCTTAGAAGGCGGAGAGGTGTTGTTAAGCGGTACGGCGGGGTTGTCTGAGTGAAACGAGTTCCCCGGCGTACCGCTTTGCTGTTAAACAACTCTTCGGCTTCTTAGATTCTTCCCAGATTCCGGAACGAAGCATGGTACTCCTGTTCCCTTCATCAGAATACGCGTCACAAAATATCTGTTCCGCTTCCGGACACATTTTGATGGAAGGTGTTAGTGAACTAAACAGCTGAACTATTACGATAATAAGTTATTGACTTAACACTCTCTTTATAGTATTGTTACTATCGAAACATGTTTCTGCCGGGAAACGCTTATTTTTACTCCATTAGGCCATTGAAGGAGTAAGGTAAGTGTTTATTTTTTTTGGAGGTCTATATGCTATTTCGTGAAATGAGAAGAAAAAAACAGGCGCTGTCGCAACGGGAGATCGCGGATATTCTGCACAGAGGGACATCCGGTGTGCTTGCCCTGCTGGGCGACAATGATTATCCATACGCGGTTCCAGTCAGTTATGTGTATGATGACGGAAAGATCTATTTTCACAGCGCAAAAAGCGGGCATAAGATAGACGCTGTCCGGAATCATGCAAAAGCATCGTTTTGTATAATTGATAAAGATATGATTGTGCCGGAAGAATACACGACCTATTTTAGAAGTGTAATCGCCTTTGGACAAATACGGATAATCGAAAATGAGCACGAAAAAAGAGCCGCAATAGAAAAATTGGCAATCAAATATGCGCCGGAAGACAGCGCCGCCGGCCGTGATAATGCCATAAACCGCGAGTGGAAGCCTCTCTGCATGCTGGAAATGACAATTGATCATGTAACAGGGAAAGAGGCGATAGAACTTAGCAACAGTTAGCCGTCTATTACCAGGAGACGGCTAACGGTCCGCAAATTCAGCTAAAAAATCCGGCTCCAAAAGCGATAACTACCGTCAGCACAGGAAAGCATGCCGCAATATCCCGCTTTCTGGCTGACATTATTTCTCTCCTGCCCTTCACTGCTTCTTTTTTATCTTCCTCATGCGTTTCGCTATACTTTCTTCCGTGCTCAGTCCGTAACCGCCTTAACATCCGGAAGCAGAGATATCCAAGCACAGTTCCAATCAGGTTTGCCGACAGATCGTCTATATCCGACGCCCTGTACAATGTAAGAAGCTGGCTCAGCTCAATAAAACAAGACAGAATTACCCCGAATAAAATTGTATTTCTGATACATTCATACGTCCTGCTTATCATTGGGCACAGAACTCCCAGCGGAATAAAAAGAATCACATTCAGAATATAACCGGCACTTACTCCATCCACAAACGGAATCAGGTTCAGCCTTGGATTCAATATCTTTTCCCCGAGTTCTCTCATCCTCTCCCACTCATTCCACGTCGGAATTCCCACCACATTGGTAAACATTAAATACAGATAATAATACATCACAAACACCAGGACAGACAGCCTGAGTCCGAAGATGTCCGGGCGCTTTCTGTACACCCCGGCAAGAAGAACACCGATGATAATCAGTCCGGCCAGGAAAACCGGCTTCACAGACAGAAGTCCCAATACAGATTCAAAAAGCCCAAGTTGAATCATCTCACCGTGCTGAACAGTTCCCGCGATAATTTCCATAGAATAGCTCCTCCTCTTCTCCCAGTTCATATCTGCTGTAAGAGTAACAGAGAAACATTGAAAAAACAAAAAAGAATTCTTAAAGATTTCTTATTTATCTTACAGGAGTTCAGCTATAAAGTTCACTAATGTCCGAATGCAAAACGTCCGAAAACAGGGGCTATTTCTGAGACGTATTCTGCGGAGA
>CALWTQ010000071.1 GCA_944384505.1 uncultured Mediterraneibacter sp.
ATTATCTGAAAATTAAAGAAATAAACTGACATTAATAAATGAAAAAAAGTGCCCATGATTACTTGACACATACAAATAAAAAGTAAAAATTGACATAATATTAACTATTTTATATAATAAAACATGGCAGGAATATAGAAGAACAATAAGTTCTTAATGGATGGTGATCAGATGGAACATAGAAAAATATCCCGGGCGGTGATCTCAAGACTTCCAAGATATTACAGATATCTCGGTGATCTCCTGGAAGCGGGAGTGGAGAGGATCTCTTCGAATGACCTGAGTAAGAAGATGCATGTCACGGCGTCTCAGATCCGTCAGGACCTTAACAATTTCGGAGGATTCGGGCAGCAGGGATATGGGTATAATGTCAAGTATTTGTATACAGAAATCGGAAAGATACTGGGACTTGACAAAACACATAATTTCATTATCATCGGAGCCGGAAATCTTGGACAGGCGCTTGCGAACTATGCTTCTTTTGAGAGAAGCGGTTTTGTTTTAAAGAGCCTGTTCGATGTGAATCCCCGTCTGGAAGGCATGTCTATCCGCGGGATTCAGGTCAGGATGATGGATGAACTGGTGGATTTTCTGCAGAACAATGATATTGAGATCGCAGCTCTTACGATCCCAAGGTCGAAGGCTGTGGAAGTTGCTGATATTCTTGTGGATAACGGGATCAAGGCGATCTGGAATTTCGCTCACACAGATCTGAATCTCCCGAAAGATGTGATCATAGAGAGCGTTCATCTCTCAGACAGCCTGATGAAGCTGTCCTACAATATCAATCAGCGTGAAGAAGGACGAAAAAAATAGATTAACCAGAAGTCAGGATAATACGAGGATGACCCCGCAGCCAGCTGCGGGGTAAATTATGATCTGAACTGTTAATAATAGAAAGGCTGGTGACAGAATATGAGATATCTTCCGGACGGAATACAGATGAAAGCGGCGGACACCTACACGATCCGGGAGCTGGGAGTACCTTCCCTGGTCCTGATGGAACGGGCTGCTCTCGCCACGGTAAAAGCTATGAAGGAACGTGAAATTGACCTTACAGAGGCGCTTATCGTATGCGGCAGCGGAAATAACGGCGGCGACGGGTTCGCCATTGCCAGGCTTCTCTCGGAGGAGGGGCTGGGACCGGAAGTCCTGTTCGCGGGGAAAGAGTCCTCTCTGAGCGAAGAGTGCGCGCTTCAGAAAAAGATAGTGGAAAAGCTGGAAATTCCCGTATTCACTGAATTCCCGGAAAAAGAATATACTGTTATCATCGATGCTGTATTCGGCGTGGGATTAAGCAGGGAGATCACAGGACACTACCACGACGTGATAGACTGGATGAACAGCAGGAAGGGAAGAAAAGCAGCAGTTGACATTCCATCCGGAGTATGCGCCCGGACAGGAAAGGTTCTGGGGACTGCGTTCTGCGCTGAGCTTACAGTATGCATGGCGTGTGTAAAGCTTGGATGTGAGCTGTTTCCCGGGAAAGCATGCGCAGGTGAGACTGTGGCAGTTCCGATCGGTATCAGCCCGGATTATTTCCGGGGAAATGACCGGGTATGCTTTACTTATGACAGAGAGGATCTGCCCGCGCTTCTTCCGAAACGGAAACCGGATTCCCATAAAGGGACTTACGGCAGGGCTCTTATGATTACGGGAAGCCCGGGGATGGCGGGGGCTTCCTGCCTGTCCGCAGCGGCCGCCTATGTGGTGGGGGCAGGACTGGTACAGGTCTATACAGCGGAAGAGAATCGTGTCATTCTGCAGGAATCACTGCCTGAGGCTGTTATTTCCTGTTATAATGAATACAATGAGTCAGAGCATAAAAGACTTATGGAACAGGCAAACGTCATCTGTATCGGATGCGGGCTTGGAAGAAGCGGCCTTTCGGAACAGCTGCTTGTGAATACCTTGAAGTATCTGAAGGAAAATGAGAAGCCGTGCGTGATTGACGCGGACGGCCTGAATCTGCTGAGCGGACACATGAACCTTCTAAAGGAGCTGTCTGGGAGAGAGACGCCGGTTATATTGACGCCGCACATGAAAGAGATGTCAAGATTGACAAAAGAGAGCATAGAGGGGATAATAGACAGCCGGTTTGAGATTTTAGACCGGTTTGTCCGGGAGTTCCCGGCGGTATGTGTCCTGAAAGACAGCCGCACCGCGGCCGCGCAGAGTGGAAGGCCGGTGTTTGTAAATCTGGCGGGCAACAGCGCCATGGCGAAAGCCGGTTCGGGAGATGTGCTGGCCGGAGTGATTACAGGGCTTGCGGCTCAGGGGATGGATGCGTTTGCAAGCGCATCTGCCGGTGTATTCCTGCATGCCTGCGGAGGGGACGCTGCGAGAGATCATAAAGGAAGCTACAGTGTACTTGCGCGCGATCTGATCTCCGGAATCGGGGAGTGCATGGCTGACGCATAGGAATCTTCCTGGCCAGGGAGTGCAGGTACGCCGCACTCCGACGATGGAGGGAGAAACGCCGGAAATAAAACAGGAGAACAGAGGAGAGTTCAAATATTATGGAACAGCATAACAGAGTATGCGCAGAAATTGATCTTGACGCCATCTCATATAATATGGAGCAGATGAAAAACCGGGTCGGGAAAGACGCCCGTCTGATTGCGGTGGTCAAAACGGACGGATACGGACACGGCGCCGTGCCTGTGGCAAAGATGTTTGAAAAAGTGCCTTATGTATGGGGGTATGCAGTGGCATGCCTGGAAGAGGGGGCTGCGTTAAGAGAAAATGGAATTAAAAAGCCGATACTTGTATTAGGCTGTGTGTTCCCGGATCAGTATGAGGAGATGATCCGGCAGGAGATCCGTCCGGCCGTCTACACAGAAGAGATGGCTTCCGGCATGTCTAAAGAAGCGGTAAGGCAGGGGAAGAAAGTCAGCTTCCACATTAAGATTGATACCGGTATGGGCAGGATCGGATTCCCGGTCACTGAAGAGAGCGCGGAAATTATAGAGCGGATCAGCCGTCTTCCGAACGTGGAGCTGGAAGGTATGTTCACTCATTTTGCAAAAGCAGATGAGAAAGATAAAACTTATACGAAACAGCAGCATGAAAAATTCCTCTGGATGAAAGAACAGATGGAGAAACGAAAAATCCCGATCCGCTATTTTGACTGTGACAACAGCGCGGGAATCATAGACTTCCCCAATATGAAACACGATCTGGCAAGGGCCGGAATCGCTACTTATGGGCTGTACCCTTCAGATGAGGTGCAAAAAGATGCAGTGCCCCTTCGTCCGGCCCTCTCCCTGATCAGTCATGTGACATTTGTAAAAGACGTGGAGCCCGGGACTTCCATCAGCTATGGAGGAACGTTTACCGCGCAGAAGAAAATGCGCGTGGCAACGATCCCTGTGGGGTACGGGGACGGGTATCCGCGATCTCTTTCCAACAAAGGAGAAGTGCTGATTCATGGAAAAAGGGCGAAAATCCTCGGCAGAGTGTGCATGGATCAGTTCATGGCCGATGTGACAGAGATCCCGGAGACGAAATTTATGGACCGGGTTGTCCTGGTCGGCAGAGACGGATCAGACCAGATCAGCGTGGAAGAACTGGCAGAGTTAAGCGGCAGGTTCAATTATGAGTTCGTCTGCTGTCTGGGAAAACGAATTCCCCGCGTGTATAAAAAGGGAGGAGATCTTCCGGAGCAGGAGGACGTATAGCCAAGTACATTGAATACATCCGATGAAACAGGGAATACTAAAGTATGCAGCACAGCAGTGCGGGAATATCATCCGGCACGCTGTGCCGGATGATTAGTATGAGAATCGGAGAGTGGATGAATTGGTGATCAGACGAGGAGATATCTTTTATGCGGATTTGAGCCCGGTGATCGGATCTGAGCAGGGCGGGGTGCGCCCGGTCCTGATCATTCAGAACAATGTAGGAAATAAGCATAGTCCTACTGTGATCTGCGCGGCGGTTACTTCCAGGATGAATAAGGCGAAGCTGCCTACCCATATAGAAATCAGCACGAGAGACTACAGGATTGTGAAGAACTCCGTGATTCTGCTGGAACAGATCAGGACGATTGACAAGAAAAGGCTGAAAGAGTATGTGTGCCATATCGACGGGAATATGATGCAGAAGGTAGATCAGGCGATCCGGGTCAGCCTGGAGCTTTCTACATAAGCAGCGCGGCATTCTTTACAGAACAAAAAAAGAATGATAAAATTGTTTTTATTACGATAGAAAAAGGAGAAATTACGAGATGTCAGGACATTCAAAATTTGCAAATATTAAGCATAAAAAAGAAAAAAATGATGCTGCGAAAGGAAAGATATTTACAAAGATCGGCCGTGAGCTGGCCGTTGCCGTAAAAGAAGGCGGCGGCCCGGATCCGGCCAATAACAGCCGCTTAAGAGACGTTATCGCCAAGGCGAAATCAAATAACATGCCCAATGATACAATCGAGAGGAATATTAAAAAGGCGGCAGGCGAGGGCTCAGGAGACAACTATGAGCATATTACATATGAAGGGTACGGGCCGAACGGTACGGCGATTATAGTCAGAACGCTGACAGACAACAAGAACAGGACAGCCTCGAATGTGAGAAATGCATTTACAAAGGGAAATGGAAACGTAGGAACACCGGGATGTGTGTCCTTTATGTTCGATGAGAAAGGCCAGATCTTCGTGGCAAAGGAAGACTGTTCTATGGATGCGGACGAGCTGATGATGCTTGCCCTGGACGCCGGAGCGGAGGACTTTGTGGAAGATGAGGAAAGCTTTGAGATTCTGACGGCTCCCGAGGCGTTCAGCGACGTCCGCCTGAAACTGGAAGAGGCGGGCATTGTTATGGCAGGCGCGGAAGTGACAATGATCCCTCAGACATATGTTGAGCTGACGGATGAAGAAGACATTAAGAACATTCAGAAAACGCTGGATCTTCTGGAAGAGGACGACGACGTGCAGGATGTTTACCACAACTGGAGTGAGTAGTCCGCCATATAAAAGGATAAGCACGGAATGCGCTTTTCCGAATGGCGCGGGCTGAACTGCTGCAATTTAAGAACAAGGCGGGGATCAGAATGGAAACAGAAGAGCTGCAGAAAAAACTGATTGAACTGTACAAACTGACAATGGACTATGAATTCCGGAAAAACACATATGAAGAACGCATGAATTCCCTGAAAGAGGAGTACGCCGGTCTTTTAAAAGAAACCGCGCTGATCTGCGACGGGTCAGAGGAAGAGTGGGACGCGGCTGCAGGCTGTGTGCCGGAGTATATTATCTCTGAACTTGAAAAGGAAAGTTCTAAGAGGAAAAGAGACTGCCAGGTTTTAAATCATAAGATGAATCTGGTGACATGGTTTGTTCCGATGATGGGAGAGAGCCCTTCCTTGAATGCAGAGCGTTTCGCCGGCAGGGTCGTTCAGATCTGGAATGAGCGGATGCCGGAAGAAAAGATAGGCGTTTCCACGTATGAAAGCATTAAGAACGGTTTTCGCAAAGGACCATTCTGCTTTATTACAACGGCTGTGTGCCGGACAATGGGAAAACCGGACGACTGCTATGAGCTCACTGTGCTCAGAGGCTACAGGGATAATTATCTGCTGAGCCGGGAAAATGGACGCGGGCTTGTGCAGGATTACTATAATGTGGCGCCTACAATTGTAAAACGGATCAACAGGCAGCCGGACGCAGACAAAATATATCAGAGTATATGGAAGGAGTATCTCTGTCCATGTATACAGATGATTGAGAGCGGCAGGCAGGAGGCATGCAGGGAAAAGTACAGCGAAATGGTCAGGAAACTTGAAAAAGAATATTTCTATTTACACAAGGAGGATGCAAGATGAGCGATTACAGAATTGAGACAAAATGCGTACAGTCGGGGTATGAACCGGGAAATGGAGAGCCGAGAGTCGTGCCGATCTACCAGAGCACTACATTTAGGTATACAAGCAGTGAACAGATGGGAAGACTTTTTGACCTGGAGGAATCGGGATATTTCTATACTCGTCTCCAGAATCCGACGAATGACGCTGTGGCTGCGAAAATCTGTGATCTGGAGGGCGGCGCGGCGGCAATGCTCACCTCTTCCGGTCAGGCAGCTAATTTTTATGCGGTTATGAACATAGCGCAGGCGGGAGATCATATTGTTTGTGCATCCGCGCTTTACGGCGGCACGTACAATCTCTACGCGCATACGATCCGCAGAATGGGCGTGGAGGCTACGTTTGTGGATCCGGACTGCAGTGAAGAAGAGCTGGAAGCGGCATTTCAGGAAAATACGAAGGCAGTGTTCGGAGAGTCTATCGCTAACCCGGCTCTTGTCGTACTGGATTTTGAGAAGTTTGCCGCAGCAGCGCACAGGCATGGAGTTCCCTTTATCGTAGATAACACATTTGCTACGCCGATCAACTGCAGACCGTTTGAGTGGGGCGCTGATATTGTGACTCATTCCACTACAAAATATATGGACGGGCATGCGTCCTGCGTGGGCGGCGCTATCGTTGACAGCGGAAACTTTGACTGGGAGGCACATGCGGACAAATTCCCGGGGCTGACCACACCGGATGAGACATATCACGGAATCGTGTATACCCAGAAGTTTGGGAAAGGCGCTTATATCACAAAAGCAACGGCTCAGCTTATGAGAGACCTTGGATCCATCCAGTCTCCTCAGAATGCGTTCCTTCTGAATATCGGGCTGGAGACGCTTCACCTGAGAGTGCCTAGACACTGCGAAAATGCGCTGAAAGTGGCTCAGTATCTGAAAAATCATGAGAAGGTAGCATGGGTAAGCTATCCGTCCCTTCCGGGAGACAAATACTATGATATGGCACAGAAATATATGCCAAACGGTACATGCGGAGTGCTGACATTCGGCCTCAAAGGCGGAAGAGAAGCAGCAGTGGAAATGATGGATAAGCTTAAAATGGTGGCTATCGTTACTCATGTCGCGGACGCGAGAAGCTGCGTGCTCCATCCGGCCAGCCATACACATCGCCAGATGAACGATCAGGAACTGAAAGAGGCAGGCGTACAGCCGGATCTGATCCGGTTCAGCGTTGGAATCGAGAACGCGGAAGATATTATTGCGGATGTGGAACAGGCATTAAGATAAATCTTGGTTTGTTGGACAGCAGCTGTTTGTAAAGACATCCAGATCAGCAGAAAAAACAGGGCAAATGGAACTTGTTTTCATTCGAACAAGTTCTATTTGCCCTGTTAACGTTATTTTGGGGTTTAAAGTTTTCTAAAATCCATTCTGGAGTTTGCTTGAATAAAATTCCTCTTTTTTTTCATACTATCTGTGAGGAGGTATGAACGAGATGGAGAGAATACAGCAGGAAGACAACAGACAGAAGGCGCGCAGTGAGGAAAATGAAGAGATCAAGGAGATGGGAACTCTTGATCTAAGAGATGGCCGGTCTAAGCATGGAATCCAGCTTCTGACGATCATAGGGGAGATTGAGGGGCACGAGGCAGTATCTGGAAACACGAAGGCGACAAAGTATGAGCACCTGCTTCCCAGGCTGGCCGAGATCGAGGAGGACGAGAGCACGGAAGGCGTACTCATATTGCTGAATACACTGGGCGGAGATGTGGAGGCAGGGCTTGCGATTGCGGAGATGATTGCGTCTCTAAGCAAGCCCACAGTATCCCTTGTACTGGGGGGAAGCCATTCAATAGGAGGCCCCCTGGCCGTATCGGCGGACTATTCTTTTATAGTGCCGACAGGAACTATGATTGTGCATCCGGTGAGATCCACTGGAATGTTTATCGGAGTGATTCAGAGCTATCGAAACATGGAAAAAACCCAGGACAGAATCGCCAGATTTATAGCGGAGCACTCCAGGATTTCTCAGGAGCGCCTCCTGGAGCTGATGCTGGATTCCACTCAGCTCGTGAAAGATGTAGGGACGATGCTGGAGGGCAGGGAAGCGGTAGAAGAAGGACTGATAGACGAAGTTGGCGGGATCAGCCAGGCATTCGCAAAACTGCATGAACTAATTAAACAGCGCAGCTATTTAGCGCACTAACAGTTCCCGACGAAATGTGTCCGGAAGCGGAGCGGATAGTTTGCGATACGTATTCTGTGAAAGGGGACAGCCGTGCGATGTTCCGTTCCAGAATCCGGAAAATCTAGCAGGCCGAAGAGATGTTTAAATACAAAGCGGCGCTCCGGGCAACTCGCTCCGCTCAGACAATCCCTGCGCGCCGCTTAACAACATCTCTCCGCCCTAAAGATTTTCAGCGGATTCCTCCAAAGTCACATCTCCCGGCTGTCCCCTTCCTCAGAAAGTATACTCAAACCATCCGCTCCGCTTCCTGCGCGTTCCCTGTAGGAATGTCATTGCCCAAATAGGCTGAAACGCACAACTGGCGCGGCTTGTAGCCTTTCGGCTGCGAAAGCTTTACGGCCGCGCCTGCTTCTCGTAGCAGCTATATATTCACTGACTCCCGATTTGAAAAAGCCCAGAAAACAGCCCCATTTCAAGAAAAATTCTGCGGAGATGAAGGATGGCGATGGATGACTTCGGAAGGGTATTAGTGAAGCTTAGAGTTCCAGCGAGGGACGTTAGGGCTGACGGTGGAATTGTCTGAGCGCAAGCGAGTTGTCCACCGTCAGTCCTTGCATTTAGTCCGTCACTGGAACTCTTAGTTTCACTTATATCCCTGGAGCGGAATCCAGAGCTATCCTTCATCCCCGCAGAATACGTCTCAGAAATGGCCTCTGTTTTCGGACGTTTTGCCTGCGGAAGTTAGTGAACTTTATAGCTGGAATTTTATAGCTGAAAAAAATAATGACACCTCTTTTATTTAATGGTATACTAAATACAGTATGTTTAATTACTAAGGGGGCATTATATGGCTGCGAAATCAACAAAGCGCAGAAAAAATACGAAAGGTACCAGTCGTACACAGAAAAAAACACAGCAGAATACGGAGCTTACAGGGGAGATCGTTATACTGGCGGCGCTGGCCGTATGTATTCTGCTTGTTCTGAGCAACTTTGGTCTTGGGGGGATCGCGGGGGAGGCGGTTTCATCCGTTCTTTTTGGATTATTTGGATTTATGGCGTATGTTCTGCCGTTCGTGCTTTTTGGAATTTCAGCTTTTCTGATTTCCAATAAAGGGAATGTTCATGCCTATGTTAAGATAGGGGCGGTAGTGTGCCTTTTCCTGTTTCTTACGGCTATATTGGAACTGATCTTTAATTCCTACACGCCGGGGGTGTCTTTGAGCTCGTTTTACAGAGAGGCGAGTGAACACAGGAATGCCGGCGGACTTACAGGAGGATGTTTTGTCCTGCTTCTCTGCCCGGCAATCGGTGAAATCGGAACCTACGTAGTGCTTATTATTCTCTGTGTTATCTGTATGATTCTGATTACAGAGAAATCTCTGCTTGCTCCGCTGGGGAAGCAGAGCCGCAGGGCTTATGAGGAAGCGAAGAAAAAGCACCAGGAGACCGCCGTCATCCGGGCGCAGAAGAGGGAAGAAGAGCGTCAGAAGGCTTCTGCTTCGCGGGCGACGGAAGGAGAACAGCCGGCAAAAAGGAAAGACCGGAAGGTCTCGGGTGTTTCTTTTGCGACTACACTTACGGAGAATACGTCTGGTGATACCGAAATGGGCGGATCTGCAGGTAAGAAGAGGGGCAGGAAGAGAAAGTCGCCTGACGTTTACGAGCTAACGCCGGAACCGCTTCCGGACGATGAGAAGAAGAGCAGTATGCCGGATTTCGTGATTAACCGGGCGGAGCCGCCGGCAGACGATATATCTGATCCCTTTGCGCAGCAGGGCGCTTCCATGGAAATGGCACAGGAGACGGAGCCTGCTGCTGCCGCAGAAAATGTGAGCAGGGCAGACAGTCCGGGACAGGATATGGAGCAGGACGCGGCGGCCGGACAGCAGAGCGGAAAGCGTACACGGAGGAAAAATGCCGGCGACGCGGCGGCAGTAGCGGCTGAGGCAGAACAGGTCGCGGCGGCTGTTCAGGAAGATCAGGAGAAAGAAAAGCCCATATATCATACCCCGCCGTTGTCTCTACTGAAAAAGGGCAAGAAAACAGGCGGAGATTCAGACGCCCATCTGCGGGCAACTGCTTTGAAGCTGGAACAGACCCTGCAGAATTTCGGCGTGGGCGTCCATGTGACGAACGCAAGCTGCGGCCCGTCTGTCACACGATATGAGATTCAGCCGGATCAGGGCGTGAAAGTGAGCCGGATCGTAGGACTTGCAGATGACATTAAGCTGAATCTGGCGGTGGCTGATCTGAGGATCGAGGCGCCGATTCCCGGGAAAGCAGCAGTCGGAATTGAGGTGCCGAACAGCGAGAATACAGCCGTTATGCTCAGGGATCTCCTTGAATCGGCAGAGTTTAAAAACAGCGCTTCGCCAATTACATTCGCAGTGGGAAAAGATATTGCCGGAAAGACAGTCGTGGCGGATATTGCAAAGATGCCGCATCTTCTCGTGGCAGGAGCAACGGGTTCGGGTAAGTCTGTGTGCATTAATACGTTGATTATGAGTATCATTTACAAGGCGGATCCGGAAGCTGTGAAGCTGATCCTTGTGGATCCGAAGGTTGTGGAACTCAGTGTTTACAACGGAATCCCCCATCTTATGATCCCCGTAGTGACAGATCCGAAGAAGGCTGCCGGAGCCCTGAACTGGGCGGTTGCTGAGATGGAGAAGCGGTATAAGCTGTTTGCGGAATATAATGTACGCGACCTGAAAGGCTTCAATGAAAAGGTGGAGAGAGGCGAGACAGGAGAGGAGATCAAAAAGAAACTGCCGCAGATCGTGATTATTATCGACGAGCTGGCAGACCTGATGATGGTAGCGCCGGGAGAAGTGGAAGGCGCGATCTGCCGTCTGGCTCAGCTGGCCCGCGCCGCGGGGCTTCATCTGATCCTGGCTACACAAAGGCCGTCTGTAAATGTTATCACCGGACTGATTAAGGCAAATATGCCTTCGAGAATCGCTTTTTCCGTATCATCCGGTGTGGATTCACGGACGATTATTGATATGAATGGAGCGGAGAAACTGCTTGGAAAGGGAGATATGCTGTTCTATCCATCGGGCTATCCGAAGCCGGTGCGTGTCCAGGGGTCTTTTGTCTCAGACAAAGAAGTCCAGGATGTGGTAGATTACCTGATTCACAACAGCGGCGGAGCGTCTTATAATGACGAGCTGGAGGAGCATATGAATACAGAGCTTCCATCATCAGGGACAGGGATGCCCGGCGAGAAAGAAGATAACAGAGACGCATATTTTGCAGATGCGGGCAGGCTGATTATTGATAAAGAGAAGGCTTCTATCGGTATGCTGCAGAGGATGTTCAAAATTGGATTTAACCGTGCGGCAAGGATTATGGATCAGCTTTCAGAAGCGGGAGTAGTCGGGCCGGAAGAGGGGACAAAGCCCAGAAAAGTTCTAATGACAAAGGAAGAATTTGAAGAATACTTAAATGGAAACAGGACTTCTTCAGATGAAAATTCATAGAAAAGCAGCAGAGGAGGAATGTGAAATGAAGACAGATATTCAGATTGCGCAGGAAGCGGAAATGGAGCACATTAAAGATGTGGCGGCCCGGATCGGAATCGGGGAGGATGACCTGGAGTTTTACGGTAAGTACAAGGCGAAACTTTCAGATGAGCTGTGGGAGAAGATCAAGGACAATGAGGATGGAAAGCTTGTCCTGGTGACAGCGATCAATCCGACGCCCGCCGGGGAAGGAAAGACCACTACTACAGTAGGGCTTGGAGAAGCCATGGCAAAGCTTGGAGAAAAAGCACTGATTGCTCTCAGAGAACCGTCCCTTGGCCCTTGCTTTGGAATCAAGGGAGGGGCGGCCGGAGGCGGATATGCCCAGGTTGTTCCGATGGAAGATTTGAACCTTCATTTTACAGGAGATTTTCATGCGATTACCTCTGCGAATAATCTTCTGGCGGCAATGCTGGACAATCACATCCAGCAGGGCAATGCTTTGCGGATTGATCCTCGGCAGGTTGTATGGAAGCGCTGTCTTGATATGAATGACAGGGTGCTCAGGAATATTGTGGTAGGCCTGGGAAACAAAATGGACGGAATGGTGAGAGAAGACCATTTTGTCATTACAGTTGCGTCGGAGATCATGGCGATCCTCTGTCTGGCGGATGATCTGCAGGATTTAAAACGCAGGCTTGGAAAGATTATTGTTGCTTATAATTTTGACGGGGATCCTGTCACAGCAGATGACTTGAAAGCCACAGGGGCCATGACAGCTCTTTTAAAAGACGCGATTAAGCCGAATATCATACAGACACTGGAGCATACACCGGCTCTTGTACACGGCGGACCTTTCGCAAATATCGCTCACGGCTGCAACAGTGTGCGCGCCACAAAAATGGCGCTTAAACTCAGCGATATTACGATTACGGAGGCAGGATTCGGCGCAGATCTGGGAGCAGAAAAGTTCTTTGACATCAAATGCCGTATGGCCGGACTGAAACCGGACGCCGTAGTTCTTGTTGCAACTGTCCGCGCTTTGAAGTATAATGGAGGAGTTGCAAAGGCTGATCTGGCAGAAGAGAATCTGGACGCCCTTGCAAAAGGAATTGTAAATCTTGAGAAACATATTGAAAATATACAGAAATACGGAGTGCCTGTAGTTGTAACACTCAATTCCTTCACAACAGATACTGACGCGGAAAATGAGTATATCCGGAAGTTCTGCGAGGACAGAGGATGTGAATTCGCTCTTTCCGAAGTGTGGGAGAAAGGCGGTGAGGGCGGAATCGCTCTCGCGGAAAAGGTTCTGGCTACACTTAAGAATAAGAAATCTGACTTCCGCCCGATCTATGCGGACGAATTGTCAATTAAAGAGAAAATCGAGACAGTGGCCCGCGAGATTTACGGCGCGGATGGCGTTGTTTATGAACCTGCGGCAGAAAAACAGATCGCTAAGATTGAGTCCATGGGCTTTTCTTCTTTCCCGGTCTGTATGGCGAAGAACCAGTATTCTCTGTCAGATGACGCAAAAAAACTGGGAAGGCCGCAGGGATTTGACATACATATCCGGGAAGTATATGTAAGCGCTGGAGCCGGATTTGTAGTAGCGCTGACCGGCGCGATTATGACGATGCCGGGTCTTCCGAAAGTTCCGGCCGCAAATGGAATTGATGTTACAGAAGATGGCAGGATCACAGGATTGTTTTAAACAATGGTCTCAGAAGATAAGGGGAGAGATATATGCCACAGATAATTGATGGGAAAAAGATATCACAGCAGATTAAAGATGAACTTAAGGCAGAGGTACAGGAGCTTGCATCCAAGGGGAGACATGCATGTCTCGCTGTAGTTCAGGTCGGAAATGATCCGGCCTCTTCGGTCTATGTAAACAACAAGAAAAAAGCATGTGCTTATATTGGGATTGAATCTAGGTCTTACGAGCTTCCGGAGGAGACGTCAGAAAATGAACTAGTATCTCTTGTAGAAGAACTGAACAATGATGCCGAAGTAAACGGAATCCTCGTGCAGCTGCCTCTTCCGGGGCATATTGACGAGGATCGGATCATCCGTACAATATCGCCGGATAAAGATGTAGACGGATTCCACCCGGTCAGTGTTGGCAGGCTGTGGATTGGAGAAAAAGGATTTTTATCTTGTACGCCCGCGGGAATTATCCAGCTCCTGAAACGTTCCGGGATCGGGATAGAAGGAAAAAGGTGCGTTGTAGTCGGCAGAAGCAATATAGTCGGAAAGCCGATGGCGGCGCTTCTCTTGAGGGAAAACGGAACAGTGACTGTGGCCCATTCAAGGACAAAGGATTTAAAAGAGGTAACGCGGCAGGCGGATATTCTTATAGTCGCTATCGGAAAAGAGCGCTTTATCACGCATGAATATGTAAAAGACGGCGCTGTGGTCATTGACGTGGGGATGCATAGAGATGCCCAGAACCACCTGTGCGGAGACGTGGATTTTGCAGACGTAGAGCCGTTCGTGTCAGCTATAACCCCGGTTCCGGGCGGTGTTGGACCTATGACGATTGCGATGTTGATGAATAATTGTGTGGAGACAATGCGGACGCAGGAGGAAAGATCATGATATGCAGACATTGCGGAGCAGAAATTCCGGATGATCAGCTGGTCTGCCCCGAATGCGGCGCTGAAGTACAGATTGTGCCTGACTATAATCCTCTGGACGATGTGCTTGCCAGAGAAGTAAAAGGATCCGTGGAAGGCGCTACACGGCAGATACAGACAGATGACCTTAGAAGATACAGAAGAGATACCCGTACCCAGAATGTGAATGCTACACGCGTACTCGGCCAGACCGAGATGCATCGCATCCGCCAGGAGTACAGAGGCGGCGCTGCCCGTTCATCTGGAAGCGCGCCCAGGAGAAATACCGGCGGGATGAAAAATGTCTCAGACAGCAGGCAGGACGGCCGGGCAGACAGCCGGAATCAGCCGGGGCAGAAAAGAAATCTGTCCGATGAGGCGCAGCGCCAGCGAAGACAGAAACGTCTGGAAGCAGCAAGAAAGAAGCGCCGGAATCTGCTGATTACTATCTTTTGTCTGCTTGCCCTGATTGTAGTGGGAGTTGTGGCTGCATATCAGAATTCTTATACCGGTATGATCCGGAAAGGGTATAATGCGATCCAGAGCAGGGATTATGATGCGGCGCAGAATTATTTTGAACGCGCTGTTGTAAAAGACAAATCCCGTCCTGATGCATATGTTGGACAGGCGGAGATATTTATTGACCAGGATGATCTGGATTCTGCGGAAGATGTATTTCTGACTGCGATAGAATCTCAGCCGACCAATACGGAGCTCTATCAGGCGGCAATCGATTTTTATATGGATACAGAACAGCCGGCGAAAATCGCGGCTCTGCTCCAGGGCTGCGAGGATACTAAAGTTTTAAATGCGGTTTCTGACTATATTTCCACTGCGCCTGAGTTCAGTCTGGAAGAAGGAACTTACAGCGAAGTCCAGGAAGTCTCGCTTACGGCAGACAGCGGGGAGGAAATCTACTATACAACGGATGGGACTGAGCCTTCAGCGGAAGCAGGGACAAAGTATACAGAACCGATCCTGCTTCAGACAGAAGGAACGACAGAGATCCGCGCGATTGCAGTGAACAGCAAGGGAATCCCCAGTGTGTCTGTTTCAAAGAAATATACTATTGAATTTCCGATTGTGGATGCGCCGGCAGTGACGCCGTCCACAGGACAGTACTCGGGTGGGGATCAGATTACAATTACTGTTCCGGAAGGATATACAGCCTATTATACGATGGACGGATCGACTCCAAGCCCGGATTCAGGGTCTACACAACAGTATACAGGCCCGGTTTCAATGCCTGAGAATACTCAGACAACCTTTAATGCCATTCTTGTCAATAATGACAACGGAAAGTCAACAGAAGTTACTACAAGAAGCTATATAACAACAAATTAATCGTAACAGTTCAGCCATCAGAAATGGAGCTGATTTATGCCTGCATAAGAATCGCCCCATTCCCGATGGCTGAACTATTTTATTAATGTTACAAATAGCATAAATTGTAACGCGTTTTGACATATTTTTAACAATAATAGGGTTGCCTTTCTTGACAAATAAGGTTATAATATACTCGTTAAAAAAATAACAATTTTTTGCAAAGGAGATGCAGGAAATGAGCAGATTTTGTTTACCAAGAGACATTTACCATGGAAAAGGAAGCCTTGAAGAGTTGAAAAACCTTAAAGGAAAAAAGGCAATCCTAGTCGTTGGCGGTGGCTCCATGAAGCGTCAGGGATTTCTTGACCGCGCTGTGAACTATCTGAAAGAAGCAGGCATGGAAGTTCAGTTATTTGAGGGCGTTGAGCCGGATCCGTCAGTTGAGACAGTTATGAAAGGCGCACAGGCTATGCGTGAGTTCGGTCCGGACTGGATCGTATCTATGGGCGGAGGATCACCGATCGACGCAGCAAAAGCTATGTGGGCGTTTTATGAATATCCGGATGTGACATTTGAGCAGCTGTGTACACCGTTCAGCTTCCCGGAACTTCGTACAAAAGCAAAATTTGCCGCAATTCCGTCTACTTCCGGAACAGCGACAGAGGTAACAGCATTCTCAGTAATCACAGATTACAAGACAGGAGTAAAATATCCTCTTGCTGACTTCAATATTACACCGGACGTAGCAATCGTTGATCCGGATCTTGTATCAGGACTTCCGGTTAAACAGGTTGCATACACAGGTATGGATGCGCTTACACATGCAATTGAGGCATATGTATCCACATTAAACGGACCATTTACAGATCCGCTTGCACTTCAGGCAATTGAGATGGTACTTGATTACCTGCCGGCGTCCTATAACTGCAATATGGAAGCAAGAGAGCAGATGCATTATGCTCAGTGTCTTGCAGGAATGGCATTCTCCAACGCTCTTCTTGGAATCGTACACTCAATGGCGCATAAGACAGGAGCTGCATTCTCTACAGGACATATTCCGCACGGATGCGCAAACGCAATTTACCTTCCGTATGTAATCCGCTACAACGCGAAAGATCCTGTGGCTGCAAAGCGTTATGCTGAGATCGCGCGCAGAGTAGGACTTCCGGGAACATCTGAGAAAGCCCTGATTAACAGCCTTGTTGAGAAGATTAATGAATTTAATGTAAAACTGAACATTCCGAAGACGCTGAAAGATTTCGGCATCAATGAGGATGAGTTCAAAGAGAAGATTGCTCATATCTCAGAGCTGGCTGTAGGAGATGCATGTACCGGCTCCAATCCGCGTCCGATCGACCCGGCTACAATGGAGAAATTGTTCACATGTACATACTACGGAACAGAAGTTGACTTCTAAAAATATATGCATATATGAATTATAAAAGAAAATCCCTGCACGGTCTAAACGGCCGGGCGGGGATTTTTGTAATATAAAAGAACCATGTCTGTGATGCGCAGAGTTTTCCGGGAAAGGTTATAAGAACCATTGTGAAGGCACCAGTCATAGATGATGCCTCTTGTGCCAGAGAGCAGATCCTCCGTAATTTCAAAAGAATCTCCTTGGAGAGTATTCTCTGCGATCATCTGTTCCACGGAAGCTTTAATCGTCCGGTAAAAGAAACGATCCGGATTCAGAATATATTTCTCGCTGCTGGAGAGCTGGTGTTTGAAATACTGCAGAGCAGCCGGGGCGCCCATCTTTTCCATAGAGCGGGCCTGAGCCTGAACCAGAAAACGGATGGACTCTGCGGGAGAAGCCGGATGTCCGTCGTTCCACGCAGCCTCAGACGCTCCGTCAAAAAGCCGGTAGCCTTCGTCCAAAATATTTTCTTTGCTCTTAAAGTGATGATAAAAGGCACCGACAGAGACATAGGCTTTCTGGCAGATGTCCTGTACCGTTATATTTTCATATGACTTCTGTGCAAAAAGCTCTACTGCACAGTTAAAAATTTTGCGTTTGGTAGCCATCGCTTGTTTCTGGCGGTTTGTCATGGGCGCCATATATATCACCTCACATTTTCATTGTATGCGTCTGTTATAAGAGAACTGTGTATAGCATATCACGGGAAAAAGAATAATTCAATAAAACAGTGGCGACAGCCACAATTAGCACGCAGTGCGGTTTTACAAATGGTGTTCGCTGAACCGTTACAACTGATTTGCGTACTGATCTGCGCAGGAGATGGACGCTGAAGGGATAGAAATTCATCCGAAAATCAGCATATTTCACAAAATATTATTCGCCGAATTGTATTCTGTGACAATAGAATTTTAAACACGAGAGTGTTACAATCTTAACAGAGAGCGGAAAAACTTTATGTTTTACCGCTGCAAATCGGTTGGTGTCCATGATGGACAGGAAAGGAGTATCACATGTCAACCAAGTACAAAAATTTATTTTCGCCGATCAAGGTCGGCGGGACAGAGATCCCAAATCGTATTGCAATGATGCCGATGGGAGTGTTTTCAGAGCGGCTTCTGGACACAAAAACAGGGGCTTATACGAAAGACGGCGCTGACTATTACATCGAGAGGGCGAAAGGCGGCACAGGCCTGATCGTTACCGGCGTCGTACCGATTATTCCGATACCGGCTAAGAATCCGGTGAACTTCCCGGAAGAGTATGTAGAAAAAATGCGTTATCTGACAGAGGGAGTACATAAGTATGGCTCCAAAATCTTCATCCAGTTTACAGCTATGACCGGACGTGCCGGGAAGATCAAAAGTCCTATAGAGTGGAAAATGCTCCCGGCTCCGGCGCCGATCCAGAATGTATGGGATCCGACGATCATTAACCGCGGCATTACAAAAGAAGAGATCAAACAGTATATCGCGAATTTTGCCCAGGCGGCATATCTGGTGAAGCAGGCTGGCGGCGATGGCGTAGAAGTGCATGCGGTCCATGAAGGCTATCTCCTGGATCAGTTTGCCATCGCTTTTTATAATAAAAGGACGGATGAGTATGGCGGAAGCTTGGAGAACAGACTCCGTTTCGCAAAAGAGATTGTAGAAGCTATCAAGGCAAAGTGCGGAAAAGAATTTCCGGTATCAATCCGTTACAGTGTGCGCAGTTATGTGAAGGACTATAACAGGGGAGCGCTTCCGTGGGAAGAATTTGAGGAAAAAGGCCGCGATTTGGAGGAAGGTATCCAGGTGGCAAAGATGCTCGAAGAATTTGGATATGATATGCTCAATTGCGACAATGGAAGCTATGATTCCTGGTTCTGGCCGCATCCGCCGATGTATATGCCGAAGGCATGTAATCTGGCAGATGTTGCCAAAGTGAAGGAGGCTGTCAATATCCCGGTTGTCTGCGCAGGACGTTTCGACGACCCGGATCTGGCAGAAAAATGCATCGAAGAAGGCAAGATTGATATCATGGGAATGGGACGTCCGCTTCTTGCGGATCCGGAACTTGGAAAGAAGTTTTATGACGGCAGACTGGAAGACGTCCGTCCGTGTATCTCATGCCATCAGGGATGCCTGGGCCGTATTTTCCAGGACAAAGATATCAGCTGCGCAGTAAACCCTGTCTGTGGACGAGAGAAAACGTATGGACTTGAGCCGGCAGAGAAAAAGAAAAAGGTGCTTGTCGTCGGCGGAGGCCTAGGAGGCATGGAAGCTGCAAGAGTCTGTGCTCTGCGCGGCCATGAGGTCGATCTTTTCGAAAAGACAGGAGAGCTCGGCGGCGTATTTGTGGCTGCGGCAACACCTGATTTCAAGGACGATGATAAAAAGCTTCTGGCATGGTATAAGAAGCAGATGAATGATCTCCCGGTAAATGTACATATGAATACTGAAGTGACAGAAGAGATGACAAAAGGCTATGATGAAATTTTTGTTGCCACAGGCGCAACCGAAAGAAGACTGGATACTCCGGGATTGGATGCGCCAAACGTAACATACGCCTGCGAGACACTGCGCGACAGCCATATCAAGATCGAGGGAGAGAACATACTTATAATCGGCGGCGGACTGACAGGATGCGAGATTGCTTACCTGTATGCAAGAGAAGGAAAGAAAGTTACGATTGTTGAAATGACAGAGACAATTCTTAATGCTTTCGGACTCTCTGCGGCAAACTATAATATGCTGATGGAAATACTTGATTACTATAAGGTAAATGTCATTAAGAATGCAGTCGTAGAAGAGTACAAAGACGGAAAAGCCATTGTAACGGAGACTGTTAAAAACTATCCCAATATAGCAAACCGTGCGAAGCTGATGTTCGCACTTGGACCCCAGGGGATGAAAGTAAAACACGAGATACCAGCAGATCACATCATTGTTTCCGTTGGCTATATCCCAAATGACGGGCTGTATCAGAAGATCAAGAACGAACATACACATCTGATTGGAGATGCAAAAAAGCCGACAAACGTGATGGATGCGATCTGGGCTGCATATGATATCGCAAGAGAGGTATAAGTTATAGCAGCTATAAAGTTCACTAACGTCCGGATGCAAAACGTTCGAAAACAGGGGCTGTTTCTGAGACGTATTCTGCGGAGATGAAGGATGGCTCTGGATTCCGCTCCAGGGATATAAGTGAAACTAAGAGTTCC
>CALWTQ010000072.1 GCA_944384505.1 uncultured Mediterraneibacter sp.
GAGTTGCCCGGAGCGCCGATTTGCCCTTAAACATCTCTTCGGCCTGTTAGATTTTCCGGATTCTGGAACGGAACATCGCACGGCTGTCCCCTTCCCCAGAAAGTATTCTCAAACCATCCGCTCCGCTTCCGGACGTGAGTCACAGGAATTGTTAGTGCGCTAAATAGCTGTTATTACGTTTGGGAAGGGAATCCGCCCTTCTTTTTTACTATATATATAGGCCTCCGTTTACTTTCCATATACTCCTTAGACATATACTGTCCGAGAACAGACAGGAAGAGCATCTGAATCCCGTTAAGCCCGAGGATCAGGCAGGCCAGCAGGGGGATGCCGTCCAGGCCATGCCCGGATACAGCGGAGATAATACCGGTCAGAAGCGCTGCGGTAAGGAGCACGGCTCCGGCTGTCCCGGCCAGGGCTGCGGGTGCTGTTGAAAATGACAGGATACCGTCCATGGCGTATCGGAAGAGGGAGCTCAGGTTCCATTTTGTTTCTCCGGCTGTCCGCTCTACGTTGTGAAAGGGGATCCATTTTGTTTCAAATCCTACAAAGGAGAAGATGCCCTTCATATAGCGGTTATATTCTTTTAATTCGAGCACGGAGTCTGTCATTGCCCGGTTCATCATGCGGAAATCTCCTTTCCCATCCCCCATATCCAGATGACATGCCCTGCCGATAATGTGGTAGAAGGAACGGGCGAGAAATGACCGCAGGGGATTTTCTCCGGCTCTGTCTTCTCTTAGCCCGGCGCAGCAGTCATAACCTTCGTATTTCACAACCCGGTACATTTCTTTTAATAGTGCAGGTGGGTGCTGGAGATCTGCGTCCATGAACACACAGTAATCTCCCGAAGCGTTCTGCAGCCCGGCATACATTGCCGCCTCTTTTCCAAAGTTCCGGGAGAAGGATAGGTAACGGCACCGGCGGTCTGCCTGGGAGAAATTCTGCAGCAGTTCGGCCGTGCGGTCCCGGCTTCCGTCATCCACAAAGATAAATTCGCAGTCCGCACCCTGAATGTCACTGACCGCTTTCGAAGCCTCACGGTAAAAAGCAGGCAGAGCCTTCTCTTCATTGTAGCAGGGGACGATAATGCTGATCAGGTCTTTTTGTTCTTTTGCCTCTATTATGTTATTCATGACAGATTACCTCCTTTTTGATAATGGTGACAGTTCAGTCCTGTGGCTGAAAATGCCATATTTGCAGAGTACATAGTTGCCGGCTGCAGTAACTACGCTGACGGCCAGCTTTGCCGGGAGCGGCGCGGCTCCGGCCAGGTCGATGAGCAGCCAGAGAAGGGCATTCTCCGTCAGCAGGGTGAGGAACCGGACTCCTGTAAATGAGATCAGCTCAGGCAGTATCCGGTGATCCGAGTGGAACACCCACTTCCGGTTGAGCATATAGGCGGCCAGCACAGCGCCCGCCCAGGCGATGCTGTTGGCCCAAAGCCATGGTATATGAACAAACAGAAGACTGCCGTACAGGAGATAGTTGACGCCGGTTGTTATGCCGCCGCTTATAAGATAGGTAAAAAGTTCTTTTTTTATTTTCATTTCAGATTCTCTCTTTCTGATGACATATTTTTGTGTACATTTTACGGCCTGGCCCTGGCGCCTCATCTTCCGCCGGTGTATTCCGCCGGTTAATAAGAAAAGAAAATATCCGCAGGAGGCCAGAAGGCTGATAACGATTCCGGCTGTTTTCCCCGGCGGAGAGAAACTGATCTCAATTCGGTGAGTGCCGGGGGTTAACGCCGTTCCGGCAAAGGATTCATTGACAGTTATGATTTCCGAAGGTTTTCCGTCCACCAGAATCTCAAGCCCCCTTTGGATCGGGATGGATGTGGCAAAACAACCGCTGCGGTCGGTGTTTATCGTACCCGCCAGAATATTGCGGGATGTGCCGTTTTCTGATTGATCCGGGGTCAGAGGCGTATATTTCTTTGTGGACAGCTGCTCTCTGGGATACAGGTGCCACTGGATATCCGAGATAGAATAGTGCCCCTTGGAGAAGGTGACAGAAAGTTCAGTCATCCCCTTTTTTGCGTCGGTAGAAAACTGATATTCAAAGCGGTCATTCCCATTAGGATAGGGAGCGAACAGCCCGGAAAGCTTGTTCCGGATACCGTTAATGTCAATAACCACGGCGCTGTGCGTCAGCCTGTTCACCTGAAAGCTCAGCAGCAGGATGCTGTCCGGCTGCGGATTATTGATGTGCAGTTCTAATGAGCATTCTTTTTCGGCAGTGATTTCATAGCCGCTGTCAGTGGCAGTGATCTCAAGGCGGTCCGGAAGTGAACCGCCGGCCTGTTTCATAATCAGTTCTGGAAGAAAACTCTGCATAGACCGGCCGGAATTCGAGCGCTCTTCTGCTTCCGACAGTTTGCCGGAACCGGACGGCTCTCCGGGAGTGGCGTCCACTACGGTTTTGCGCGTGATTACATCCAGCTTTTCAAGCGGATCCAGGCTTTCAAACCAGTCCTGTGAGACCAGGTCATCCGTGAAATATGCGGATGGAAGCACGTCTTTATTCTCGGCTATGACGTTGTCTCCGGACTGAAAGATGACCTGATATCCGGCCGGGACGTCATCCGCTTTCGTTTCCAGGTATCGCACACCGAGCAGATTCAGCAGAAAGGGATTATCCGACGTCAGCAGCGCCACGCGGTTATTGATCCTGACCGGCGTCAGCAGCGTGTCGTAATAGAGCCTGGAATATAGCAGGTTTGTAATGGATGAGTACATAGTGCTCCGGGTCACGTCTGCTTTAGGGAGTTCATTTCCGCTGACGAGAGGGCTGATCAGACTGTCAAAGTGATAGAGAGGATCCATGTTTACTGCTTGCAGCTCCTCAGAAGTAAATCCGGCGGATATTTCAGTTTTTTTCACCCAGTCCTCTGTCCCGGCGGTGGTGAGAAACATCCCCACGGGCGCGGTCAGGATCAGAAGAAGCAGACAGAAGGCGGCAGAGATGCGCCGGAATTTACTCTTCAGGAACCGGGCGGACAGGCCCGGGTTTCTGATCCATATCCGCTGCCCCAGGACGATGCAGAAAAGGGTGAATGCTTCTGCCATGATCCAGGGGAACTGCTTCTGGCTGAACCAAAGAAGCCCCACAGGGAAGATCACAGCGAACGGATAGAGCGGCAGCGGTTTTGATCCTGCTTCATTTAAAGACGGCTGTGGAGAGACGGCAGTATCTCTTAAGAACCGCACACAGTGCAGGATCACAAGCGGCATAAATGGAATAAGGATCTTCGGGCGGGCGTAAAGCGTTCCGTTAAGCAGCCACGAAAAGATTCCGAATATTCCGGCCAGGAGAAAAAAGAGGCTGTCCCTCCGGGTCTCTCTGCGTGACAGTCCTGCGAGAATCGGGTACAGGCATAGGAAGGTAAGGCCCATGCCGTATTCGTTAAACAGCAGGTTGTTCATTACAGGATTCGGGGCGATCAGCTCTGCCAGTTTCAGCAGAGAAAATCTATCGCCTCCTCTGCCATGCTCCAGCAGAACCAGGGCTGTAGGAAGCAGAAGCGCCGCGGCCATGCCCGCCGCTGCCACTGCGGACGGAATAAATTTCTTCCAGAAAGAACTCCGCCAGAACAGAGCCCCCTCCTGCTGATACCAGTACCAGCCGGCCGCGGCAAAGGCCGAGAAAGAGAAATAGAAGCTGCTCAGGCAGATCAGGCAGAAACACAGCGGAAGCAGGCGGAACCGTTTCTTCCGGATGCATAAGAATGCAAGGAGCAGAAAAGGCAGATAATTTACAAACATGATCTGGCGGTGCATGTGGAAAAGACATCCCGCGGTCATGAAGAGTACGCTTCCGGCAAATGCGAGAACCGGCGGAAGGCCTTCGCTCCTAATCCACACAAAGCACAGAAGGACAGATGAAAGATAGGCAGCCAGTATATATCCGATCAGAATATAAAGCATAGGCACCTGGGGCAGCAGGCATCCAATGAGAATATCCGGACGCAGGAAACCGTAGTAGGCAAATTGGTATCCGTTGCTGCCGCCGCCCAGACCGATCCAGGAAGGCAGGAGCGTATGCTGTTCAATACAGGAGTTCCGTATTGTCTCCGCGAGGGTCACATGCTGGCTGAGCCAGTCTGTATGGGAGCCAAAGACCGCGCCATCAGGTATAATTGCAGTAATCAATATGAAAAAAAGAAGTATAAGACAAAGAGGAATAAGGTATTTCCGCACATGTTGATTTTTCATTTAAAGCTCACTCCTTTCGACAGATACCAGAATAAGAGGGAAACCTTAAGAAAACTTCGAAAATTATCTAAAGATTTCTTAAGAAGCAATTGTTGAAAAACCCTGCGTACGCATTTATAATAAATTTTGAAACGCAGTATGCGGGAGGGGCAGACACGACATGGATGAAATGGTGAAATTTGTAAAAACAGAAATAGAAGACAGAAAGGTGTATTTTAAAGAAGGAGATGACGAGATTTCCAATGCAAATCTCAAGATTCTTATGACGGTGAACATAGCAATGCTGCTTTTGCTGGTGGCATTTATCCTTATTACACCGTTTATCATTCACGAATGGCGGCCGTCCATATATCACATTGGATTTCTTCCGGGCTCTTTTCTATGCTGTATTATCACGTTTGGATATATTATGTTTGGAAACAAGAAGGCCGGGGCATCTGTCAGAATTTTATGCGTGATGTTCGAACTGGTCCTGTTCTTCTTCTGTATACTGATTGATACCGCCGGAACTCCATCGGGACCCAGTACATTTACCCCGCTTATGTTTATTGTCATCCCGTCATTATTTATTCTTCCGGAATATCTTTCCTATATTCTGGTCGTGGCAGTGGAGACTATGTACATTTTTTCGATCATAACCTTCAAGGATATGATAATTGGGCAGTATGATATTTTCAGCTCAATTGTGGCGCTGGCATGCTCGGTTGTCGTCGAGAATATGATACTATTCCTCCGGGTCAGAGATTATAAAATGCAGATGAAATATAAGCAGCTCAGCATGAAAGATTCTTTGTCGGATCTTCTGAACAAGTCTGCAACTATGATTGCGCTCCGCCAGTATTTTCAGGCACATAATCCTGATGTGACATGTACATTTCTTATTATGGATCTGGATGATTTTAAAAAGATAAACGATACGAAAGGGCACGCGGCTGGAGATACTATCCTCCGTATGGCCGGGCTGATCCTGCAGGATACTTTCCAGCCGACAGATGTGATAGGAAGATTTGGAGGAGACGAATTTATTGTCCTGCTAAAAGGTGTGGCCTCACGTTCCCTGATTCAGAAAAAGTGCGGCACAGTGCAGATGAAACTGCGGCAGACTTCGAAAGAAATGACGGGGATAGAAATAACTTCAAGTTTTGGCGTTGTGTCGGCCTTTGGCCAGGATGTAGATTCATCTGCTATATTCTATCAGGCAGATTCTGTGCTCTATGAGGCAAAGCGCCGCGGAAAAGGAATTTGCGTAATTAAAGATTACATGCCGATCAGGTCAAATGGCGAAAAAAGTCAGAAAGTTCACGAATAAATAGACAATTATAAATTTATTTGAATAAATTTAAGAAAAAGCATTGACAAATAAATGGGCTGGTGATAACATATAACCATCCCAAAGAGATAAAGCAATCTCAAAAGGATATTTATCTAAGAGAACATTAATTATTTATAATTAAGATTTGCAGGTCGGAAAATAATTAGTTGTTCGATTAGGTTAAAAATAAAAGGGCAGGAGGTTAGTCCCATGGACAGTATAGTTTCAGTTAATTATCAATATGTCAGTGGTACGGCAAGTGTAAGTTCCTGTGAAGAAAGAAACCTTTGCTTTACATAATAAGATCAATAATCCGGAAATAATCAGAATGAAAGATAAAGATCGGAGAGTTCGGAAATCCGGATGAAAATCTGAAAAGATTCAGCATTTGCAGACGTATTGAATATAGATACCACATATAACAGAATTTCGAAAGATGTGTAAAGAAACATTGAGTAGAATATTATATTTATAGAAAAGGATAATGGTTATAGAAGAAATAATTTAGTAGACGGATGAGCAGTCCTGACAGGATTCCATACCAGTTGAAAAATTATAGGACGAATAACCAGGAGGATTCTTTAAAAATATAAAATGATACCTGGAAGGGAAACGGAAAGGATGCTGTTATGAAATTTGAAGTGTTATGGGAATCGGAGCTGCGGAAATAGAAATTTCCTGAATAACAGCGGAAGATTACATAACAAAAAGCAGAGGTTTCACAGGAACAGAATCAGGATATTATCTCCGAATATAAAATAAAAATGAAAAAATTGAATATAAAATAAAATGCATCTTCAATGTCAACTGAAGATGCATTTTTTTGACATTACAGGCCTCATATGATAAACTATGGGATGAATATCGGCTTATGTCCGGCAAGACAGGCAGGTTAAGCGTGGATAGATGAAAGACTATTTTCTACGAGGTGAATGCGGTGGATAAGTATGAATATAAGTTAAAGACTGAGCAGATGCTTGAACTTATGGAAGAGGGTGCATACAGAAAGGCAGCAGTGATTGCAGATGAAATCGACTGGAAAAGAGTACGCAATGCTTCCATGCTGACAAATGTCAGTGACATTTATGAAAAAAATAAAGAATATGATAAGAGCTACAGTATACTCAATCTTGCGTACCGCCGTGCGGAGGGAAGCCGGAAGATTGTCAGCCGCCTGTGTACTCTTGCGCTAAAAACGGGCAATGTGGATGAAGCGATAGATTATTATGATGATTTTGTCCAGCTGGCGCCAAAGGATCCAAACCAGTATATTCTGAGATACCAGATTCTCCGCGCCCAGAGAGCTCCGATTGAACAGCAGATCGAAGCGCTGGAAGAGTATAAGAAATCAGAATATATTGAAGAGTGGGCTTACGAACTGGCGAAATTGTACCAGGAAGCGGGAATGACTGCGGAGTGTCTGGAGGAATGCGACGACTTGATTCTGTGGTTCAGCGAAGGGCAGTATGTGTATAAGGCGATGGAGCTGAAGATGCAGTATAAGCCGCTTACCCCGTCACAGCAGGAAAAGTATGACCGAAGATATGAAAAACTGTCCTCTGAGACGGAAGAGATGCCGGATGTTGTATCATATGCAGAGGCCAGGAATGAATCAGAGGGCATAAAAGACGATAACGAGCCAGAGGCAGAATCAGTATCAGAAACAGGGCAAAATGAGGATTCTGCTGAAAGTCCTGATAAAGAGGCTTCTCCTGTGCAGGAGAATGAGGTCAGCTCAACAGAAAAAGAGGACAAGGAGAAGCCGGCAGAATTGCCAGAAACTGGTACTGCCAGCGTGGTGAAGCCAGAAGCAAAGCGCAAAAAGCTCGGGGATACGATGCCTCTGGGAGAAGCGCTGAGAAGGCTGCTCCGTCCGGACAGTGAGACTGAGAAAAAAGAACCTGCTTTCACGGCAGCAGGAGATGCAGTTGAGCATGTGTCAGGGGAAGTTATCGAAGAAGAACCGGAGCTGGAGGATCTTGAAAAAGAGATTGATGAGATAGAATCAGTTGCGGATATAGAGATGGTAAGCCGCATTGCGGAGGAAAAGAAAAGTGCTTCGCCATCGGGAGAGATGAAAGAAATTGTTCCAGACGACATGGAACTGTCAGAGACTGCAGAAATTCTGCTTGGAGAAGCGGAAGAGGTTGATATTGATCTGGAAGAGGCGGAGCCCATAGAGGCCGAGGAAGAGATTGTTCTGGAAGAAGCGGAACCGGAAGAGGTCGAAGAGGAGAACGATCTGGAAGAAGCGGAGCCGGAAGAGGCCGAGGGGGAGATTGTTCTGGTAGAAGCGGAACCGGAAGAAGCCGGAGAGGAGATTGCTCTGGAGGAAGCGGAGCCGACAGCGGCTGAAGAGGAGATTGCTCTGGAGGAAGCGGAGCCTATAGAGGCAGAAGAGGAGATTGATCTGGAAGAGGCAGAACCGGATGCACCGGGAGATGATAAGACCGTCACTGACCAACAGAAGAATATTGTAGATAAGCAGATTACAGGCCAGATGAGCCTGGAAGATATTCTTGCAGACTGGGAAGGAGGAACGGAAGAGAACAGCAGTAAAGCAGAAGAGCTGCTAGAGGAGAGCTTTGGGGAAGATCTGGCCGCTGATGAAGCGGAAAGTACAGAAGAGGATTATATTACAGAAGGGGAAGTGACAGGGGAAAGTATGGATGAAAAGAATACATCAGAACCAATTCTGCCGCCGGATATCCAGAGACTGATTGATGAGATAGAGGGTGTAATACCGCGGGAAGATGAGGAAAAGCCGGAAAGACACGAACCGGTTAAGAAGGAAGAAGAGCCGCGGGAAAACATGGGAAAAGTAGCGGATTCGCTGCGCATAGATAATGAAGAAGCGCTCGGGGAAGACTTTGACGAAGATGAGTATTTTGATGTTGAGTCTGACTTTGAGGAAGCAGTGGGAAGCGAAGCCGAATCATACTCCGAAGAAGAGGAGCCGGCGGACAGCGAAGAATACTTTGAGGAGGAAGAAGAGCTGGCGGACGGCGAAGAGTACTTTGAAGAGGAAGAAGAGCCGGCGGACAGCGAAGAGTACTTTGAAGAGGAAGAAGAGCCGGCGGACAGCGGAGAGTACTTCGAAGAGGAAGAGGAGCCGGCGGACGGCGAAGAGTACTTTGAGGAGGAAGAGGAGCTGGCGGACGGTGAAGAGTACTTTGAAGAGGAAGAGGAGCTGGCGGACGGTGAAGAGTACTTTGAAGAGGAAGAAGAGCTGGCGGACGGTGAAGAGTACTTTGAAGAGGAAGAAGAGCTGGCGGACGGCGAAGAGTACTTTGAGGAGGAAGAGGAGCCGACGGATGGCGAAGAGTACTTTGAAGAGGAAGAAGAGCTGGAAGACGGCGAAGAGTATTTCGAGGAAGATCCGGAGGATGTATTTGATGAGTCCGTGTCCGACATTGATGAGGAGTTCCGCGTGAATCCGGAACACGCTGACAGGGAAGATGAAAGAGAAGTGCCGGATGACGATGATGATGGGATGGATATCCTTTCAGCCACAACGCCTCTAAGCAGAAAAGAGACGGCGAAGATGATTGCGACGGGCAAGACAGCCCCGCTGCCGCTTGATGAGATCTCGGATGCGCTTTCAATGTCCGATACAGGATTTATTGTGCATGGGCGGTACGACCTGGAGACGCAGAGTGGAATCGGAACAAGGGCCGGGCTTACAGAAGAGCAGAAGAAGCTGTTTTCATACTTTGTGCCTGTACGGGGAATGAGCGAGCAGCTTGTCGATGTGCTCGAGCAGGACAAAAACTGCACAAACAGAAATGGAACCTCCAAGGCGGGGAATCTGCTGATTATCGGGAATAAAGGAAATGGAAAGACCGTTCTTGCCGTTGATGTGGTAAAAGCCATCCAGAAACAGCGTGATATCCGCCAGGGGAAGGTGGCAATTGTCACAGGAGATTCTTTGAATAAGAAAAAGATCGGAGATATTATTGATAAACTTTATGGCGGCGCTCTTATTATAGAGAAGGCGGGAAAGATGAATGAGAAAACGGTAGCCCGTCTGAATAAAGCCATGGAGCAGGACACAGGCGAGATGCTGATTGTTCTGGAAGAGCAGCGTAAGCCGCTGGACCGGCTTCTGTCTTCCAACCGCGAATTCAGACGCAAATTTACATCAAGACTGGAGATACCTCTGTTTATCAATGATGAGCTTGTGACATTCGGACAGACTTACGCTCAGGAGAACGGCTACCGGATTGACGAGATGGGAATCCTGGCGCTGTACAGTAAAATCGACTCTCTCCAGAGAGAGGATCATGCAGTCACGGTTGCAGAAGTAAAAGAGATTATGGATGAGGCAATTCAGCATTCACAGAAGGCGTCCGCTAAGAAACTGATGAAGCGCGTATTTGGTAAGAATACGGATGAAGCTGATCGGATTATTCTTTCGGAGAAGGATTTTAATATCTGAAAAAACGGGAGAAAAAGAGAAAGCCTGCTGAATTGACGGAATTTATCAGAAGAGAAACAGACAGTGGAAAAACTGTCTGTTTCTTTTGGATTAGAAGGGCTTTTCTCTTTCTTTTTATGGGGGAATCAAGTATAATATGTATTATATAAAATTTGAACGGCGAGGTGGGCTTTATGGCAGATAACAAAAGCACAAAGAGCGTAAAAAAGGGAAAGAGTACAAAGAAAAAATTACAACCGTATGAGATTGGTGAACTGGATCAATATCTCTTCGGACAGGGCAATCATTATGAGATTTATGAGAAAATGGGAGCCCATAAGGTAAACTGTAAGGGAAAAGAAGGCGTTTATTTTGCGGTCTGGGCGCCGCACGCGCGCAGAGTCGCGGTCGTCGGAGATTTTAATGACTGGGATTTTGAGGCGGACTATATGGAGCGTCAGGAGCCGCTTGGTATTTATACATGCTTTGTACCGGGAGTGAAAGAAGGGGACCTGTACAAATTCTGCATTGAAACACAGCAGGGCAAGCGGATCTTCAAGGCGGATCCGTTTGCGAATTATGCAGAGCTAAGGCCAGGAACGGCGTCCCGTGTGGTTGATATCTCCCATTTGACATGGTCAGACGATGCGTGGATGAAAGCGCGGGCAAACTGGGATCATAAGAAGAACCCTATGTCGATTTATGAGGTACACCTGGGATCCTGGATGAGACATCCGGGACGTGAGGATGAAGGGTTCTATACCTATAGGGAATTTGCCGATGCTATTGTGAAATATGTAAAAGATATGGGATATACTCATGTGGAGCTCATGGGGATGGCCGAGCATCCGTTTGACGGCTCCTGGGGATATCAGGTGACAGGATATTACGCTCCGACATCCAGATACGGGACTCCGGAAGACTTTGGCTACATGATAGACCATCTCCACAGAAATAATATCGGCGTCATCCTTGACTGGGTACCGGCGCATTTTCCGCGGGACGCCCATGGCCTTGCGGATTTTGACGGAACGCCTACTTTTGAATATGCGGATCCGAGAAAAGGAGAGCACCCGGACTGGGGCACGAAGATATTTGATTACGGCAAGCCGGAAGTGAAAAACTTTCTGATCGCAAACGCATTGTTCTGGATTGAGCATTTCCATGTGGACGGGCTCAGGGTGGACGCGGTGGCTTCCATGCTCTATCTGGATTACGGAAAACAGGACGGGCAGTGGGTTGCCAATAAATATGGAGGAAATGAGAATCTGGAGGCGATTGAATTCTTCAAGCACCTTAACTCTGTCGTTTTAGGACGGAATAAGGGAGCAGTGATGATTGCCGAGGAGTCCACGGCATGGCCTAAGGTTACAGGGGCTCCCGAGGATGACGGACTGGGATTCAGCCTGAAATGGAATATGGGATGGATGCATGATTTTACAGAGTATATGAAGCTGGACCCATATTTCAGGAAGAATGCGCATAATATGATGACATTTGCAATGACATATGCGTACAGTGAGAACTATATTCTGGTTCTGTCCCATGATGAAGTAGTGCACCTGAAGTGTTCCATGCTCAATAAAATGCCGGGACTTGGCTTTGACAAGTATGCGAACCTGAAAGTGGCGTATGCGTTTATGACCGGGCATCCGGGCAAAAAGCTTCTGTTTATGGGCCAGGAGTTTGCGCAGCTCAGGGAGTGGAGCGAGGAGAGAGAGCTTGACTGGTTCCTTCTGGCAGAGCCGGAGCATCAGGCGGTTCAGAACTGGTATCGTGATCTCCTTCATCTGTATAAGAGAAATAAGGCGATGCATGAGATGGATGCAGATCCGGCGGGATTTGAATGGATTAACGCGGATGACTGCTTCCGCAGTATCTACAGCTTCGTAAGGCATTCAAAAGACAATAAGAAGAATCTGCTGTTTGTCTGCAACTTTACACCAATGGAAAGGCCGGACTACCGGGTGGGTGTCCCGAGGAGGAAGCAGCTCAGGCTTGTGCTAAACAGCGATGAGGTGAAGTACGGCGGAAAAGGAGAAGAAAGGCCGCTTGTATACAAACCGGTGAAGCAGGAGTGCGATGGACAGAAGTATTCAATTGCTTATCCGCTGCCGGCATATGGAGTTGCGGTATTCGAATTCTGACGGAGCAGCTATAAAGTTCAATAACTTCCGGATGAGAAACATCCGAAAACAGTACCCTTATTAAGACATATTCTGTGGGGATGGAGGACGGCTCAGAGCTTCGCTCCAGGGGATAAGGGAAACTAAAAGCTGCGGCGACAGACTAAATGCAAGGACTGACGGTGGACAACTCGCATCCGCTCAGACAATTCCACCGTCAGCCCTAACGTCTGTCGCCGCAGCTTTTAGTTTCCCTTATCCCCTTACGAAGGCGCCCGTCGCCATCCTCCATCCCCGCAGAATTTTTCTCGAAATGGGGCTGTTTTCTGGGCTTTTCAAGCCGGAAGCCAGTGAATATATAGCTGCCAAAAAAAGCAGGCGCGGCCGGAAGACTTTCGTAATGGAAAGCTTAAAAGCCGCGCCAATTCACGTTTTACAGCCCATTTAAGCAGTAACATTTCCGGCAGGAAATGTTAGTGCGCTAAATAGCTGTAAGGAAATTTAAATAAAAATCATAAAAATATTCTAATATTTTTGTGAAAGTGATATAATAATTTACGTATACAAAAATTTCAAAATGGAATGGAGGAGAGAATCAAATGGATAATCAATTGGCACTATTAACACTTTGCGGCTCCATTATCGCCCTTCTGTTTGTGGCCAGCAGGGCGCAGAAGGTTCTTCGATTCCCCGAGGGCAGCGATAAGATGAAAAAGATTTCCGCATCCATCCATCAGGGGGCAATGGCTTATCTGCGGCGGCAGTATAAAATCCTTATCGGATTCTTTATTGTTATGTTCGTGATCCTTGCTGCGATGGCCTTTTTCGGACTCCTTACATGGTTTGTTCCGTTTGCTTTCGTGACGGGAGGATTTTTCTCAGGATTGTCGGGATTTGTGGGAATGCAGATCGCTACGAGGGCAAATGCAAGAACTGCGGCTGCATGTCAGAAGAGCCTGAACAGAGGTCTTAATGTGGCGTTCTCGGCAGGATCAGTCATGGGCTTTACTGTAGTGGGGCTTGGGCTTCTGGACATTTCGATCTGGTATCTTCTTCTCCGGCTTGTATTTAAGCTCCCGATTGAGGACATTACAAGTACGATGCTTACGTTTGGCATGGGGGCCTCCTCAATGGCTCTGTTTGCCCGTGTGGGAGGCGGCATTTATACAAAGGCTGCCGATGTGGGCGCAGACCTTGTCGGAAAGGTTGAGGCGGGGATCCCGGAGGATGATCCGAGAAACCCGGCTGTTATTGCGGATAACGTAGGCGATAATGTAGGTGACGTGGCAGGAATGGGCGCGGATTTGTATGAGTCTTATGTGGGCTCTATTCTTTCGGCGTGCGCGCTTGGCGTCATTGCCTTCAATAAGATAGAATCTGTGGACCGAGTGAATGCGGTTGTGATTCCTATGGTACTTGCAGCTGTGGGTGTGCTTGCATCTATTATCGGATCTCTTCTCGTAAAGACCGGTGAGAGCACGGATCAGAGCACATTGTTGAAAGCGCTTAGAAGAGGAACAAATACAAGTGCGATTATTATTGCGGTTGTGGCATTCCCGCTTGTATGGTTCATTTTGGGAAGCGACTTTATCGGCTTTTATTTCGCAATCCTGGGCGGACTGCTGGCCGGTGTATTGATTGGATTTTTCACGGAGTATTTTACATCCGACACTTATAAACCGACACAGAATCTGGCAAAGAAATCAGAGACGGGATCTGCCACGATTATTATCGGAGGCTTAAGTCTTGGTATGCTCTCAACGGCTGTTCCGATTCTGATCATTGCGATCTGCGTTATGGCGGCATACGCTCTGTCTGGCGGATTTATTGAGTCTACAAGAGGACTGTACGGAATCGCCCTTGCGGCAGTAGGTATGCTTTCTACGCTTGGAATTACTCTGGCTACTGACGCTTACGGGCCGATCGCGGATAATGCGGGCGGTATCGCGGAGATGGCAGGTCTTGATTCTGAGGTAAGGAAACGTACAGATGCGCTGGATTCTCTTGGAAATACAACGGCTGCAACCGGAAAGGGATTTGCAATCGGTTCTGCGGCCCTGACAGCGCTTGCGCTGATCGCTTCCTATGTAGAGAAAGTGCAGGAAGTGGGCGGAGCAGATGTGGCTCTGGATATGAGTGTCATGAATCCGGCTGTACTTGTCGGCATCTTTATTGGAGCGTGTCTGCCGTTTGTATTCGCGGCTCTGACCATGGACTCTGTTGGACGCGCGGCTCAGAGTATTGTAGTTGAGGTCCGCCGTCAGTTCAAAGAGATCAAAGGACTGATGGAAGGAAAGGCAGAAGCGGACTACGAGCGGTGCGTTGATATCTGTACGAAGGCCAGTCTTCATGAAATGATTCTTCCGACACTGCTGGCGATTGTGACTCCTGTGGTGACCGGTCTGATTCTCGGGTACAACGGTGTGATCGGCCTTCTGACAGGCGCTACGGCTACGGGATTCCTGATGGCGGTATTCATGGCGAACGCAGGCGGCGCATGGGACAACGCGAAGAAATATATCGAGGGCGGCGCTCATGGCGGAAAAGGCAGCGAGTGTCATAAAGCGGCTGTTGTGGGTGATACGGTCGGAGATCCGTTTAAAGATACTTCGGGGCCGTCTATTAATATCCTAATCAAGCTGCTTTCTATGGTGTCAATCGTGTTTGCGGCGTTGGTAGTGAATTATCATATTTTCTGATAGTACGAGAACATAAAGTGAAAAAGCTAAAATTGATGTTGTTAATGGAGAAGACGGGATGGAACTGTAGGGTATACGGAAAATGACTATCCCGTCTTGACTCTATATTACCAGAGATGAAAACATTTCTGGCAGGAGAGATGAACAGTGAAGACGCTCAGGGCAGATCGCTGTGGAAAAGAAAACGATAAGAGACACAGGGAAAGCGCTGTGAGGATTCCCGGCTTTGAAAAAAGACGGAATTTCACGGAGCTTTCCCTATTTTTATGTTGGGGATCCAAGACGTTATCCCGACAGACAGTGAGCAGGGTGGACAGGCTTGCGACGGAGTTTTGATTAATCGACGCCGGGTTTGTTTTATACAGAGTAAATTTTTAAGAGTAAAAGGAAAAATAAAGCTGGTTTTTACATAGAAATTTTGTGAGTTTTATACAAAAATAAAGTACAGTTTACAAGGGACTACACAGGGTAACGGTCTGACGGGAGATATGCCGCCCGTCAGCGTCTTGTGCTTTTCCAGCTTCTTCACCATCTGCTGGTAAACCACCGCTTCCAGTTCGGAAGTGATGATTTTCCCACAGCCCGGACAACTCTTGTTATCCAGCCGTTTTGTGCAGCGGAGATATTGCCTGCCGGACGGATTGAAGATACTCATAAGCGCGTATCCGCAGTTCCCGCATTTGATTTTCCCTGCCAGCCATGTGTGGGTGGCTTTCCGGGCGGACTGGATTTTCATGTTGTTCATCAGCTTCTTACGGCAGGCCAGCCATATATCCGCCGGGACAATGCCCTCATGGGGAGCCAGCACCAGCATTTGGCCTTTCAAGTCGTTTTTCTTGCTGGGCTTCACATCCCGCCCCTGATACAGATAACAGCCGTTCGTCCCCGTAAAGTCGGCAGCTCTGACGAGCAAAAATAATTATTAATAAAAACCTCCCTTTTTCAGGAGAATTGCGAGATAATAAAGTTAGCCCGAAAACTTTTTTCTTCGCAAGCCCGAAAGAAGGGAGGTTTTTCCAGCAAAAACAAAAGAAAAAATCACGAGAAAAGAATCAAGGGAACACCTGGCACGGTTTAACCTTGCCTGTGAATTGGTAAAGGTTATCCGCCACTTTTTCCCGGAACTTTTATCCTTGTTAAAGCGGGTGGAGGATCCAAGACACCAAAGCTATATTATCTATAGCAACCATGTCTTACTGATGACACGGATCCTGTCATCTATATTTTATATCAACAGCATGAGGAGTACAAGCGGAGAATTTTTAAAGAATGCCGCAGGAAGAAATGGAAATATAAAAGAAACAGTGGAACGAGGAAGATGGAGATGGAAAATAGAAAATGAAGGATTCAACACACAGAAAAAGCAGGGGTATTATCTGGAACACCGGTTCAGCCATGATTATCAGGGGATGAAGAACCATTATTATCTGATACAGATAGGGCACATGATCGCAGAGATCATAGAAGCCTGGGAGATGTTGTGGAAAAAAGTAAAGCAGAGCAGGAAGCAAAAGCACCGGCTCCTGCTCAATGCGTGGAAAAACAGACGGATAAAAGAAAATGGATCAGAATTGGAGAAAAAAATACAAGTGAGATTTGCGTACAGCTAAAGAAAGGAAGTGGTGAGGGGAGATAAGGGGAAAAGAAGGGTGCATAAAAGGAAAAAGAGGGGAAGTTCGGCTTTTTGAGAACGAACAGTCAGATGTAACGAGTAAAAAAGGCCAAAAGACGCTCTATATATAAACGGAATATATTTTGCTCGTCAGAACTGATACATCGTAAAACGGTGTTTGCAGGGAAAAATTTTTGGGGTAGAATAAGGGGAGGAAACGTAGAACATAGTAGGAAAGGAGCTCTTATGGGAGAATTACAGAAAGCGATAGAAACGATTACTTACAGGAGTAACATATTTCCAAAAAAAGAATTTCGTGTGATAACGGAAAACCAGGAGGAAGCGCTGCCATATCTGCGGGCAGCTTTAGATAAAGCAATACAGGAAAAAGACGATCTGGATCCTGATTACATGCTTCATTTTTATGCTCTGTTCCTTCTGGGGCAGTTTCAGGATACATCATCATTTCAGGAGATTATAGAACTTGTATCTCTTCCATCGGACACAGTCGATTATCTGCTCGGAGATGCGATTACAGAGGGAATATCCGATATTCTGTACAATACATATGATGGGAATCTGACGCTGCTGGAACAGATGGTTACAGACAAAAATATTGACGAGTTTATCAGGGGAAATGTAATTAATGTACTTGGCCAGCTGTATCTGGACGGAAGATTGGGGAAAAGTGAGTTAAAGAACTTTTTGAGTCGGAAAATTCACGAGGCAGGGGAATATGATTTCCTTTTTAATAAGATTGCCGATGTTATCTGTAAATGCCATTTTGTGGATATGCTGCCGGAGATTCGGTATATGTTCGACAACGGTCTTATGGACGAAGGATATCTGGGAGAATATGATTCCTGTGTGGACTTAATGTTTGAATATGACGAGGATGAACAGAATTTCTGTGAGAGCCCGATTGATGCAGCCAGAATTCTCAGTACATGGGCCATGTTCAAGGAAGGGGAAAAGTCGGGATCAGCAGAGTTAAGTGAAAAGGATTTTGAAAAGATGGTCCGGGCAATGGAGAGGATGTCCAATACTTCGGTTCATAAAAAGAAGATTGGCAGGAATGATCCATGTCCATGCGGAAGCGGGAAAAAATATAAATTCTGCTGCATGAATAAGCCGAAAGAGCCGGTTGACGATATTGAAACTCCGGAAGAAAGGCGCAAATGGCTGGAAAGTTATCCGGCTGTGGGCGGTGAGCATAAGCCGGGCAGGATTTATCTGGAAGATTACTATGACAGGACAAGTATTGACATAGATCAGATTCTTTATCTTGGAATAATGCACCGCCCGGGATTAATCTGGGAAAGAAATGAAGAAAAAGAAAACATGCGGACAAAACAGTATTTGTATCTGGCATATCAGAAAGCGTCTGAGCTGGCGGAGCGGGAGAATGTGACCTCATTCACTGATTTCGATGAAAAGCACAGCATTCATTACCGAAGCAGAGAGTGGGCCGGAATGCTTCTTGAACTACTGAAAAAGGCCGGGGATAAAGAAGCATATAAGGAAGTACAGACTTGGGTGAAGAAGATGAAGGGATAGGAGGGGAATGTAAGTGATCGCACCAGAAAAAATTGAGTCAGAAGCGAAGAAAAAGCAAAGAGAAAATTTGGCATTCCGTAGTTTTTTGAAATTCAATGCAGATGAAGATACACTGGACGAGCAGTTTCAAAAACTGCATAAAGAGCTGTTTGCCGACCATGACTGCAGCAATTGCAGAAATTGTTGTAAAATGTATCAGGGAAGTATTCCGAAAGATGACTTGGAGCGGGACGCGGAATATATGGGACTTTCGAAAGAGCAGTTTATTGAGAAATATTTGGTAAAAAGCACGATGGGTAGCGGATATGAAACTAAGAATGTACCCTGCGATTTCATGGATCAGGACGGAAACTGCAGATTGGGAGACTGTAAACCTGATAGTTGTAAAACATTTCCGTATACAGATCAGCCAGAACGATTAGGCAGCCTTCACAGTGTATTACCGTGGATGTTTTCTCAACTTACAGCTTCGGGGGAGCTATTGGGATAGAAGAGTTTCTGCTGCTGGATACTGAAAAGTGGAAATACTGGAATATTTGAATAGTATATGATAGAGAATCATGATTAGAAAGGTTAGATATTTATAAAAGACGAGAGTAAGTGGGTATGACTTGAAAAATCCCTGCATACATTGTAAAAACGATGTTTGCAGGGGGATTTTTTTGAAAGATTATATTGAGGAAAGAGCCGTGGAGATTGCTGATTATATTATAGAAAATAACGCGACTGTGAGGCAGACGGCCAAGCAGTTCAGAATCAGTAAGAGTACAGTACATAAAGATGTCACTGAGCGGCTCCTTCAGATCAACCCGTCCCTTGCCCGGGAAGCGAGGAAGGTATTGGACATGAATAAGTCAGAGCGGCATATCCGGGGAGGGATGGCTACAAGAGAGAAGTATCTGCATCAGCACGGGTGAGAACAAACGGAGATGGGAAAGAAATCATCCGGTACGAGGAGATGTGCCGGGTGATTTTTTGGTTAGTGTATAATTATTATTGGCAAAGATAGGAATCATTCCTAAATTAAAAGGGAAGCAGAGAAAATCCCTACTTC
>CALWTQ010000073.1 GCA_944384505.1 uncultured Mediterraneibacter sp.
CACTGGAACTCTAAGTTTCACTAATACCCTTCCGAAGTCATCCATCGCCATCCTTCATCCCCGCAGAATTTTTCTCGAAATGGGGCTGTTTTCTAGGCTTTTTCAAGCCGGACGTGAGTCACAGGAATTGTTAGTGCGCTAAATAGCTGAACTGTTACTATTAAACCGAGTACACTCGATGTTAATGCATAATTATTATTGCTACTCCTGTATATGGTGTGATATAATCCTAATAATGTCCAAATAATAAGAATAGAATATTAGAATGGAAGGGAATGAGTATGAGTTTTATATCATATCTGATCAATGGATTGAGCCTGGGAAGCGTTTACGCGATTATCGCTCTTGGCTATACCATGGTGTATGGCATAGCTAAAATGCTGAACTTTGCTCATGGAGATGTAATCATGATCGGCGCGTACATAGCGCTGATGTCAATGACGCAGGCCGGCTTATCCCCGGCGGCGGGAGTGATTGTAGCAGTTGTAGCTTGTACTCTGCTTGGAGTGCTGATCGAGCGCGTAGCGTATAAACCGCTAAGAAATGCGTCTTCTTCACTTGCGGTTCTGATTACGGCAATTGGCGTCAGCTATCTTTTGCAGAATATAGCGCTTCTGGTATTTGGTGCGAATGCGCAGACATTTCCGTCTGTAATTAAGTGGAAGGGCATTTCGCTTGCCGGAGGAAAGTTAAATATTTCCGGAGAAACAATTGTGACGATTGTAGTATGTCTGGTTATTATGGCAGTGCTGATCGCGTTCGTTCAGAAGAGCAAACCGGGACAGGCTATGCGCGCGGTTTCTGAGGACAAGGGCGCGGCGCAGCTTATGGGAATTAATGTGAATGGGACAATTGCTCTTACATTTGCAATCGGTTCCGCTCTGGCGGCTGTGGCCGGTGTGCTTCTATGTTCCGCGTACCCGAGCCTGACGCCATATACAGGAGCGCTCCCCGGCATCAAGGCGTTCGTCGCCGCAGTGTTCGGGGGCATCGGCTCCATCCCCGGCGCCTTTATCGGCGGACTTCTTCTCGGTGTGATTGAGATCTTTGGCAGGGCATATATATCATCCCAGATGGCGGACGCGATTGTGTTTGCGGTGCTGATTGTTGTGCTGCTTGTGAAACCTACAGGTCTTTTAGGCAAGAAGATTCAGGAGAAAGTGTAGGTGAGAAAGATGAAGAAGATGAAGAAAATGAGTAAATCTACAAGAAGTAGTCTGATTACGTATGGAATCGCTGTTGTGGCTTTTGTTATTATGCAGGTATTGATCAGTACGGGAAATATTTCCAGTCTTTTGGAAGGGCTGATGGTTCCGCTGTGCATTTATGTGATTCTTGCCGTTTCGCTGAATCTGGTTGTCGGTATTCTCGGGGAACTGAGCCTTGGCCACGCGGGATTTATGTGTGTGGGAGCATTTTCCAGCGCGTTTTTCTCAAAGTGCATGCGTGATGTGATTACAGTGGATGGGTTGCGGTTTTTCCTGGCGCTGCTGATCGGTATTGCAGCGGCGGCTGTATTCGGCATCCTGATCGGCATTCCGGTTCTGCGTCTGAAAGGCGATTATCTGGCGATCGTAACGCTGGCGTTCGGTGAGATTATTAAGAATCTGGTAAATGTCCTTTACATCGGAAAAGACGCGAATGGGTTCCACTTTTCAACAAAGGATGTGCTGTCCCTTAACATGGATGCCGACGGAACTGTCATTGTCAACGGTCCCCAGGGAATAACGGGTACGCCTCAGGATTCCACTTTCCTGATTGGATTTATCCTTGTGCTGCTGACGCTGTTTATTGTCATTAATCTGGTGAATTCCAGGGACGGACGGGCAATCATGTCTATCCGCGACAACCGGATCGCGGCCGAGTCTGTGGGAATCAATATTACGAAATATAAACTGATGGCATTTGCCATTTCAGCGGCGATGGCCGGAGCGGCGGGCGTGCTCTATGCGCACAATCTTTCCACGCTTACGGCTACAACGAATAACTTCGGTTATAACCAGTCTATTATGATTCTAGTCTTTGTTGTGCTCGGCGGTATCGGAAGCATCCGTGGCTCTATGATCGCGGCCGTAATCCTGACCCTTCTCCCGGAGATGCTCCGCGGACTGTCAGATTACCGTATGCTGATCTATGCGATCGTGCTGATCGTGATGATGCTCTTTAACTGGGCGCCGAAGGCGATTGAGTGGAGAGAGAAGAATCTTTCCTTCCTGAAATTGAGAAAGAAAAAGGAGGCTGTGAAATAATGGCTTTACTGGATGTGAAAAATCTTGGTATATCATTTGGCGGTCTCCGCGCGGTGAACGCATTTGACATATCAATTAAGAAAGAACAGCTGTATGGACTGATCGGGCCGAACGGCGCAGGAAAAACAACGGTCTTTAATCTGCTCACAGGCGTATATAAGCCGGACACCGGGAAAGTGGCGCTGGACGGACAGGACATCACCGGGAAAAAGACGATTGATGTGAGCAAGGCCGGAATAGCAAGAACTTTCCAGAATATCCGCTTGTTCAAAAAGCTGAGCGTTCTGGATAACGTGAAAGTCGGGCTTCATAATAAGCACCATTATTCGACGATTGAGGGAATCTTAAAGCTTCCGAATTACCGGAAAGTGGAAAAAGAGATGGACGAGCAGGCCATGGAGCTTCTGAAAGTATTTAACCTGGATCAGTCCGCCCATCTGGAAGCGGCAAATCTCCCTTACGGCCAGCAGAGGAGACTGGAGATCGCAAGGGCGCTGGCGACAGAGCCGAAGCTTCTGCTCCTGGACGAGCCTGCGGCCGGCATGAATCCGAATGAAACAGGGGAACTGATGGACATGATCCGCTTTGTGCGTGAGCATTTCCACATGACGATCCTTTTGATCGAGCACGACATGAAACTGGTAAGCGGAATCTGCGAGGAGCTGACTGTGCTGAACTTCGGAGAGGTGCTCTCACAGGGAAAAACATCAGACGTGTTGAATGATCCGCAGGTCATCACCGCATATCTGGGAGAATAGGAGGGGACGTTTAGTTATGGCAATGCTTGAAGTGAAAGATCTGGAAGTATATTATGGAGTGATCCAGGCCATTAAGGGCATCTCCTTCCATGTGGATAAGGGGGAAGTCATCGCCCTGATCGGAGCGAACGGAGCGGGAAAGACAACGACCCTGCACACTGTTACAGGATTGCTCAGCCCGAAGGCAGGCCATGTGATGTTCGAGGGAAAGGATATCACAAAGGTTCCGGCACATAAGATCGTGTCCATGGGTATGGCCCATGTGCCGGAAGGGCGCCGCGTATTTGCGGAGCTCAGTGTGTATGAGAACCTGAAAATGGGCGCTTACACGAGAAAAAATAAGAGTGAGATCGAAGAAAGCCTGCAGAATGTTTATAAAAGATTTCCCCGTCTGGAAGAGAGAAAGAACCAGATGGCGGGAACATTAAGCGGCGGAGAGCAGCAGATGCTCGCTATGGGGCGGGCTTTGATGTCAAGGCCAAAGATTATCCTTATGGATGAGCCGTCCATGGGACTTTCCCCGATCATGGTAAATGAGATTTTTGATATCATCCGTTCTGTCAGTGAAGGGGGGACTACAGTCCTTCTCGTAGAACAGAACGCGAAGAAAGCGCTCTCTATCGCAGACCGGGCATATGTTCTTGAGACAGGAAATATCGTCCTGGAAGGAAAAGCAGCGGATCTGCTGGAGAACGATTCCATTAAGAAGGCTTATCTCGGAGAATAGGAGGCACGTCATTTATGAAAAATATCGTGATTACCATCGCAAGACAGTACGGAAGCGGAGGCAAGACTATCGGTGCAATGCTGGCCAAAGACCTGGGGATCAACTGCTACAGCCGTGAGATTCTCCGCATGGCATCAGAGGACAGCGGCATTAATGAGCGTCTGTTCGGCATGTCTGACGAGAAGGTGCGCCATGCGGGATGGTTCCATCTGCTGAGCCGTCCGTATGAGGGCGAGCTGCTTCCTCCAGAAGATAAAGAATTCACCTCAGATGATAATCTGTTCAATTACCAGGCTAAGGTTATCAAAGAGCTGGCGGCTAAGGAATCCTGTATCATTATCGGCCGCTGCGCGGATTATATACTCAAGGATTATCCGAATGTGGCGAGTGTATTTGTTCATGCGGACAGACAGTTCTGCCTTGACCGGGCTATGGAGCGCCACAGCATGTCTGAAAAAGAGATGCAGAAGTATATCGAGCGGACAGACAATTACCGCGGAGATTTCTACCGCTATCACACAGGACATGAGTGGGCGGACGCCAGAAATTATGATCTGTGCATAAACAGCGGGAAGCTGGGATTTGAAAAGAGTGTAGAGGAGATTAAGTCTTATATAAAGATCCGCTTCGGAGAGTGACAAATTCTAAAAGTGCGGCAGGGCGGAGAAGTTCCGCCGAAGTGGTTATAATGAAAAGGCAGCGTGAGAGATGAAAACTTTCGTGCCGCCTTTTTTACTTAATAAGAAACCTCTACTGGACTTACCACTCTGAAAGAGGTAAAATCATAATATACTCATCACCGCCGGACTTTTGCAAATACCATATATGGCGGGAAAGAATCCATAAAGAAGGGAGATGGCAGTATGAGATCGTTTAATTATGTCATCAAAGACAAAGCCGGAATTCACGCAAGGCCTGCGGGAATGGTTGTGAAGGAGGCGAAGAAATACGGATCTGAGATTCTGGTGAAGAAGGGAGAGGCCCATGCAGATGCGTCAAACCTGATGCAGCTTATGTCCATGGGAATCAGATGCCAGGATGAGATCACGGTGGAAGTGACAGGGGATGACGAGGAAGCTGCCAGCGCGGCTATGGAAAAGGTGTTCCGGGAGAATTTATAAAAGCGGGAGGATTTTTTTATGGGGAATATCTGGCATGATATCAGTGAGGAGAGGATTTTTCCGACAGATTTTATTTCAGTGATTGAGATTTCCAAGGGGAGCAAGAAGAAGTACGAGCTGGATAAGGAGACCGGGTATATTATTCTTGACCGGGTGCTTTATACGTCAACTCATTATCCGATGAATTACGGCTTTATACCGCGGACGCTTGGAGACGATGGGGATCCGCTGGACGTGCTTGTGATGTGCTCGGAGCCTCTGGAGCCTCTGACGCTGGTGCGCTGCTATCCGATCGGAGTTATGAAGATGACGGACGGAGGTTCGGGAGATGAGAAGGTGATCGCGATTCCCTGGGCAGACCCTACATACGAGGCATACACGGATATATCTGAGCTGCCGCGTCACATCTTTGATGAAATTAAGCATTTCTTCAGTGTATACAAAGATCTGGAAGGAAAAAAGACAGACGTCAACGAGTTTGACGGGGCTCTTGGAGCTGTCCGGGTAATTGAGGAATGTATTGAGCGCTATAAAGAAAAATACGGGAGCCAAACGGACTGAGAGAATAGTACGCCGAAAGATACCGGCAGAATGAGGATGAACACAGAAGGGAGATATAAAACAATGGAAAAATTCAGCGATAATATCAAAAAAGTCATACTGGCAGGGATTGGAGCAGTGGCGGTAACCGCGGAAAAATCAAAGGAACTGCTGGATGAGATGGTTGAGAAAGGCGAGCTGACGGTAGAACAGGGAAAGGTGCTCAATGAAGAACTCAGGCACAATGTGAAAAAGACTGTAAAAGAAAAGATGGATGAAGTAAAGCCATCCCGGGAAGAGAAGCTGGAGGATATGCTTGATAGGATGTCGCCGGAAGAGCTGGCGGCGCTGAAAGAGAAGATTTTAAAGCGGGAGGAAGAGACCGCGGATACACAAATCACAGACTAAGCACAGGAGAACGCGGATACGGATGAGTACGATAGAACCGATAGAATATAATTCGAGACTCAGAGAGATCACAGCAGTACTGCGCAGACACAATATCACAAGAGGAGTGACGCCTGAGAAACTCCGGGCAATTTTGGAAGATCTTGGCCCCACCTTTATCAAGCTGGGGCAGATCATGTCCATGCACTCGGATATCCTTCCGAAGCGCTACTGCGATGAGCTGATGCGGCTGCGCTCTGATGTGACTCCCATGCCGTTTGAAGAAGTCATAGAAGTGATTGAAGGGTCCTATGGCCGCTCTTGGAAGAGGGTATTCTCTTCCATTGAAGAAAGGCCACAGGGCTCTGCTTCTATTGCCCAGGTGCACCGGGCGGTTTTAAAAAGCGGCGAGGAGGTTGTGGTAAAGGTTCAGCGCCAGGGGATTTATGAGAAGATGGCGCGTGATATTGCCCTCCTTCACAAGGCAGTCAAACTGATGCCCCCGGTGAGCATCAAAGGGATGGCGGATCTGGATCTTGTCCTTGATGAGATGTGGTCTGTCACCAGGGATGAGATGAACTTCCTGACAGAGGCGTCGAACATGGAAGAGTTTGCCAGGAGAAATAAGGATGTGGCCTTTGTAGGGACGCCCATTCTCTATCAGCAGTACACGACAGTGAATGTACTTGTGATGGAGTACATTGACGGCTGCGGGATCGACGACAAGGACGCGCTGCTTAAGGACGGGTACGATCTGAAGGAGATCGGGAGCAAACTGGTGGACAACTATATCAAGCAGGTAATGGACGATGGGTTCTTTCATGCGGATCCCCATTCCGGAAATGTGAAGATCCGGGACGGGAAGATCATCTGGATTGATATGGGGATGATGGGGCGTCTGACGGAACACGACCGGGAGATGATCGGGAAGGCTGTGCAGGGTGTGGCACTGAACGATGTGGGGCTGATTCAGCAGGCAGTTCTCGGAATCGGAGAGTTCAAGGAGCGCCCGGACCAGAGAAAGCTATATGAAGATATCGACGGCCTTCTTTTAAAATACGGGAACACGGAGCTGGGGCAGATCAATGTGGCGGAGGTTATGGCTGATCTGATGGAGGTCATGAAAAACAATAAGATCAAGATGCCTCACGGGCTGACCATGCTGGCGAGGGGCCTGACCCATATGGAGGGCGTGCTGGCGGATATTGCGCCGGATATTAATATGGTGGAGATCGCGACAGCCCATATGTCAGGAGAATTCTTCCACAATTTTGATCTGAAAAAAGAACTGAAAAGCAGCGGGAAAAGCGTCCTGAAATCGTTTCGGAAGGCGCTGGATATTCCGTCCATGGTGTCGGACATGATGAATGGATATTTGAAAGGCCAGGCAAAGGTGAACCTGGATCTGCAGGTGACGCCTGATCTGGCGGAGCTTCTCCGCAGGCTGGTGAGAAACATCGTGATGGGACTATGGGTGATGGCGCTTCTGATCAGCTCCAGCATTATCTGCACTACGGATATGACGCCGAAGATCCTCGGGATTCCCGCAATCGGCGCCATCGGATACCTGCTGGCGTTTGTAATTGTGATGTACGTATTTGTTAAGCACCTGCTCTCAAGAAAATAAGTGACAGCTCCATGTGCTGAACGGCTGCGAAATGATAAGGAACAAAGAAGGGATAAGAGATGAAAAAGAACAGGAAAAACCCTTTATATGAAAGCTTTGGCTATGCATTCGAGGGGATATGGACCGGAATAAGCAAAGAACGGAATATGAAAATACACTGTCTGGCGATTATCTGCGTGACACTTGCCGGAACTCTGTTTCATATTACCGCCACAGAGTGGTGTGTCTGCCTGCTCCTGTTTGCTCTTGTAGCGGCTCTGGAGCTGGTGAACACTGCGGTTGAGGCTGTGGTAGATCTGGTGACGGAGGAGAAAAAGCCGCTTGCGAAGGTTGCAAAGGATACTGCGGCCGGGGCAGTATTGTTTGCGGCGATTATATCTGTTATCATTGGCTGCATTATCTTTCTGCCATATTTATTGGAACTGTTTCAGAAGTTGTGATATAATAAAACAGCCCGGCCGTGTCCGGAGGGATTCTGAATGGCTGAGCCCATGGAGCGAGTGCCCCGAGGGGCGCATCTGAACCTGAGAAACCGGAAAGGAAAGACCTATCATGAGTGAAAAAAATACAACAGTCACAAAGCAGGAAACACTGGAAGCGCTCAGACATCCCGGCGAGCTTTATGTGATTATGTCGGGGGCGACGAGGATACCATTTGTTCACTGTGACGAGATGACATATGACGATGAAGTGTTTATATATTATGTGGAAGAGGATGCAAAGGCCAAGGCAAAAGAGCTTCTGGAACAGAAGTATGCTGCCGCGGCGGCCAGGGTGGAAGAAAAGCACCTTATCGCATTCTATACAAGTCTGTATACAATGGGGGTTAATTGTCTGGCGGTGAACCATGGGACGGATACCCAGATTGATATTCAGCTGTCGGAGCTGATTACACGGAAGCTTCCGGATAACCTACCGGACGGGAAGAAAATCATTGAGAATCCGGAGCTGCACCTGACGGCGATCTATTTTATGCAGGAGATACGCCGGCAGCAGTCAGGGCAGCTGACGGAAGAGTTAAAAGAACTGCAGGAGGAACTTCTGGCACATTACAGCAGGGGAACTTATATCATTGCGGTCGAAGAGGACGGCAAAGTGCCGGTTCTCAGGCAGAAGGACGGAAGTGTGTACCAGCCTGTGTTTACAGATTCATTGGAACTTGCAAAATTTACAAAAGGAAAAAAGATGAAAAATCTGGCGGTTCAGGCGGCGAAGATTCCGGAAATTCTTGCCCCGAATGCAAAAGGAGTTGTGGTCAATCCCCTGGGGGTAAACGTCCAGCTTCAGATTGCGAGGAAAAAGAGCCAGGAAACACCTTCGTAAGAGAACGGCTGCGGATGATTAGTCAGGAAGTGAGAAGATGTCAATACCAGTATACATTAGAAAAGAATGCTTCAGGGCGGTGGATCTTACGGATAAAAGCGTTCATATATTAGAGTTTCACTACCGCCCTAAGATTGTAGACGTCTATGAGGAAGGCTTGTCTGTATTTCATATGGAATATATTCTGGACAGTAGGACAAGGGCTGATATCATAGAATTTTATCTGACGGACTTCGGGCTTCGCGGGAAGGGGTATGGCACGGCCTGCATGAATGAGATTATGGCTGAATTTAAGAAAAAAGGAGTGACCATGGTAACCGCGCCGCCCGGCTATGAGCTGGCTCCCCTTGGCTATACGGGGCCGGATCAGTATCGTGAGCTTATGGCAGGATTTTACGAAAAAACCGGATTCGACATCAGCGGAGACGGGGATCTGGCAATGAAAATACTGGACTGAGATAAAAGCTGAGTTGAAAAACAGGAGCTTGTGATGAAAATTTTCTGTGGAAAGTGCACATTTTTTTGCCCCGATTTTAGGTAATAATTCCAGATTGACAGTTTCAAGTCGATTCCTTTATACTAAACACAGAAACCAACGAAATACTGAAATACGCAAGATAGTGTGTTACTGTAAGGCAGGCATAAACTATCCTTTTAAAAAATATGGCTCATGTCATATTCAAAAGGATATTGTTTATGCCTTTTTTTGCGCGAAAGCACAGAGCCGTGCATCTTCTCAGAAGAGCGGGCAGTGAGCTGGCTCACTGATTTGCTTTTGTGAGAAGATATAGGGCGAGAGCCCGCGCGGCAGCGTATTCAGCAGAAATGAGAGTTTCAAAAGGAGGAACCACTTATGAAAGACAAGATTTTCGGAGTATTGCAGAGAGTAGGAAGAAGCTTTATGCTTCCGATCGCAATTCTTCCGGTGGCGGGGCTTTTGCTGGGAATCGGCAGCTCCTTCACCAATGCAACTATGATTGAGACATACGGACTCCAGGCGATCCTGGGAGACGGGACGATCCTTAATGCCCTGCTTACGATCATGAGCAAGGCGGGAAATGTTATTTTTGATAACCTGCCTTTGATCTTTGCGGTCGGGGTAGCGATTGGAATGGCGAAAAAGGAGAAGGAAGTTGCGGCTCTGGCAGCTATGATTTCTTTCTTTGTAATGCACGCTTCCATTAACGCTATGCTTGTTCTCAGAGGAGATATTCTGGCAGATGGAAGTATAGCGGAGCATGTGCTGGACGGAACTGTGACAGGCGTGTGCGGAATCCAGACGCTGCAGATGGGTGTATTTGGCGGTATTATTGTAGGACTTGGAGTTGCGGCGCTTCACAATCGTTTTTATAAGATCCAGCTACCGAACGCCCTTTCATTCTTTGGCGGATCCAGATTTGTGCCGATTATTTCCACCATTACATATGTTGCGGTGGGGATTGCGATGTATTTTGTATGGCCCATTGTACAGGAAGGAATCTATGCGCTGGGCGGTCTGGTAACAGGTACAGGATATTTCGGAACACTGATTTTCGGTATCATCAAACGTGCGCTGATTCCGTTTGGACTTCACCATGTGTTCTATCTTCCCTTCTGGCAGACAGCAGTCGGCGGAACAATGGAAGTGGCAGGACATCTTGTGCAGGGCGGACAGAATATTTTCTTTGCACAGCTTGCAGATCCGAACACAGTGCATTTCAGTGCGGACGCGACAAGATATTTCTCCGGTGAGTTTATATTTATGATCTTTGGCCTTCCGGGAGCGGCGCTGGCAATGTACCGCTGCGCGAAACCGGAGAAGAAGAAACAGGCAGGAGGTCTTCTGCTTTCTGCAGCGCTGGCATGCATGCTGACGGGTATTACAGAACCCCTTGAATTCTCTTTCCTTTTTGTGGCTCCGATTCTGTTTGTCGTACAGGTTATTCTGGCGGGCGCGGCGTACATGATCGCTCATATGCTAAATATAGCAGTAGGACTTACGTTTTCAGGCGGCATTCTGGACCTGTTCCTGTTCGGTATCCTTCAGGGCAATGATAAGACGAGCTGGCTGTTGATCATTCCAGTGGGCATTGTTTACTTTATTCTCTATTATGTGATCTTCACTGTGCTGATTAAAAAGCTGAATTTGAAGACTCCAGGACGTGAGGATGACGATACAGAAACAAAATTATATACCAAGGCGGATTATCAGGCGAAGCAGGGGGCAGCAGGTGCGCCGGCAGGTACAGGCGCGTCAGCTGGAGACGAGAAGAGTATTCTGATTACAAGAGGACTTGGAGGAAAGAAGAATATTTCGGATGTGGACTGCTGTGCGACAAGGCTGAGATGTACAGTTGTGAAACCAGAGCTTGTAAATGAAGATATCCTGCGCGCGACGTCGCCCTCGGGAATTATCCGCAAGGGGCAGGGAATACAGATTATTTATGGCCCGTCTGTTTCTGTTGTGAAGTCAAATCTGGAAGATTATCTGGAAACCGCGCCTTATGAGGAATATACTGCGGAGGCGTCAGATTCAGAAAATGCTGCAGGCGCAGAAAACGGCGTTGGCGAAAATAAGGAGGTCGACAATAGTACTGCGTCTGCCGATCAGGGAAATACAGGCGCTGCTAAGGAAAAGAAAACACTCTTAAGCCCGCTGACCGGAGTGGCGGCGCCGATTACGGAGGCGTCTGACGAAGCTTTTGCGGGAAAAATGATGGGCGACGGATATATTGTAAGGCCGGAAGAAGGAATGACTTATGCGCCGGAAGATGCCACAGTGTCTTTTGTATTCCCGTCTAAACACGCAGTAGGACTGATGAGCGATGATGGAGTGGAGTATCTGATCCATATCGGTGTTGACACGGTGAATTTGAACGGGGAAGGCTTTGAAGCATTCGTAAAGGATGGCGATCGCGTGAAAAAAGGTGACAAACTGATCGGGTTTGATATACAATATATTAAAGAGCATGCGAAGTCTGACGAGTGTATCATTGTATTTACCAGCCTTCAGGAAGGCGAGGAAATACAGATGATAAAATCCGGCAGAGTAGAAAAGCTGGACGAGGCGGCAAAAATCATTTCCTATAACTAATATATTGCTGCATGATACTTATCCCCTGCTCTAAGCCGCCAAAAGCGGCCCGGAGCAGGGGATACAGCTGTATACAAGATTTTGCGCGAAGACAGAAGCAGAGAGAGAAACGGAGAGGGAACGGATATGTACCGGATTATAAAGGTTTTAAATAATAATGGGATTCTCGTATATGACAATGATTCGGGGAGAGAGCTGATTCTGCTCGGAAACGGTGTGGGATTCGGGAAACGTCCTGCCCAGCAGATAGATCATCTTCCGGGAGCGAAGATATATTCTCTTGTGACTCGCCAAAAGCGGCAGTCCGTTCTTCAGGTTGTAAATGGAATTCGTCCGGAGTTCATCGAGGCGTCCGGGAGGATTATTGATGAAGCGGAGAAAATGTTCCAGAAAGTTAACCGGGAAATACTTCTCCCAATGGCAGATCATATCGCGCTTGCTGCTAAGCGCGCGAAAGAGAACCGTCAGATTCCGAATCCGTTTACTCCGGATATCAAGGTACTTTTTTCAAAAGAATATGCAGCTGCGCTTAAAGGAAGGGAAATTATAAAGGAGATGACCGGATACGAGATCTCAGACGACGAGGTGGGCTTTATTACCCTGCATATCCATGCAGGCCTCTCTGATGAACAGGTGTCGGAAGCGCTGGATACAACCCGTATCATTAATGAAGGAATCTCTATGATAGAGAAGGCATTCGACCAGAAGTTTGAGGAAGATTCACTGGCATACACAAGGCTGATGAGTCATCTGTATTATATGATTGCAAGGACGAGAAAGGGAGAGTCCACAAAAGCAGATTTCAATGATTTTATCTTTTCCAGTTACCCCGAGACGGGGAAAGTGGCAGAATCCGTGTGTGATTATATGGGGAAACAGCTGAAAATGAAAGTAGCCAGAGAAGAGATCGGATTTCTGGCCATTCATATTCAAAGAGTGATTGACCCGGACGTGTGCTGAGCAGCTATAAAGTTCACTAACTTCCGTGTGTAAAACGTCCGAAAACAGGGTCGATTCCTAAAACGTATTCTGCGGAGATGAAGGATGGCTCAGGATTCCGCTCCAGGGATATAAGTGAAACTAAGAGTTCCAGTGACGGACTAAAGGCAAGGACTGACGGTGGACAACTCGCTTACGCTCAGACAATTCCACCGTTAGCCCTAACGTCCCTCTCTGGAACTCTAAGTTTCACTAATACCCTTCCGAAGTCATCCATCGCCATCCTTCATCTCCGCAGAATTTTTCTCGAAATGGGGCTGTTTTCTGGGCTTTTTCAAACCGGGAGTCAGTGAATATATAGCTGCTACGAGAAGCAGGCGCGGCCGTAAAGCTTTCGCAGCCGAAAGGCTACAAACCGCGCCAGTTGTGCGTTTCAGCCTATTTGGGCAATGACATTCCGACAGGGAATGCGCAGGAAGCGGAGCGGATGGTTTGAGTATACTTTCTGAGGAAGGGGGCAGCCGGGAGATGTGACTTTGGAGGAATCCGCTGAAAATCTTTAGGGCGGAGAGATGTTGTTAAGCGGCGCGCAGGGATTGTCTGAGCGGAGCGAGTTGCCCGGAGCGCCGCTTTGTTATGGGTCGTGACCCTGTTGAGCTCGCGAAGCGTGCGAAATATAAACCACCCGCTATGCGGGTGCGCGACGTTGGTTATACCAAAAAATCACCTTTCCGTTATAAAATAAGGTTGTTCAAGCCGATTTATAACGAAAGGAAAGGTGATTTTTATGGCCAATAAAACAAATAGTTTATCCCATACAAAATGGGTATGCAAGTATCACATAGTTTTTACTCCCAAATACAGGAGAAAGATTATATACAATCAATACAAAGAAAGTATCCGGGATATCATAAAACAACTATGTGCCTATAAAGGCGTGGAAATATTGGAAGGACATTTAATGCCAGACCATATTCATATGCTGGTAAGCATACCGCCCAAACTCAGTGTATCACAGTTTATGGGATACCTCAAAGGAAAAAGTTCGTTAATGATATTCGATAAACACGCAAATTTGAAGTATAAATTTGGAAAAGTATAGTAGTGATAGGGACACCCTAAGGGTGGAATGTAAGTCGGCGGTATTTCACGCCGACTTTTTACTTCTTCGGCTCTCACGTTTCGGCAATTCAACGGGCTTAGATGCTTCTTCGTGAGTCGCTTCTTCCGGCAGTTCCACGCTGCCTATGAAATTGTAGACGATTTCAATTTCCTGATGTTTTTTACCCTCGGCATCAATTTCTACTTCGTGAACAAGAATTTTTTCGATGAAGGTATTGAGCAGAGTTGGTGTCAGTTCCTCAAAAGAGGTGTGTTTCTTAACCAGCTTCATAAAGCGGTCAATGTTGATGGTCTTATCTGTCTTTTGGGTGATCTGTTCAGAAAGCTCCTTGATAGTCCCTTCCAGACCTTTTTGCTCTGCTTCGTAACCGGCTGACAACTTTGCAAAGCGTTCATCCGTCAACTGTCCTTTTATCTTATCTTCATAAAGGTGTTGGATAATGTTGTCCAGTTCGTCATATCGGTTCTGGCTGCTTTCCAGTTCCCGCTGCATTTCTGCCAATGCCCGCTTCTGCTCTCGCATAGAGCAGGATACCAACATCGTAACAAATTCTCGCTCATTCTCGGCAGCAAAATGTGTTACCCTGCGAAGATCATCGGTTACCAGCTTCTTCAGGTTTTTCACGCTGATGTGATGAGTAGTGCAGGGATTTACCCGTTTGCTATAGCCAGCACAAGTGTAATATTCATAGCTCTCCTTAATGCCAGACCCGCGATGATGGTACATTTTCGAGCCGCAGTCTGCACAGAACAGCAGACCAGAGAACAGTCCAACAGAGCCAATTTTGGTGTGTCGGCATTTACCCTTACGAATAGCCTGGACACGGTCGAATGTGTCCTGATCAATCAGGGCAGGATGTGTGTTCTTGAAAACCATCCGTTTGTCATCGCCATTGATAATGACCTTCTTGCTCTTGTACGACTTCTTAGTAGTCTTAAAATTGACCGTATGCCCCAGATACTCGACTCTTTCCAGAATATTGCTGACGGTCTGATAAACCCATTTACAAGGAGCCTGCGGGCAGTAGCCTTGCTTATTCCCATATCGCCGGTAGTTAATTGTACCGGGAGTGGGAATATTTCTGGCAGTGAGAATATTTGCAATCTTTGTCGGGCCTAAACCTGACAGACATAACGCAAAAATCTCTTTTACAACAGGGCCGGTTTCCTCGTCAATCACCCAATTTCCTTCATCCCCCATAATATAACCATAAGGCGGGAGATGGGAAAGGCGTTTCCCGGACATTCCTTTGGCTTTTACCACCGCACGGATCTTCTTGCTGGTGTCACGGGCATACCATTCATTGAAAAGGTTTCGCAGAGGGGTGAAATCATTATCGCCCTTCTCGCTGTCTACCCCGTCGTTGATAGCAACGAAGTGTATATCCTTCTCAGGGAACAGCACTTCCGTGTACATTCCAACCTGAAGGTAATCACGGCCGAAGCGGGACATATCTTTTACAACAACCATGTTGACATATCCGGCTTCAATATCGGCTAACATTTCCTGGAACCCAGGGCGGTTAAAAGTCGTACCGCTGATTCCATCGTCTACATAGAATTTATACCTGGTAATGCCGTGTTCTTTTGCGTACCGCTCTAAGATTTGCTTTTGATGCTGGATACTGTTCGATTCACCATCCAGACCATCGTCCTGGCTTAATCGGCAGTAGAAGGCCGCCCAGGGTTCCGTATCGAATGAACGGATGGGAGAGATATTCAGTACGTTAAGCATACCCGGCATTTTTATTTGCGTGGCTGTCTGTTTCATAAAAACCTCCATTCCGACAGCCCCGCAAAATTGTGGGTTTTGCGAGTCCTATTATACACCAGACAGGCCGCCGCGAAAAGTAGTTTAACACATTAAAGCGATAAAATTTTTATGAACGCTTTTTATCGCCACGCAATTCGTTTTTTAAGACCTTTGCCATCTTTGACACCGCTGTTTCGGTGCAGCCTTCTTTGAAGCTGGAATGAACAATATAGGTCACGCCATTGATTTTCGTTTCTGTAATCATGGCGGGGTTATTCTGTTCCGCCATAGCTGCATCACACCTTTCTATAATCAAAGAAGTGCTGCGCCAGTTAGTCCGACGCAGCACCGCTTTTCTTTTATTTTTTGTATCGTATTATCTGGACAGCAGGACTGTCCATCGGCACACCCCCGATACAGGGAATATTCAAGCCGGTTCAGGGTTAGTCAGCCGGATGGCTGCTGAAGCCGCCGCATACCGCCGATAGGTGGTTGGCACCATATTCGCAGTAAGTTTCGGTGAGTGGCACGGTTCCTTGCGCTGCGCGTCCTGGCACTTTCCAGCCCACCATAGGCCAGTCATCAGCCACCAAATAACCGCTCGGCCCCTTTGATGTTATCGTATTGACGGATGCTCTGACCATCCGCAGGGGGTTATGGCGTTTGTGCTATGCGATGCTCGACGCAGCACTCAAAAACTTGAATACTGAATATGAACGGATTGCCCGCTGTTTTTCAAGGTACATAGTCAAAGGGGTTCTGTAAAATCCCTTTCACTATATAGGAGGGAAAATGGGCAATCGTTGATAGTTACGCGGCAACATTTTTCCGGACTTTTTTCAGAGCCGACTGCACGGAACGCATGACCGCTGATTTATTGCAATCTTGCATTTTCGCTATCTCTGAATAAGAGTAGCCGTAGAAAAAATGGAGAATAAAACGCCACCGCTGCAACGGAGGAAGTTTCTCCAATACCTGGCCGATTTCCAGCAAGGTTTCCAGACGTTCGACAGTATCCTCCAAAGGCTCCGTAGCCAGATCGAACATCAGGCAATCATCAAAAGCCCTTCCTTCGATATGCTTCCGACGCTCATACCGCTGCCGTTCTTCCTGCTTTCGGCTTTCCTCATAAACGCGGTAGATTTCAAGGGATACTTCCACATCGACGGGACGGTGATCAGCATTTAAGATTTTGACAAGATACATAGCGTGTCCTCCCTTATGCAACTCGAACCAGAGCGACGATCTTATCATCGTCCTGGGGGTCAACAAGGAGCGGGCATGACTGGGCAGCCGCAGCGTCAGGCGGCGGCACAGGGTTCGGCCCGTGATCGGTCAGGATGAGAAGCGACTCACCAGGGGCCAGACGAATTACTTTAACGGTTTTCAGCATCTTAAAACACCTCCGATTCTTTTTCTGAGGGCTTGTCCCTCTATACATCGGAGATCCCAGGGCGATAAAATTAAAGGGTACAGTAACTTTTTGACTAAAGCAGAATAGGCAAAGGCAAGGACAGCATTACGAGAATGCTGCCCTTGCTTTCACTTATTCAGCTAAGAAGCTGCGAAGCCGGTGAAAGGCCCTTTGAAGCAGAAGCGTGACCGCTGCCGGTGAGCAGTCAAGGATAACTGCAATTTCCTTGTACTGATACCCTTCCCAAAAGGCCAGCTCGATGGCGTACCGCTGCCGGTCTGTCAGGCGGCGTAAACCATATGCCAGCTTTTCGTTCCGGACAGTATCAATGAAATTTTCTACCATCAGTTGTTCGGTGAAATCATCCTGGATATAGATAGACCGCTCCTTGTATGTAAGTTCCTCGCTCATACTCTCCAGAGAGTAGCAGTGATACCGGAACCGGCGGTCAGAGTTTGTAATGATACGATCCTCGTCTTTGAGGATCGCAGCCCAATCTTTTTCGGCCATAAGCCTGTTCTCCTTTCTGATGCTTGTCTGCGTGGGCGGGCAGACAAACGGGGGAGAACGGCAACCGATAGAAACGCATAGTAGGCAATAAAAAGCGTCTGGCTGTTCATCAATCAGCCAGACGCCATCTAATGTATTTTGGTGTTTTCTTTCAAATAGTGCTTTACACTTGTTTCCCGGTCCAGGGGAAATACTTTTTTTGACAGGTCAATTCCTGCCGAATTATGTCGAAGCAGTTTTTGTTTCACGGCGACTCCCTCCTAAAGCCGCCGTAATCTTTAGCGTATGGTCGTCATTCCTTCGAAGGGTACAAAAGAGCGGCGGCCCTGAATTTCTTCAAAGCCGCCGGTACATGATAAAGGCATGGTAATTGCCTGCTGAACGACGGCTTTTTTTCTTTTGCCGTCGCCCGGCAGATAGGTGAACACTATTCAAATAGCTCTACAACGTGGGTCATTACAACTCGTTGATCGTTTCTGTGATCGCCATATTGCGTATCCGTTTCGATGGTGCGTAAGCAGCCAAGAACGCTGCCGCAAAATCGAACAGAACGATGATACAGAGCAGCGGTACTGGTAAGCTCCAAGCTGTACCGAAATACCTTGTAAGCAACATGATGTGCAAATATCGGCTCAAAAGCAATCCAGCCACGCAACCCACTATAAGGCCAGAAATGGCATAGGTGAAAGATTCCGCTGTAATCATGCGCGAAAGCTGACCGCCATCCATTCCAACTGCTCGCATTGCGCCATATTGTTTGATGCGGGCTGTCACACTCATCGAAATGCTGTTGATGATATTGAACAGTGTAATCATAGCGATAATTGCAAGGAAACTGTATAGCACAAACTGTGCAGCCAGGTAAGTTGCCGCATCTTCCTGATTGCCTTGCCGCAAATCATCAAAAATGACATCGCTGCCAACCAGATTGTTGATTTGCCGGATCGTCTCATCGTCTGCATCGGCATCCAACTGTATGCCAATTAGGCTGTAATTTGTTTCTCCTGTCAGCCATTCAAAGGTTTCGGTAGAGCAGATTACACTGTATTCACTGGAATATACGCCATCGGAAACAGCGCAGGTAATGGTAACTTCCTTTCCGCCAATCTGAATTGTATGGCTGCCAGTCCCGTATCACCTACAATTTGTCCGACTACCAGCATATCCACTACGCCCAATTCCTCAAAGGTAATCACATCATCCTTACGGCTCTGGTCGTTCAGTTTTGCCATCCGCGCTTCCAGGCT
>CALWTQ010000074.1 GCA_944384505.1 uncultured Mediterraneibacter sp.
GGGTTTCCACCTGCCAAACATTACGCCCTCTCTGAGCGCACGAGCGAGTTGCCCGGAGCGCCGCTTTGCACTTAAACGGCTCTTCGACTTCTTAGATCCTTCCCAGATTCCGGAACGGATCAGTACACACACGCCCCTCTCCAAGAACACGTTTCAAACATCCGCTCCGCTTCCGAACGTATTTTGGAGGAAAGCGGTATTATCTAAATAGCTGTCCTGCATCTACAGACTCTCCTTAATCTTCTGTATCATCTCCTCATATTCTTTCTCTGAAAGATATGTTTTCTGGGGATTCATCTGAAATGTTCCGCCCCACTCATCCCCGCCCTCATACTTCGGCACAAGATGCACGTGCAGATGACAGCCCGTGTCGCCATAAGCGCCATAGTTTAGTTTATCCGGGTGGAATGCCTTATGGATCGCATTTGCCGCTTTTACCACATCATCCATAAATGCGTCTCTTTCTTCTTTTGAGATATCCACGATCTCACTTACATGATCCTTATAAGCCACAATGCATCTTCCGGGCTTGCTCTGCTCCTTAAATAAAATCAGCGAGCTGACATTCAGGTCACAGATATAGATTCCGAACTGCTCTAACAGTTCACCTCTCATACAGTAGCCACAATTTTGATCTTTCATTGGCAGATCCTCTCTTTCATTATAATTTTGCATCAGAATTTACTGTGCATGTTTTCCCAGATTCCCGCACATACACCAATTCTTTCTGTTAATTATATCATAAACTCTCCGAATAAGAGCTGATAAATATCATTTAACTGCTCAATTGTCTCTTCCGCCTTGTGCAAAACTTCCAAATTTTTTTCTGTTATTTGTCCGATCTGACAGTAGACACAATCTTTATTTTTTGTTATACTACATAAGTCAGTTAGATTGTTACTCTTTGAGGCATTACTAATGACACTGATCGCTGCAGGGCGAAGTGTTTATGTCTTGAGGAGTTTTTTTATTCCCATACTGCAGCGGATCTTACAGGCATGCAGCGTGCCTGTCCGTCGCTGCTGCGAAGATGAAGTATTCCGCAGGTATCTGCGGGCATTTGAGTGGAGACAGAAATGCGAGTCATTAAAAAACTAAATAACAATTTCGCAATCTGTGTTGACGGAGAAGGAAAAGAACTGATTGCTGTCGGCAAGGGGATCGGCTTTCCGAAGACGCCTTATGAACTCGAAGACCTGAATCTGATCACACGGACATTTTACGATATTGACCAGAAGTATATCGGGCTGTTTAACGAGCTGCCTGAATCCGTGATTCATTTTACGGCTAAGCTGGTTGATATTGCCCGGAACGAGCTGAAATATGAGTTAAACCCGAACCTGGTCGTGACCATGTCGGATCACATCAATTTCTGCATTGAGCGGGCGAAAAAGGATATATATGTACAGATGCCTCTGATCTATGAAGTGGAGCAGACTTTTCCAGAAGAGGCAAAACTTGGAAAATACGCCGTTAAGCAGATTGAACGACGGTTTCACGTACATCTGAACCAGAATGAGGCGTCAGGCATCGCAATGAATTTTGTTAATGCACGTTATAATTCGAAAAGCAAAACAGACATTACAAAAAACCTGCAAATGCAGTACGACGAGATCCTTGAAGATACAATCAGCATCGTGGAGGATGAAGTGGGGATCCTGATTGAAAGGAATTCTTTCAACTTTGCAAGATATTCTTCCCATCTGATGTATCTGCTGAACCGGATCGCGTCCCACCAGACGCTGGATTCGGACAATGGGATCATGTATCAGTCCATGAGGGATGAGTTTCCCGAGATTGCCGCCTGCGTTGACCTGATTGACAGGTATTTCAGACGGAAATTGAAAATCACACTCTCAAAAGAAGAAAAACTTTATTTGATTCTTCATATAAACCGAATATGTACAAGAGAAGGTTTGTAACCAATCGGGCATTACCTTCCGTGATAGATTATCTGCGCTTTTGCAGGGCTGTCGCGGGAGGTTTTTCCATTTCCGGGGAGGCGCGCATCCCCCGGAATATAAACTGTAACAGTTCAGCCCGCGCCATTCGTAAAACCGCGCGAAAATGCGAATCGTGGCTGAGCCGTTACTAAATCTTTACGCTGATTTTAAAAGGAGGAAGTTAAAAATGGCTGACAAAAACAGAGAGATCGCCGAGGCGGTCGTATCAGCAGTAGGCGGAGCCGCCAACATTACATCAGTAACGCACTGTATGACAAGGCTCAGATTTGTGCTCAAAGACCAGAGTATCCCGAACAAGGAGGAAATCGCAAAGATCAAAGGCGTGATGGGAACCAATATCGCCGGAGGGCAGTTTCAGGTGATCATCGGAAACTCCGTAGGAAATGTATATAAAGAGGTAGTCGCTATTACCGGGGTTTCCGACGCTGCCGGCGCAGGAAGCGGACAGCCCGCGGGAAAGGTAAACCCGATCACAGCGGCCCTTGACTTTATCTCTGGATGCATGACGCCTCTGTTTACCGCGATCATCGCCGGAGGTCTGATCAAAGTACTCCTCGTTATATTCGGACCTACTCTCTTAGGCGTGATGTCCGACACAAGCGACACTTATATTCTGATGAACGCGCTGGGAGACGCTCCCTTTTACTTCCTGCCGGTGCTGGTTGCCTTCACCGCGTCCAGGAAATTAAACTGCAACTCCTTCCTGTCCGTGATGGTTGCGTCTGTACTGATCTATCCTGACGTAATTACGCTGCTGGGAGGCGAGACAGCTACATACCTCTTCGGCGTCATCCCGGTAACACACGGAAGCTACTCTTCTTCCATCATTCCGGCCATGCTCTCCACAATTCTCTTGAAGTATGTGGAAATTCTGGTTGACAAGATCACCCCGGACTGGTCGAAGAACTTCTTAAAACCGCTGCTTATTGTGATTATCACCGCCCCCATCACACTCTGCCTGCTGGCTCCGCTTGGCCTGATGGTAGGAAACGGGCTCCAGTTTGTCATCAATGCAGTGTATGGTTTCGCTCCGTGGCTTGCGATGCTGCTTTTCGCTGGATTCATGCCGTTTATCGTTATGACAGGAATGCACTGGGCATTCGTGCCGGCATGTCTGTTAGGACTTGCAAGTCCAGGTTATGACATGATGCTGCTCCCGGCTATGCTGTGCAGCAACACAGCGCAGGCAGGCGCTACTTTCGGAGCAGCTTTCAAGACAAAGGACAAAGAAATGAAGCAGATGGCATTCCCGGCCGCTATCTCCGCGCTTCTCGCAGGTGTAACTGAACCGGCGATGTACGGTGTTACTCTGAAACTGAAAAAACCTATGGCCGCGGCTTGTATCGCCAGCGGTATCAGCGGATTTATCTGCGGTCTGGTCAACCTGAAAGCCTATGCTTTTGCGACTCCCTGCCTGACAGCTCTTGTACAGTTTATTTCACCAGAAGGAGGAAGCAATCTGCTGTTCGCAGTCATCATCTTTGCACTGTCACTGGTTCTCTCCTTTGTCCTGTCCTTTATTCTGACAAAGAACGAGGTGTCGGCGGCAGAAGCCTCTGGAAATGCAGATACCGGAAATTCCCAGACAGGCGGGAAAGACAACGCAGACAATGCTGTCAATAATGGCTCTTCCCGCGCACTGACGGTAAAGACAGCCATTGAGTGTCCGATTAAAGGGGAAATCATACCTCTTTCCGAAGTAAAGGACAATACATTCGCATCCGGAATCCTAGGTGAAGGATATGCAGTCATTCCTTCAGAAGGAAAAGTATTCGCGCCTTTTGACGGTGTGTGTGAAAACATATTTGACACGCTCCACGCACTTGGTTTAACATCAGATCAGGGCATTGAGATGCTTATCCACGTAGGACTTGAGACAGTAACCTTAAACGGAGCTCCTTTTACGGCGCATATCAAAAATGGAGAACATTTCAAAAAAGGAGATCTCCTGCTCGAGTTTGATATCAATGCAATCAAAAACGCCGGCTGCGAGATCCAGACCCCGATTCTCGTCACCAACGCAGAGGACCTTGGCGGCGTAACTGTTGAAAATGATAAATTGATTATAGGAGGATGAAAATATGGGATTTTCTAAAGATTTCTTATGGGGCGGCGCAACAGCCGCCAACCAGTGTGAAGGAGCCTGGGATGTGGACGGAAAGGGCATTTCCGTATCTGATATCTGTACAGGAGGGAAATTCGGCCAGAGCAAGCGCATCACCCCGGTTCTCGAAGAAGGAACCTTTTATCCGAGCCATGAGGGAATCCGCCACTATGAAAAGTTCCGCGAGGATATCGCACTTTTCGCGGAGATGGGATTTAAGTGCTACCGCTTCTCCATCGCCTGGACAAGAATTTTCCCAAATGGCGATGAAAGCGAGCCCAACGAGGCAGGTCTGAAGCACTACGAGGAAGTGATCGACGAGTGCCTGAAATACGGGATTGAACCGCTGATCACCATCTCTCACTATGAAGTTCCCTTCGGCCTGACAAAGAAATGCAACGCCTGGACGAGCAGGGAGATGATCGGGTATTTCTTAAACTACTGCAAAGCGATCTTTGAGAGATATAAAGGAAAAGTAAAATACTGGCTCACATTCAATGAAATTAACAGCTCTGTCGCGCCAATGGGCGCCCTGTTAAACCAGGGGATCTTAAACGATCTGGAGCATCCGACCGAATTTATGAATCAGCCGGATATCCCGCAGCAAAGATTCCAGGGGCTGCACCACATGTTTGTGGCTTCCGCCCTTGCAGTAAAGATGGCTCATGAGATTGACCCGGAATACAAAGTGGGCAACATGATGATCTACTCAGCAAGCTATCCGCTGAACTGCAGCCCGGACGATGTGCTGACCTGCCAGAGATACAACCGTCTCTACAACTACTACTGCACAGACGTCCAGGCCAGAGGAGCATATCCGGCATATGCGGATTCTCTGCTCAAAGAGCTTGGCGTTACACTTGTAAAAGAGCCGGGAGACGATGAGATCTTAAAGAACGGCACTGTAGATTTCATCACTTTCTCCTACTATATGTCCTCCTGCCAGACCGCGGACCCGACAAAGAAAAGCGGCGAGGGAAATATCTTAGGCGGAGTGCCAAACCCCTACCTGGAAGCTTCTGACTGGGGATGGCAGATTGATCCTAAGGGTCTGAAATACGCTCTCAATGACTTAAGCGACCGGTACCAGCTCCCGCTGATGGTTGTAGAAAACGGTCTTGGCGCGAAAGATACCATCGAAGAAGACGGGTCTATCAACGATGATTACCGCATTGATTACTTAAGGCAGCACATTGAGCAGATGAAAGAGGCTGTGGACGAGGGTGTGGACCTGATGGGATATACTCCGTGGGGATGTATCGACCTTGTCTCCGCTTCCACCGGAGAATATGCGAAACGTTACGGCATGATCTACGTGCGCCGGTATGACGACGGCACAGGCGACTTTGCCCGTCTGAAAAAGAAATCCTTCTACTGGTATCAGAACGTGATCCGTACAAACGGGGAGGAACTCTGATGAATCACGGGAAAATCATTTTCCTCGATGTGGACGGCACTCTTGTAGACTATGAAGGGCGTATTCCCGAAAGCGCGGCGGAGGCTGTCCGCCGCGCCAGAAAGAATGGCCATAGAGTCTACATCTGCACCGGGCGCAGCCGCGCCGAGGTTTATCCTGAGATCTGGGACATCGGCCTGGACGGTATGATCGGTGGAAATGGGAGCTACATAGAGGATGGCGGGGAGGTCGTCCTGCACCGGCATCTGTCACTGGAACAGTGCCGGCAGATTGTGGACTGGCTTCATGGCCGGAAGCTCGAATTCTATCTGGAATGCAATGCGGGCCTGTTTGGCAGCGAGAACTTCGAGACGGCCGGAGAGCCTGCAGTCCGGCTTTACAGCCAGCGAAAAGGAAAAGAAAACTCTGGTCTTCTGACTGTAAGAGATGCGTTTCCTGATATGATCTTCGGAGCAGACCTCTGCCGGGATGATGTGAATAAGATCAGCTTCATCCTCGGCTCTTACGGGGACTACACAGACGCCGCGAAGGAATTCCCGGATCTCAAAGCCGGAACCTGGGGCGGAGCGGGCGAAACTGCCCTGTTCGGAGATCTTGCTTTAAAGGACATCGACAAAGCTTACGCCATGGACGTCCTTTTGAATCATCTTGGCGCTTCGCTGGACGACGCCGTCGCCTTCGGGGATGCGAAAGTGGATATCCCAATGCTGGAGCACAGCGGGGTTGGCGTTGCCATGGGAAACGGCGGGCCTGAGATCCGCGCCATGGCCGATTACGTGACAGAAGATGTGGAGCATGACGGACTTTGGAAAGCATTTTCCCATCTGGGACTGCTTGATTGAAAAGTCTAATTAGGGACAGGGTAAATGTTGATTGGGGACGTAGTAAAATTCGATTTTACTACGTCCCCAATCAACATTTACCCTGTCCCCGTTCCGTTCAGATACTCATACGCAACCGATGAGATATCCTGTATCGTATATACCGCGCTCTCTGAATCCCAGATGTCAGAGGACATCACGCAGAGAATATAATCTGTCTCATCTCCAAACACAATGGCCGCGTCATGCTGGACTTCATCTGTCTCGCCTGTCTTGTTCGCCGTCAGCACCCATTCCGGCACTCCTGCCGGAATCTTTTGCGTTGACTGCTGCTGCATCAGAAGATCCAGCATGGCCGCCGACGCGGTTTCCGAGACACAAGTGCCTCTATAAATGGATTCCAGAAGTTTCCCGCAGTCTTCTGCGCTTGTATAGTTTTTCTGATCCGAGATGCTTTCTTCCAGACTGTCTGATGGATGAAGCGTATGGAAGATCCCTGTATTCTCATAATCTGATTCCTGCAGATAATCTTCAATCAGCGCGCATCCTTCCGTAAAGCTTTCGGAGGCGCTGTGCATGCGGACCAGCTGATTGTACGCTTCATTGTCTGACACTGTAATCATAGTAGTCAGAAGCTCATCCAATTTTTCATAACTCTGCTCTTCACTTCCGCTGTAGACAATATCATTTGCAATGAGCTGATCCATATGATCATAACAGCTTTGCATAACAAACAGTTTAATCAGGCTTGCGGCGTACATCTGCTGATTGTTGATGCTGATCTCCAGATCTGCGTCCAGATCCTTGACGTAAATGCTCCATGTCCCGTCCACGCCACTGACCATGCTCTCCAGCTCCGTCTCCAGCGCTTCCATCCGCATGACTGCTTCCGCATTCTCCGATTCCTCAGCGCTTGTCTGGGATACGGCAAGGACAGCGTCTGTCTCTTCTTCCTGTTCCTCTGCCACAGTGTCCTGCGTCTCTTCCACATCCGTCCCGCTGTGCGCCGTCATATAAGAGTGAACTGCCATTCCGGACACAAAAGCTGCCGCTGCCGCAAAAAGGGAAGGAATCCTGCGGATCCATGCATTTTTATTCTGTTTCCTGCTTCGTCTTCTCCTCATAATCTGCCCCGCCTTCTATATCTATTATGCATTTGATTTCTTCTGTCCTTTTCATCTCTTAATCCCCGGCAATGGCCTCCCCTAAGTCCGCCGCGCTGCCTGTCAGCACTTCCTCTGCAGTCTTGCTCTTCTCCTCTTCTGAAAGTTCATCTGTAGATGCATATCCGTAAATATCCGCGAGAAACCTGAGCCTCTGCGTTTCGTCTGTCTGCGTGAACTGGCAGCTGCCGTCTGCGGCAAGGCTGATCCCGAAAGTGTCAATGATGGAATCCCCGTTTTTCTCTACAATCTCTATCAGGTTTTCAAGGACCTCATTGAGCGCCTGATTCTTCTCCTCCACGGATAAGTTAGATAACGTCGTGTCCTCAACAGACGTCCCGTCAGGACAGAAGAGCTGATGCAAAAGACGATGAGAAGCGCCAGAAGCCGCGATGAAAACAGCGCGCTTCCGGCTTTTCTGATTCTCTTTGCGGCACTTTTAATCTTGCTGAAAATATCTCTGAACCTCATATTCACCTGCTGTTTACCAGCATCTCCGGTACCACGGAGATCCGTATACACTTGAGATTTTCACCACGTCCCCGGGCTGAGGCGCATGGATCATCTGCCCGTTTCCGATGTAGATCCCGACGTGGCTTCCATAGCATACAATGTCTCCCGGCTGAGGATCACTCACCGCCACGCCGCATCCTCCCTGCTCCTGAGACGTCCTCGGGAGAGAGATGCCCGCCGCCTGATGACAGTACTGAACCAGTCCGGAACAGTCAAGCCCCACACCCGACGTTGTCCCTCCGTACACATAGGCCACCCCGAGCTGGCTGTATGCCGCGTTTACAATCGCCTGTGCCGCTGAGGTATTCCCCGTGGATGTGCCCGCGGATCCTCCGGAACTGCTTCCTGATCCTGACGATCCGCCTCCGGATCCGGCCGTGCTTCCCGATCCGGATGTACCTGCGGAGGTTCCGCTGTCCCCGGACGATGTATTTCCTGACGCCGTGCTCCCTGACACTGTACTTTCTGACGCTGTGCCGCCCGATGCAGCTGTCTCTGAATCGGTGGATCCCTGAGAGGTCTGGCCCCCGGACTGCGAATCCGATTCCTCCGCCGCTCTCTGGGCTGCTTCTCTGGCCGCTGCTTCCGCTGCAGCCTGAATCAATTCATCGTAATTTTCGATTTCAGCGCTCTTCTCATCCAGCTCGGCATTCAGCTGCGCTTCCTGCTGTTCATACTCTGTCTGCTGGTTCTCCAGACTCTCCTGCTCTTCTTCAAGGGAAGTCTTCAGGCTCCGGATCTCCTGCTGCGTCTCTTTGAGTTCTTCCAGCTTCTGCCTGTCATACCCACTGATCACGCTGACATATTCCGCCTTATTCAGAAAGTCCGAGAAATCTTCCGATGAGAGCAGGATCTCCATCAGGCTGGTCTGGCCGCCTTCATACATATACTTGATCCGCACTTTCATATCGCTGTACTGCTGACTGGCCTTTTCTTCCGCATCCGCAAGATCTGATTCCGTCTGGGTAATCTTCTCACCAGTTTCGATCAGTTTTTCTTCCATCTCCCCGATCTGGCTTAAAAGCTCCGTCAGCTCCGCCTGAATTGCATCCGCCTCGCTCTGAGCCGTCTCTTTCTGCTGTTCCAGCTCCTCCTCAGAAGGAGAAGCCATAACATTAGAGGCCATAAGACAGGATGCGGCTGTCACCGATACAAACAGGCGAATCCATTTTCTCATTTGTTTCACTGCCTGCACTCCCCTTTCTTACTCTGCCGGCCTTTGCCAATAGTGCGCTCTGTCATTCTTCCTTCGCAAGTACAACCGAATTTACCGCCTCTTTCAGTGATACGACGTCTTCACGGTTTACAGGATCCATCTCCTCTCCGTCCAGCACAGGGATACAGTATGTACCGTCATACTGATAGAAGACAAGCTCCACATCCCCGTAATCCTCCGTATCCCGGCGGAAGGTCAGCGACAGCTCCGCCTTCTTGCTGCCAAGGGAGATCTCTTCCTCCACATCTTCCGCGGCCGTTATGGCTGACAGCTCGTCAAGCACATCCATAAATTCTACTTCCCTGCCGTCGATCGTAAAGGTGTATTCGATCTCATCGTCTTCCCCGCTGCTTTCTATTTCAACGGTATACATGCTTCCATCCATCTCAATATCTATGCTGTCCACAGCAGCCCAGTCAAGAAGGATCACTTCGTCCGGCTTCAATTCCTCGTAAGAAGCGTTCACCGCCGCGTCATACACATCGGAACTTACCGTATATACAATCTGCGAATCCGTAAGCCTTGCATAACATGTATCATCTGCCTTTGCCAGCTCGTAGGAGAATTCCCCGCTCTCACCATCCGCATCCGTATAGCTGATCTGCACCGATGCGTCCGGCTCATCCAGCCCACAGCTCTTTAGATCCGCGTCATCCGCATTGTAATTTACACATGATTCCCAGGAAAACGCCGACAAAGCTTCAAACAAAGTTCTGGTGTTGTCGTTGTCCAGATTCCTGTATGCGTCCCCTTCCTCCAGGAAGTAGGTGTATTCATCGCTGTAACAGTACCCGCTATCTTCCTTGTACTGGATGTTAAGAGACTGCCCGTTCTCAATGTTCACAGACTCAATCGACTCCATCTCAGGGATCTCCTCTTTCTGCACAAGATCATACAGAGAGTAGGCAATCTTGTCGATCAGCTCCGAATCCGTCAAGTATACATACTCATCTCCTGTGGAAATATACACCTCACCGTCTGTAAAGCTCTCACTTCCGATCGAAATCTCCCACGACTCATCCGCTGTCTCTACAGTCAGAGTGTATGCAGGCTGATCCAGCCCGTAAATCCCGAGGCTGCTCACATCCTCCACTCTTTTGTCAGAAGTGACGGACGAGAGATCTTCCGCTATGCCAGCGAGTTTCTCCTGATCCACAGGCATCGCGTCGTCCGCGTCGTATTTCCACTCGCCGTCCGTATAAGTAAACGCCACATCCCCGTCATAGTTCCATGCAAGATGTGTGATATCGGAACTGTCCACATTGATAATATCCGTCTCTGTTCCCGTCATCTTCTCCTCAAAATCCATTCTGGAGATCCCGTAGGCCCCTGCAATGCATACGAGCAGCACTGCCAGAAGCACAGCTAATCTTTTCTGCCGTTTCATCTGCGTCTCCTCCTTACTACAATGACAATTCCAACCGCCAGATAAACCGCCGGGATCACTGCAAGCGTAATCACCTTGATATAGGAAGAATCACTGGTGCTGACTGTCAGGTATTCATAGGAAAGGCTCTTGGAGCGGACAGAGATACTGTTATCCTGTTCTGTCATCATCTCCAGTGCGTTGAGTACAAAGTTTTCATTGGCGTCAGAGGACAGGTCGTTATATGTATCATTTAGGATCTCAGATGAGGCGATCCACACAAGCTGCATCTGATTGTCGTCGTCAAGGTCCTTTGTGACCTGGACCGCCAGAGTCAGAGGCCCGTCAATATCCCCGTCTTCCTTCTCATAGGTCGTAATGTCATATCCGCCCGGCTTTAAGAATGCCTCCTCAGAGGACTCAAGCAGGGCAGTTACTTCCACGTCACTGTCTGCGGAAGAGATATCCAGCGCCTTTGCCACCGGAAGGATTATGTTATAGTTGTCAGAGATCAGAGGCTCCGTAATATCACTGGATGCCATCTCCGGCATAAGCAGAACCGGGCTTCCAAACACGTAATTATCCGTATTTTCTTCGATTACAACACCTTCCTCGACTGTGATGCCGTAATGCTCCATCACTGCATTCAAATTCGTCAGTTCATCTCCCTGCACTGTTCCGCTGATCACAAGGATCCTGCCTCCGTTGTCCAGATATTCAATCAGCATATCCCGCTCTGTCTCTGAGAGATCTGTTGAAGGCGCATAGATTAAGATACATTCCACCTCCTCGGGAACGGAATCATAATTCAGCAGCGACAGCGTCTCCGTCTCCATGTTGTCCCGCTCCAGCGCGCTTGTAAACCCGTCTGAAAATGTTTCCTCTCCGTGGCCTTCCAGCACGTGGACCACCGGGATTTCATCTGAAATACAATAGGAGATCGCAGATGTAATCAGGCTTTCTCCCGCAAACTTTGTGGAATCTGTGTAGGAAGAATAGTAGGAATACCCGCTTGTCTCATAGATGTCCTCATAACTGATATAGCGGTACTTATCCCCGCACTCAACGATGATAGAATTGTTGTATATCGTCTCATCCGTATAGGCATTGGTAAAATCAGGATTTAAATCCGGATCCTTCTTTACCACTGTGATTCTGTCGCAGTAGTCCTCGTAGTTATACAGGAGCTTCTCTACATACTCATCCTCATTTCCGCTGGTCACGATCCAGTAGATTGTGATATCCTCATCCACGGTTCCCAGCAGCACCTTGGACTGGCTTGAAATCGAATAGAGCTGGTTGGCTGTCAGATCCTTCTGCACATATCTGTCCGGGAAAAAGCCGAGAGCGAAATTCACCGTGACCAGGATCGCCAGGACAATCACTGTCACGAAAAAACTGTAGGTTCCCACCTTGCTCGACCGGGTGCCAAACTCCTTTTTTATATTCTGAATGGACTCTTTTAATGGATTTTTCATTAGTTATATCTCCTTTTCTCGAGTGACTGTACTGTCAGGAACAGGAAAAATACGATCACACTGATGAAATAGATCACATGTGTATAATCGAATATCCCGTCCACAAATTCGTAAAATCTCTCATAGACAGAAAGGTTTTTTAGAATCTCCGGGAACAGCCCCTCAAACCATTCTGAATGATAAAAATACAGCCCGATTGTCACTGCGGCGGCCGCGAATCCAAATCCCTCGGCCAGGATATCATTCCGGGTCATGTGGCGGATCAGGAACGCGATAATCACCTCGATCACAACAAGCGCCACAAGCGATCCGTAAGCAGACGATGTGGCATATTCCGCCAGAGTCACCATATAGTAATTCACCACCATAACAGCAAAGCAGATGCCGGCCGCCATAGGCTGGGACTCTGTGATCGAAGAGATGAAAATCCCCATTGCAATCAGCGCCGCCGCTGTCATCACATATCCGAACATAGCCCCATAGGAGGTGGGAAGATAAAGATTCCCGTAATTAGAAAGTACAAGAGGGTAAGCCGCCGCGATCAAAACCGGAACTACAGCGGCAAGAACTACGGCAAAGAACTTCCCTACAACAATCTGTACCGTTGATATCGGCAGTGAATAGAGAAGCTGATCCGTCTTCTGCTTCTTCTCCTCCGCTATGATCCTCATCGTCAGGATCGGGATCGTGATAATAAACGCAAAGGACGCCCCTGCAAGGGCAAACTCAAAATTGGCATATCCGGCCGTCAGATTGTAGTACATCATATATACTGCAATAAAGATCAGGGTAAACGCCCCGTATACATATGCAGTCAGGCCGGTAAACATCAGCCTGAGTTCGTGTTTAAAAACCGCTGTCATTCTTTCTCCTCCTCCCCGTCCGATGCTGGTTTTTCTTTTTCCGGCTCTTCTGCTTTTTCTTCCAAAACTTCCTGCGATATTACACCTGCAGGGCCTTCCGGACTGCCGGCCGTATTTTTGTCAGGTTCATCAGAGTTAGTCAGCTCGATAAAGATTTCCTCCAGGTTTGCCTTCGCAATATCCATCTTTAACACCGCCCGTTTCACCTCGGCGAACCGCAGTGACAGCACGCGCATAATGTCAGGCACTTTATCCGGGACAGTCTCTATCCGGATCTTAAGAAGCCCGTTCTCCTCCCGAGAATACTTCACTTCATCAATTCCCTCTATTGCGGCGAGCACCGCTTCCGCCTCCTCTTTGCCGGCGTCCGTCAGCATCTCAATGGCTGATCTCGGAAGGAACATTTTCTCCAGATTCTCCGCCGTATCATAAGCGATCAGTTTTCCCTTTGATATGATCAGAATCTCATCGCACATATTCTGTACCTCGGAAAGGATATGACTGCTTAAAATAACCGTATGTTTCCTCCCCAGCGACTTAATGAGATCGCGGATCTCCACCACCTGAATCGGGTCAAGGCCCACCGTAGGCTCATCCAGAATGATCACTTTAGGGCTGCCAAGCAGAGTCTGGGCGATTCCTACTCTCTGCTTATATCCCTTGGACAGATTCTTAATCAGCCTATCCGCCACCTCCGTGATCTGAGTCTCTTTCATAACCCGTTCAATCTCGTCCCATATCTTTCCTCCCGGAATCTTCTTTGCCTCAGCGACAAACCGCAGATATTCCCGGGGCGTCTCCTCATAATAGAGGGGCGGCTGTTCCGGAAGATACCCGATCATCCTTTTTGCCTCGATAGGATGGTCAAAGATATCAAACCCTGAGATCGTCACGCTCCCCTCTGTAGCGGACAGACATCCGGTCATGATATTCATCGTCGTGGACTTCCCGGCGCCATTAGGCCCGAGAAACCCACAGACCGTACCGTCTTTAATAGAAAAAGAAATATTGTCAACCGCCTTGTGGCTGCCGTAATATTTCGTCAGGTTCTTTACTTCAATCATTTTTTCTTATCCTTTCCCTTTCTACAGCCCTTTTTAAAGGAATCCATCAAAATGATTGTAATGATATATCCTAAAGCCAGCCTAAAGGCCCCGGTGAACAAACTGTGAAAAAGACACAGAAAAAGCAGGAAACCTTTTTCAAGATCTCCTGCCGGTGACAGCATTCATACTTTATTCTTAAATGCAGCAATTATTTACTCTAGATCTCTTCCAGCATCTGCGCCGGATTCTCCGCGGCCTTCACCTTCCCGAACGCCTTGACAATCACGCCCTCCTCATCAATCAGATATGTGGTACGGACAACTCCCATCGTCTTTTTCCCGTACATATTTTTCTCTTTCCAGACGTCGTAAGCCTGAATGCATGTCAGCTCTGTATCGGAGAGCAGTGTAAACGGAAGACCATATTTCTCCTCAAATTTCTTATGAGACGCGACGCTGTCCTTGCTCACGCCGATGACAACCGCTCCCTTTTCTATAAACTGCGGATACAGCTCTCCAAAGCCGCATGCCTGCTTTGTGCATCCCGGCGTATTGTCCTTCGGATAAAAATAAAGAATCACCTTTTTTCCTCTGTACTCCTCAAGTGTATGCATCTGTCCATTCTGATCCGGCAGTTCAAATGCCGGAGCTTTCGTCCCTGTCTCTAACATGGTTATCCTCCTTATTACATATTTTTATGATTCATAACAGACCACGCTGTGCCCGGTCAATGAACTACTATTCACTATACCAGATTTTTTTCCATATGGATACAAGTAAACGCCCAGCTTTTTACGGTTCTGCTGTAATCTCCTGTATACCCGAGCTTCTCATAGAATCCAACCGCCACGTCCCTGCTGTCGAGCGCCGCCTTCTGGAATCCCAGATCCCTGGCCCACTTCTCCGCCTCCATAACTACAGTCCTCCCAAGTCCATGCTTCCTGTATTCAGGCAGTACGACAATCCTGCCGAACATCACTGTGGGAATCTCCTCATCCGGGAGCGCATACAGGCGGCATGTGGCAACGGGGAAATTCCCGTCCAGAAGTACAATATACTTTGTATCCGGCGTATCATGCTCATCGAATTCTTCCCTTAATGTAATATGGTGCTGCCGCGCCATCCCCTGAATGCGCACATAGTATGCCCCTGCCTGCTGCCATGTTTCTGTCGCTCTTAATACATTCAATTCCATATTAACCTTCCACTCCTTTCCGCGGGGTGAGTTAGAATAAGCTGATCTTCCTCCAAGTCAAAGGAGTGCATATCCACAGCCCGTACTTCAAGATCCTCGTAACTCCTGTAATAGTAAACTCCTGTATCTGCATTGACACAGCAGGTATACCACGTCATATCGTATCCGCCGTCTTCTGTCATCACTGTTCCTCTTACCATGGCAGTTCCCTCCAGGATATGGAAAACCTGGGCCACATCAGATTTTTCTTCCGGCGCTGAAACTGAGTTCCATTTCAGAAATGCCGCTCGGATGAATCTTGACGCGGACGATGCGTCCCCCGGAAGCCCCGCTCCTCCTATCCCCGCCGAACATGGCGCAAGATCCAAATCTTTTGAGAAGCGGTTTTCAGGGAAGCCTGCCGTCAGATTTAAGTAATGGCCGAGATTTTGCAGATGATATTCAAAAGGCGGATTATTCGTCAGTACTCCCGCCGGATTGTTGAACATACGCACGCCTTCCGAAACCGGTTCAATCACAAGACTCTCTCTGCGGTCCGAGATCATCCAGTGAAGCGGCGCGGGCGGCATTTGTGCGGCAAACGCCTCATCCGTAATATTCACATGTCTTAACTTTTCCTCCGCCTCCCGGACAGATGCGCAGGATGACAGTATCCACGAGATCAGTTCATAAGAAGCTATATTTATCTTTCCGGACTCATGCTTTTTATAGACTGCATTTCCTGGAAAGTTCAGACCTGCCATGCAAAGTCCTTTCTCATTGACGGCCTCTGCATACAGTGGATAACTGTCCTCACCTGCTGCCATCCCAATCATAGCATAATGCTTCCCGGCAAATTGACGCTCCTTCTCGTCCTTTGTACGGAAGTAAAATGGAAAGTTCCGCGGAGTAACTATTACCCTCTGTCCAAAAGACACGTCCAGATCCAGATTCCTGCCGAAATAAAAGCTGCTGTTTTGATAAGTGATACACGTACACATAAAATACTCCTTTCCACGCCATTTTGGCACATCTGTATTATCCCGCATATCAGACCCGTCTATCCTCACCCCTGCCAGATTTCATTTAAGCACAACACGGAAACCGATATGACTCTCATCCTTCTTGTAAGCCGAGATCTCTCCTCTGTGGTTCTGTACGATTGCCTTTGCAATTGAGAGTCCGACTCCGAAACCTCCGGTAAATGTTCTGGCCTTATCCGCCCGGTAAAAACGGTCAAACAGACGGTTCAGCTCAACGTCATCTACACTTTTGTAAGTATTTTCCACGCGGATATGGGGTCTTCTTTTCCCATGCAGACTTACCTGAATCTCACCGTGCGGATCACAGTACTTCACAGCATTCTCAAACAGGATGGCAAGCAGACGGCAGATGGCTTCCTCGTCGCCGTAATACTGGATTCCCGCCTCTATCTGAGCGATTATTCTCCTGCCTTTCTCTTCCGCAAGCATCTGAAATCCGCTCAGGATCTCTTCTGTCTCCTGACTTAAGTTAAAATGCACATGATTCTGATCGGGACCGCCCTCATCCATCCGGGTCAGCAGGCCGAGCTGACTGATCAGGGCGCTCATTCTCTCGCCTTCGCTGCGGATATCTTCAAGCCATTCATTTTTTCCATACTCACTTTCCACAATGTCTAAATTCGTCATGATCAGAGTCAGAGGGGTCTTTAGCTCGTGATTCGCGTCTGTGATAAACTGCTGCTGCTTCTCGTAGGCTTCCGCCGTAGGCTTCACTACACGCCGTGAGAGAAGAATGATCAAAAGGAGAATCACCACCGCAGCGCCGAAAAGTACCGCTCCTGTGGAAATAAGCTGCATTTCCGTCATAGAGCTGTTCATGCTTCCTTCCGCAAAGATCACCGCATCTCCGTCATCCGTCTCATACCTCCTGTAGCGGTACCCCTTAAGCCACCCTCTCTCTTCGTTTTTCTTATATGCCTGGACGCTATAGCTTGCTGACGTTTTTTCAGCTATCTCCGCATCATTTGTCCGGTCAAGAGAGAGAAGTTCGCCATTCTTGTCAAAATATGCGATAAAAAAACGCATGTCAAAACGCGCCTTTTCCCTGAAGAGCTCCTGAGGCGGGCTTACCCGGCTGTCTTCTTCGTCCCTGGCCGGCTCGGGCAGCTCGCCCCCGTTTTCCACCACGTCATCTATAAAAGAGTCTATCGCTGTGTTCAGCCGGTTTATATTCGTAAAACAAATCAGCAGAAACAGCACGAGAAAAACAATAAGGAGTGATCCCCCGCAGATCAAGATCAGTTTTTTCTGAAGCCGGTAAATCATTGCTTTTCCTCCCGGCGCCTTTCCAGTATGTATCCGGCGCTGCGCACGAATCGGATCTGAAGCGGTGCCCTGACTTTCTCTATTTTTTTCCGAAGATTAGAGATGTGAACCCACACCACGCTGGTGTCTACCTCGGCGTTCCATCCCCATATATGAGTGATGAGCTGCTCCGTTGGAATAATCATAAACGGCTTCTCCATCAGCATTTCCATCACCTGATACTCCCTGCCGCTTAGGGCACAGCTTCTGGATAAATAAGACAATTCATAAGTAGACCGGTCCAGCACCGTGTTCTCAACTTCCAGAAGCTCCGGTGCATAATTGTCCCTCCTCCTTAGCATTGCCCTCACTCTGGCAAGGAGTTCCTGCGTAGAAAAAGGCTTAGAAAGATAGTCGTCCGCGCCGGCGTCCAATCCCTCAATCCGCTGGGGGACTTCGGTCCGGGCAGTCAAAAAAAGCGCCGGTGTCGTGATATGTTTCGCGCGGAGTTCCTTTATTACCTGGATCCCGTCCATTCCCGGCATCATAATATCCAGGATCAGTCCGTCATACTCGTCAGTCATGGCATATGCAAGGGCATCGTCCCCGTTTGACACACCGTCCGCGGAAAACTTATTCATTTTAAAAATATGCAGGAGGGACTTAAGAAGCTTCTGATCGTCCTCAGCAATCAGAACACGCATATGCGTTTCACATCCTCTCAGTAATTAGAATTTACAGCCGTTCCGCTGTTACTGTTTACAGGATATTTTATCACATTTTGCTTAAGCGGGGCTAAAAAAACATGGAATAATCACCCGGCAGACATAAATCTTTCACAGTAGCAGTACAGCTATAAAGTTCACTAATGTCCGGATGCAAAACGTTCAAAACAGGGGCTATTTCTGAGACGTATTCTGCGGGGATGGAGGACGGCTCCGGGCTTCGCTCCAGGAAATAAGTGAAACTAGGAAGCTGCGAATGTGGACTAAATACAAGGACAGCAGGTGAACAACTCGCTTTAGCTCAAACAAGTTCACCTGCTGTCCTAACATCCACCTC
>CALWTQ010000075.1 GCA_944384505.1 uncultured Mediterraneibacter sp.
CGCAACAGCTATATATTCACTAACTCCCGGTTTGAAAAAGCCCAGAAAACAGCCCCATTTCAAGAAAAATTCTGCGGAGATGAAGGATGGCTCTGGATGACTTCGAAAGGGTATTAGTGAAGCTTAGAGTTCCAGCGAGGGACGTTAGGGCTGACGGTGGAATTGTCTGAGCGTAAGCGAGTTGTCCACCGTCAGTCCTTGCATTTAGTCCGTCACTGGAACTCTTAGTTTCACTTATATCCCTGGAGCGGAATCCAGAGCCATCCTTCATCTCCGCAGAATACGTCTCAGAAATAGCCCCTGTTTTCGAACGTTTTGCATTCGAACATTAGTGAACTTATAGCTGTAACTTTCGGCAGAAATCTTCCCCATTCTCTCTCTATATGCTATAATCGGGTATGCTGCGAAGACGCAGTACAGGTTCCTGAATATTGTAGTAATAGAAAGAGGATATTTTATATGTGGATTGCCGATAACTGGAAAGATTATGAAGTCATAGACTGTTCAAAGGGTGAGAAGCTGGAACGCTGGGGGGACTATCTTCTCGTCCGCCCGGATCCCCAGGTGATATGGGATACGCCTAAGAAGCACCCGGGCTGGAAGAAGATGAACGGGCACTATCACCGCAGTAAGAAAGGCGGCGGGGAATGGGAATTCTTCCATCTCCCCCAGCAGTGGCAGATCCATTACGGCGCGCTTACATTCAATCTGAAACCTTTCAGCTTCAAACATACCGGCCTTTTCCCCGAACAGGCCACGAACTGGGACTGGTTCTCTGAAAAAATCAAACATGCCGGACGGCCGGTAAAGGTATTAAACCTCTTTGCATACACCGGAGGCGCTACCCTTGCCGCAGCCGCAGCCGGAGCGCATGTCACCCATGTGGACGCCTCCAAGGGCATGGTCGGCTGGGCGAAAGAAAACGCGGTTTCCTCAGGTTTAAAGGATGCACCCATACGCTGGCTGGTGGATGATTGTGTGAAGTTTGTAGAACGGGAAATCCGCAGAGGAAATACTTATGAGGCCATCATCATGGATCCGCCTTCTTACGGGCGCGGGCCCAAGGGCGAGATCTGGAAGATCGAGGATATGATCCATCCATTGATTAAGCTGTGCACGAAGATCCTGTCAGAAGACGCCCTGTTCTTTCTTGTAAACTCGTACACAACAGGCCTTGCGCCTGCGGTACTCACCTACATGATCGCGACTGAATTAAAGCCCTGGAACGGCCATGTAGAATCTCAGGAGATCGGACTTCCTGTGACAGAATCCGGGCTAGTGCTGCCCTGCGGCGCCTCCGGACGCTGGGAGCGCGACTCATAGCTTCACAGAGAATAGTCCGGCCGCCAGGAGCAAGCCGATTAAGGATTATGAGCTTACTCGATATGCCTGCTATCTGATGGTACAGAATGGTGATCCACGAAAAGAAGTTATTGCTCTGGGACAGACATATTTTGCCATCCAAACATATCGTCAGGAAGTAGCAGATCATTTTAATGAGTTGGATGAAGACAGAAGGCGTTTGGTTGTGCGTGGTGACATTAAACAATGGAATCAGCTTCTTGCAGAGACAGCTCATGATGCAGGTGTTATTACAAACGAAGAATTTGCTATTTTCCAAAATGCAGGTTATATGGGCCTATATGGTGGAATGGACGTTGAGGACATTCATAAGAAAAAGAACAGCTTGCCCGTTTGAAAGCAAAGGCAAGAGCAGGGAAATTGCTGCTTGATGAATAAAATGATACCGCGCAGGAAACCGTATAATCCGATGGGATGTGTTTCACTATCTTCCGTGAGATGCAAATCAGGATAATACAAATCATCTTTGGCGAGAATGTATTCAATGTTGTTTTCTCTTATAGTACTTTAATTATATGGACGAAGTGGATTATGCGTATAATTCATTATGCCGGACAAGAACCATTCACTTAAAACAAATCGTTCTTATCCGGCAGTCCCTTCTTTCTTCTCACTGCGTTTTAAAGCGACTCCGCAACATCCAGAATTGTCTCAAGAAAAGCCTCTTCACCTATAGTATTAATCTTCATAAAGGTTCCCTGACTTCCCCCTGCTGTGATCACAGAGAGGAAATAGTCACCATCCGCACCTGCCAGAGTTATGGTCATGCTGCATCTGTTTCCTCCTGTCCAGCTGTATCTCTCATAGACTCTTACAGCGCATTTGAAGTTTCCCCGCGCGAAATCGCTGCCATCCTCATAAGAAGCTGAAGCGCTTCCGGATATTACCGCATGGTTAAGCCGACTAAGGATCTCATAAAAATCTCCTGAAACTATTCTCTCATACTTTGCCATTTTTGCTCTCCTCCACTCTGTCCGCTGCATGGTATTACACCTTTAGGCGTCCCATCACTTCCCCGATCGGCGCGCTGATCGCAAGTTCTGCCTTTACTGCTCTTCCGGTCTCGGATTTGTTGATAACCACAAGGTGCTTTCCGTGGAAATAGTCAATAAATCCCGCCGCAGGATATACCACAAGTGATGTTCCGCCGATAATCAGAGTATCCGCCTTCGAAATCGCGCGCACAGCTCCCTCTATAGTGGCCTGATCCAGCCCCTCCTCATAGAGCACTACATCCGGCTTGATGATACCGCCGCATTCACAACGCGGAACCCCTTCCGAATTCTTCACATACGCTGCATCGTAGAACTTTCCGCACTCCATACAATAGTTCCTGTGGATACTTCCGTGAAGTTCATACACTGTTTTGCTTCCCGCCGCCTGGTGCAGTCCATCAATATTCTGGGTCACTACAGCTGAGAGCTTTCCAGCCTTCTCCAGTTCTGCAAGCTTCAGATGCGCAGGATTAGGCCTTGCGTCCAGCATCATCATTTTATCCTTGTAAAATTCGTAAAACGCTTCCGGATATCTCACAAAGAAGCTGTGACTTACCACCTGCTCCGGAGAATATTTATACTTCTGATGATATATCCCGTCCGCACTCCTGAAATCCGGTATGCCACTCTCCGTAGAAACACCCGCTCCGCCAAAGAACACGATCCGGTGGCTGTCGTCAATGATCTCCTGAAGCTTTTCTATCTCTTTTTCATACATTTCTGATCCATCCTTTCCTAATCACATTAAAACATATAAGGCAAAACAGCTTCTGTCTTTTGGGGCGTCTTAATCCGCTTTCAGATTTCCCTTTTCTATATGTTTGTCCATGATTTCGAGCATCTTTTCCCAGATAATCTCAGATGTCTCAGGAATTCTCTCATTACGTCTGCACACCTGGGATTTATGCACCCCGTGTTCCGCCCAGCTCCTTCCGCCCGAAGCATCATTTAAAAGCAGGGGCTGGAAGTTGTCAAGCAGATGAGCAAATTTCGCGTCCGGTGTCTCATATGCCTCAAACTCCTCCCACAGCTCCCTGAAATATACTCCCTGATCCTCCGGGAGCAGCCCGAAAATCCGATCTGCCGCCTTCACTTCCCTTGCCCGCTTCGTAGCAGCCCCCGCTGTATCATACGCATAAGTATCGCCCGCGTCAATCTCAACCAGGTCATGGATCAGAACCATGATCATCACCTTCGTCAGATCAACATCCTCCTTCATATGCTCTTTCAAAAGCACTGCGCAGAGGGCCAGATGCCAGGAATGCTCCGCATCATTTTCTTTCCTCTGTCCATCCGCAAGATAAGTCTGCCGGAAAATGTTCTTCACCTTATCCACTTCAATAATAAACTCAATCTGCTTTTTCAGCCTGTCCTCCCGGGCCTGTCTCTGATTTTCCCCCATCATAGTCATCTCCGTTTCTCTGTTCTGCCCTTTATTGTAGCACGAATACAATGAAAATCCCAGCTATAAAGTTCACTAACCTCCCGTGTAGAATGTCCGAAAACAGAGTCCCTGCCAAGACATATTCTGCGGGGCTGTTTTCAGAGAACGGCGGCAGGTATATGAAAGCCCCCGTGCCTCGTCCTACGCTCCGACTTGTGGACAAAGTGTCCCGAAGTGTGGCCACACTCCTGGAAAAGTAACAGGACAGCGGACAACCGTCAAGGCTGAAATGAACGGGTTTGCCCCCGGCCTTGACCGCCGCCCGCCGTCCCGCTGAATGGATGGACGAGGCGGTCAATCCCTCAAAGTGCTTGGCCGCTCTCTATATGATTTTAGAGCGTTTCTTTTCCCAAAATTGAAACGGGCGGGGAAGCCATTTTAGGGCTTTCCCGCCTTGACTACCCTTTATCAAAGACGGGCGAGGCTGTCAACGGCGGCGCATGAAATGCGCCGTTCATCTTGACCGTTGACTGGTTCGGCTGCCTTTGCTATCTCCCCGATAAATTAAAAGTTTCCTTTTGGCTCAGCTTCTCTACTGAAAGGGTAATAGCCAGTGCAATAATGATTATTTTAGAGAAATATAACACATATTGATTTCCTCCCATTGCTATTTGTGAGAAAACATTGATTAACGAATGTGTCACCACACATATCCACAAGCTATTTGTCTTTATAAATAAAGCTGACAAAATGAAGCAATTTACCAACAATCCAATTAAAAAGTCGAAACACTGCACTTGCAATAATGTTCCTTCAATATAGAAATAAGCAAAATGCCATATTCCCCACGCAACAAAAGTAATTATGGTCGAGATAATATAATTATAGCGTTCCTGCAAAGTAGGTTGAAAAAAATATCTCCATCCTATTTCCTCAATCCCGCCAAAAAGAATCGCCTTAAAAAATAAGGCAATAGGAACATACCATGCGCTTATCATCAAACTGCCGTTAAATACAATATAGAAAAAATCCAAACACAAGAACAATAGTACAAATAAATAACTGCTAATTCTTTGCTTAACAGAGAAAAAATCTATCAATATTTTTCCTATACTATATTTTTTATACTTAACTGCAATAATGGCTCCCCATAATACAGATGATATTCCACCAATTCCAATGGCAACCATTCCAGCAGGAGTTGTATAATCTACAATCATACCGCTGCTACGCAATAGAAAAACTATAACGCATATCGTCCATATTTGCCCCCACGTCCCCGACAAATAAATGGCTAATGCTTTCTTTCTACTCATAATATTACCTCGCAAATTTTGATTTGTCGCTTTCTTACTTTCTCCCTCGTTGCGGCTTTGGATTTTTCAGCAAATTCGATTTCTGCACAATCCGTTTCAGCCATTTCTTTTCTTCCTCGGACAGCTTCTTGTAATTCAGTTTGAGCCGCTTGCAGATAAACGCCATCGCCGCCTGTTCCGGGTCGCTGTCCGGGCTGGCGCTTTCCTCGGCTGTCTGCAAAAAATCTTCCAGTGTGTTGTCCTCCGGGACGCTGAAAAAATCGTCCTTATGTGCTTCTCGCAGGTCGAGGGCTATCTTGTTTATGTCCTGCTGTATCACATAGCGGCAAAAGCTGTCGTCGTCAATGTGGGCGGCGATAAGCTGTCGCAGCTGCGGGTCAGTCAAGCCGGGATTGTGTTGTTTCATAATCGTTGCACTCACAGCGTCCACAATGGCGTTTGCGCTCTGCACCTGCTTTCCCGCTACGCCGTTCACATAGATTTCAAGGTCGGCCATGAGCCGGGGAAAATCCGGGTGTGTCGCCAGCTCACACAAAAGAGAATTGTCCACCAGCCCGCTTTTCAATAGTTCAATCATATCATCACTCAAACGCAGGTCTTTCAATCGTTCTTGTATGGATAGTTCCATGCGCTCCCCCCTGTCTGCCCAATAAATGGGAAGTTAGCTTCCTAAGCAGCTTGCAATTTCTTCTATTTTGTACTTTTGTATGGGATAAACTATTTGTTTTATTGGCCATAAAAATCACCTTTCCTTTCGTTATAAATCAGCTTGAACAACCTTATTTTATAACGGAAAGGTGATTTTTTGGTATAACCAACGTCGCGCACCCGCATAGCGGGTGGTTTATATTTCGCACTCTTCGCGAGCTCAACAGGGTCACGACCCATAACAAAATAAGGGGCTGTCAAACAGCCCCTTACATTCCTTCTTTTACAGATCCACAGCGCCCGTTGCGTTTCCGTTCACAACATAGTACGCTTTTCTCTCTTCCGGCTTTAAGTAAACTTTTACGTCTTTCATATCACCGACTTTATTCTTGAGAACCTTTGTCCAGTTCTCTTTTACTTTCTGCATGATCTCTTTCTCAGAGCACTCGATCTCAGCATACTGGAGAACGAACTCTGTCTTCAGCTCTGCTTTCTTTGCAGCCGGTTTCTTTGCTGCGGTCTTCTTAGCCGGAGTCTTCTTCTCTGCCGGTTTCGCCGCTGCTTTTTTTACAGTTTCTTTTGTCTCGTCTGCCTTTGCCGCTGGTGTATCTACTAAAACTGCCGCTTTTGTCTCAAGCTTCTTCGTTGTGTCTTTCTTCGTCTCAATTGCCTTCGCCGCCTCAGCCTTTACAGCTTTTGCCGCTGTCTTTGCAGGTTCAGCTTTTGCTGCTTTTGTTTCTGCCTTTTCCGGTTCAGCCTTCACTGCTTTTGCTGTTTCTTTCTTAGCAGCCTCTGCTTTTGTCGTTGAATTTGCTTTCTTTACTGCCATACTTGTTCCCTCCTAAAATAATACAACCAAGTATTTTCCGATGCTTTTCTGTCTGAAACACCGTTTGAATATTCAACTCAATCCTTAAAGTTCCATAGGGATTGTACCTCATTTTTCTGAAAACGTCAAATTTTTAACCTTATTTTTTATATCCGCGGAAGAAGTCTGACAGCCCGTTCAAAGTTTTGACCAGAACCGGTATTTCGTTTTCATCCAGCTTCGCGATCACCGCCTCTGTCATCTGCTGATGATACTCTCTGTGATGTTCGTATGCGCGGACTCCCTTATCAGTCAGTTTCAGAAAAACAACTCTTCTGTCCTTGTCGCTTCTCTGCCGCACCACGTATTTTTTATTCACAAGCCCGTTGACAGCCGTTGTCAGAGAGCCGGCGGTAATTCCCAGTTTCTTTGCGACGACAGACATTGTATTTTCACCGGACAGACCAACCGCCTCGATAATGTGCATATCATTGTTTGTGATGTCTTTGAACTCTTCTGTTATGATTGCATCTTCTTCCAGTTTCCATATTTCTTTAAATAAATTGACCAGAATATCATTGATGGTCTCACGTACATCCATCCGGTTTCTCCTTTCTGTCAGGCAGGCTGTTATGCGAACAGTGCCTGCACAACTTCCCTGACTGTCTCAATCCGCTCTGCACGGTATGCTTTCGCCCCGCAGAACAGAAGTCCTTTCTCTATGTTCCCTTTCACTGCCTCGATCAGCCCATCCGTAATGCAATAAGGAATATCCATGGGGCTGCACTTTGCCAGGCATCTGTGGCACGGGCTGTGGGGGATCTTTTCTCCTCCCATGACCCGCCGCATAAACTGGTTCATGATCGCTCTGCCCGGCATTCCAACGGGACTCTTCACGATCTGGATATCCTCTTTGGAAGCATGGATATAAGCTTCTTTATAACGGATATCAGCGTCACACTCTTCTGTTGTGACGAATCTGGTCGCCACCTGCACTCCGTCCGCCCCCAGCTCCATCACGCGTTTTACATCCGTGCTGTCATAGATTCCTCCTGCGGCGACAACAGGGATTTCTGTGTGATATTTCTCAGCGTAGCTTTGAACTGTGGCGATGATCTTTTTAATCTCCTCCGCATATGCCGCCTGAGTATACACGGCGAGTTCCTCTTTCTTAAAGCCCAGATGGCCGCCCGCCTGCGGCCCCTCGATCACCACAAGATCCGCAGTGCGTTTATATTTTTTATCCCAGTATTTCAGGATCACATGAGCGGACCGCTCCGTGGAAACAATGGGGGCAATCTTTGTGCCGCTCCCCTCTACCAGCTCCGGCAGCTCTGTGGGGAGTCCCGCGCCCGAGATGATAATGTCTGCTCCCGCCTTTACCGCGGCCCTGACATGAGCCGCATGTTCTTTTAGCGCGGTCATGACATTATATCCTATAATGCCGTCCGGAGAGATCGCTCTCGCCTTTCTCATCTCACTTGCGATTGCGCGCAGGTTCGCTCCGGCTGGATCCCGGTCGAAATCCGCCTCGCGGTACCCGATCTGAGCTGTGGATATAATCCCCACGCCGCCCTCTAAGGCCACGGTCCCGGCCAGTCTTCCCAGACTGATGCCTACTCCCATTCCGCCCTGTATCAAAGGAAATCTGGTGAGCTTCTCACCTATTTTCAGATTTTTCATAATTAGATCCTCCGGAACCTGTCATACCGTTTCGCTGTCAGCTCTTCAGCCGAATACTTTGTATACGTATCCAGGAATTCCGCGATCTGTGCATCCAGATACGCACGGACAGGCTCCATATGCTCCTCGTCAAACTCCCGTGGCTCCGGAACTACCTGCTCGACAATTCCGAGACGTTTCAGATCCGCCGCAGTCAGCTTCATCACTTCTGCCGCCTCGCTCGCCCGCTTGCTGTCTTTCCAGAGAATGCTCGCAAATCCTTCCGGCGACAGAACTGAATAGATGGCGTTCTCCAGCATCCATACCTCATCGGCCACAGCCATTGCCAGAGCGCCGCCGCTTCCGCCTTCACCGATCACCACGGAGAGCACCGGCACTTTCAGACCTGAAAGTTCGAAAAGATTTCTGGCGATGGCCTCACCCTGCCCTCGCTCTTCTGCCTCCAGTCCGCAGAACGCTCCCGGCGTATCCACGAAGCAGATCACTGGGCGATTGAATTTCTCCGCCTGTTTCATCAGACGCAGGGCTTTGCGGTACCCATCCGGAGAAGGCATGGAAAAGTTCCGATCCAGATTCTCCTTTGTGGTCTTTCCCTTGGCCTGGGCGATCACAGTCACCGGCATGCCGTGGAAATACGCGATCCCGCCGACAATAGCATGGTCGTCCTTAAAATATCTGTCTCCATGAAATTCCATAAAATCAGTGAACAGCGCGTCAATATAATCTGTCCCCACCGGGCGGTCCTTCTTCCGAGAGATCTGAACCCTCTCCCATGCAGTAAGCTCTTTCCCATCTGCGGCGTCTTTCATCACAGACACAGGAGCGATCTGCTCTTTATCCACAGTCCCGTTTTCCCGGTGCATCTCAAGAATTTGAGCAAGAACGTCTTTCATCTCTTCCCGCTCCACGATTCGGTCAACAAAACCGTGATCCAGAAGGAATTCCGATCTCTGGAATCCTTTTGGGAGCTTCTGCCCGATCGTCTGCTCAATGACACGCGGCCCCGCAAATCCGATCAGCGCTTTCGGCTCAGCCAGGATGATATCTCCCAGCATCGCGAAACTTGCCGTCACGCCCCCGGTTGTAGGATCCGTCAGCACAGAAATATAGAGCTGTCCCGCATCGCTGTGCCTTTTCAAAGCCGCCGATGTCTTTGCCATCTGCATCAGGGATACAATCCCCTCCTGCATCCTGGCCCCGCCGGAACAGGTGAAGATGATCACCGGGAGCTTTTCCTCTGTGGCCCGCTCCACCGCGCGGGTGATCTTCTCCCCCACGATGTGGCCCATGCTGGCCATCATGAAGCGTCCGTCACAAACTCCGATCACCGCCGGATTCCCCTTGATGGCAATCTTCCCTGTCACAACCGCCTCGTTCAGATGGGTGCGCTCTTTTAGATGCTCCACCTTCTCCGCATAGCCCTTAAAGTCCAGCGGATTGACAAACTCCATCTCCTTATCCCATTCTTCAAAGGAACCCTCGTCCGCCAGCATCTCAATCCGGCGGTAAGCATGGATTCGGAAATATCCGTGACATTTCGGACAGATATAATACCCTTTCTTTACATCATCCGCTATGATGGCAGCGCCGCATTTATTACATTTCTTTAAAAGACCTTCCGGCACTTCCGGCCTCTCGCTTTTCAGTGAAATGTAATAAGACCGCCTGCTCGTTTTCTTGAACATATCTTTTAAATTCATCTGAGTTTCCTCCCGAATGACCGGTCAATTCACATCTTCTCAATGAACTCGATGTCAATATCGCCTTTGATAAAATCTGGATGATTCAGTATCTCATACTGATAATCTACGTTCGTATCAATTCCTTCAATGATCACTTCGCCAAGTGCGCTTCTCATCTTCCTGATCGCCTCATTCCTGTTCTTCGCGTGAACGATCAGCTTAGCCAGCATAGAATCATAATAAGGCGGAACCGTGTAGCCGCTATAGATCGCCGCATCAATCCGGACGCCTTTTCCACCCGGGAGATACATATCCGTAATCGTTCCCGGGGACGGCCGGAAGTTCTTCTCAGGGTTCTCCGCATTGATCCTGCACTCAATGGCATGTCCTGTGATATGCACGTCTTCCTGTCTGTAGCTCAGCGGTCTTCCGTCCGCAATCCGGATCTGCTCCTTCACCAGGTCGATCCCTGTCACCCACTCTGTAACCGGATGTTCCACCTGGATTCTGGTATTCATCTCCATAAAATAGAAATTCCCGTTCTTCTCCAGCAGAAACTCAATCGTTCCGGCGTTCGTATAGTGAGCCGCCTTCGCCGCTTTCACTGCCGCCTCTCCCATCTTCTCCCGAAGCTTTGGCGTCAGGGCAATGGACGGAGATTCCTCGATCATCTTCTGATGATTCCTCTGGATCGAGCAGTCTCTCTCGCCAAGATGGATCACATTTCCATGCTCATCCGCAAGGATCTGGAATTCGATATGACGCGGATGCTGTACGAAATGTTCAATATACATCGTATTGTCGCCAAAGGCCATCTGCGCTTCCTTCTGAGCAGTCTTGAAACTGTTCTCAAACTCATCCGGAGTCTGCGCCACACGCATCCCCTTTCCGCCGCCTCCAAGGGCTGCTTTTACAATTACAGGATATCCGATCTCATCCGCGATCCGCGCCCCTGTCTCGGCGTCATATATCGGTTCCGTGCTACCCGGGATCACCGGAACGCCCGCCTGAATCATCGTGTTTCTGGCCTCAGACTTATTTCCCAGACTCTGGATCACTTCTGACTTCGGCCCGATAAAGGTAATATTGCACTGTTCACACAATTCTGCAAACTTGCTGTTCTCTGAGAGGAATCCAAATCCGGGATGAATCGCATCCGCTCCGGATATCAGCGTTGCGCTGATAATATTCTGCATATTCAGATAGCTCTCCGCGGAGGGCGCAGGCCCGATACAGACAGCCTCATCCGCAAGCTGAGTGTGCAGCGCCTCCCGGTCCGCCTCGGAGTAGACCGCTACGGTCTCAATGCCCATCTCACGGCAGGCCCGGATGATACGGACCGCGATCTCTCCACGGTTTGCAATCAATATTTTCCCAATCATTTCTATGCTACTCTCCTACCATAAATGTCAGTTCTGCGCTGACAACTACTTTGCCGTCAACATAAGCTGTCGCCTGTCCGACTCCCACCGGTCCTTTGCTTTTAATGATCTTCGTCTCAAGCTTGAGCGTATCTCCCGGGAATACCATGCCTTTAAAACGGCATTTCTGTACTCCTCCGAAAAACGCGATCTTGCCCTTATTCTCCGGCTGGCTTAAAATCGCCACCGCTCCCGTCTGAGCAAGTGCCTCCAGGATCAGAACGCCCGGCATCACCGCTTTCTGCGGGAAATGCCCGCGGAAAAAGTCTTCTCTGTATGTCACACACTTATATCCCACCGCATACTGTCCCGGCTCATAGTCCTCAATCTTGTCAAGAAGGAGGAAGGGGTGTCTGTGAGGGATAATCTCCTGAATCTGTTCCACATTTAAACTATTCATAATTCCATACTCCTTTCTTCCGGCCATGCCGTCGTCCGCACTATACAGCTCGATTCCGCCGCTTCGCGCCTTCTTCTCGCTGTGGGGCTGCCGCCCAATGTCATACGCCATCTCACTGCCCGCGGATAAATCCGCGCAGTGCCATGCCGTATGCCGCAGTGCGGACTAGCTTATAACAAAGAGTGGCTGTCCGTATTCTACGGCCTGTCCGTTTTCTACAAGGATTTCTTTGACTGTTCCCGTGAAATCGCTCTCTATCTCGTTCATCAGCTTCATGGCCTCTACGATAGCCAGAACCTGGCCTTCTTTCACGCTGTCTCCCACTTTGACAAAGGGCTCTGCATCCTCGGCCGGAGCCGCGTAAAATGTGCCGACAAGCGGGGATTTTACTACATTTCCTGAGAGTGCTGCCTGCGCATTTCCGCTTTCCGCTGCCGCCGGTGCACTCTCTGCCGCATCCACTGTTCCTGTCGCCGCACCGCTTCCTGCTGCCGGTACCTGTACCGGAACTGCCGGAGCAGGCGCCGCCATTACTCCCGGCATCGGCATAGGAGCCGCAGGAGCCTGTACCTGTACGATCTTATTTTCTGTTTTCTTAAGGGACAGCTTTACGCCGTCCTCCTCGTATTTAAATTCGGTGAGTGCTGAGTCTGAAACAGCCTGGATCAGTTCTAATACCTGTTCTACTTTCATTTTCATACCTCTACCCTTCAAATTTCTTTACTAACAGTGTAGCGTTATGGCCTCCGAAGCCCAGAGAATTCGTCAGGACATAATTCACGTCCTTCTCGACCGGTGCGCCGACCGCGTAGTTTAAGTCACACTCCGGATCTACGTTCTCTGTTCCCATTGTCTGATGGATGAATCCGTCTACAATGCTCTTCACGCAGACAACGAACTCCACTCCGCCTGCCGCGCCCAGCAGATGGCCGATCATGGACTTTGTCGAGTTGATCACAACGTCCTTTGCCGCGTCGCCAAGAGCGAATTTGATCGCCTTTGTCTCAAACAGATCATTGTGGTGCGTGCTCGTTCCGTGCGCGTTGATATAATCAATCTGATCCGGCTGAACATCCGCTTCCTTCATTGCCAGCTTCATTGCCATCCCGGCTCCTTCTCCGTCTTCCGCCGGAGATGTGATATGGTATGCGTCTCCTGTAGCGCCGTATCCCACCAGCTCTGCATAGATCTGAGCGCCTCTTGCTTTGGCGTGCTCCAGCTCTTCCAGCACCACGATTCCTGATCCTTCACCCAGTACGAAACCGTCTCTGTCCTTGTCGAACGGACGGGAAGCATGCTCCGGATCATTTGTCGTGGACAGAGCGGTCAGCGCTGTGAATCCCGCGATACCTGTCGGGCATACAGAAGCCTCTGTACCGCCTGCAACCATCACGTCCGCATCTCCGTACTGAATCGCGCGGAACGCATCACCGATACAGTGAGTACCGGAAGCACATGCTGTCACCACGTTCGTACACTTGCCTTTCAGGCCAAGCTGGATAGAAATATTTCCTGCCGCCATGTTGGAGATCATCAGCGGAACCATCAGCGGATTCACCTTATTCGGTCCTTTTGTCAGGATCTTCTCATAGTTTGTCTCCACACACTGCAGGCTTCCGATGCCGGATCCCACGATCACGCCCACGCGGTACGGATCTTCTTTCTCCATTTCGATCCCTGCATCCTCGAAGGCTTCCTTTGCCGCTGCCACCGCATACTGGGAGAACAGCTCCATTCTCTTTGCCGCCTTAAAGTCCATGCGCTCTTTTGCGACAAAGCCCTTTACCTCCGCCGCGATCTGCACTTTAAAGTCCGATGCGTCAAACTTAGTGATCGGTCCGATGCCAACCTTCCCTTCCTTAATTCCTGCCCAGAACTCTTCCACTGTATTTCCGATCGGTGTCACAGCCCCAAGTCCGGTAACTACAACTCTTCTTTTCATTTTAATAAATCTTTCCTTTCCGACCCGCCCAGCCCGATTCCGCTCTGCTCCATCTCGCTGTGGGCATTCGCCCAATATCGCGAGAAAGAAAAGCTCATCTGCCGGTAAACCCGCATGAGCTTTTCTTTCTCACGATGCAGGTCTCACTTAAATCACATGGCCATTCCGCCGTCTACGTTTAACACCTGTCCTGTAATATACTTTGCGCCATCAGAAGCCAGGAACGCCACAGCGTTCGCGATGTCTTCTGTCTCACCGAACTTCCCGAGAGGGATCTGCGCCACGGCGCCTTCTTTTACTTTGTCAGAGAGAACTTCTGTCATCTCTGTGTCAATAAATCCCGGAGCAATGGCATTGACTGTGATTCCCCTGCTCGCAAGCTCTCTCGCAGCTGACTTCGTCAGGCCGATCACGCCGGCTTTAGACGCGGAATAATTGGCCTGCCCTGCATTTCCAAGCACGCCGGACACAGAAGCCATATTTATGATGCGTCCTCCACGCTGCTTGATCATCTGTCTTGCCACAAAGCGGATGCAGTTAAAAGTTCCCTTCAGGTTTGTATTCAAAACTGCGTCATAATCCTCCTCAGACATCTTCATCAGAAGGCCGTCCCGGGTAATTCCCGCATTATTTACGAGAATATCCACACTTCCAAATGTGGAAATAATCTCTTTAAACATCTCTTCACACGCGTGAAAGTCAGATACATTGCACTGTCTGATCTCGGCTTTTCCGCCTTTTTCTTCAATCTCTTTTTTTACTTCCTCAGCCCGCTCTTTTGATCCGTTGTAATTGATCACAACAGCCGCGCCCTCAGCTGCCAGCTTCATTGCGACCGCTCTTCCGATTCCACGGGAAGCGCCTGTCACTACAGCAACTTTTCCATTTAACATAATTCACTTACCACCTTATCTACATCTTCCCATGTGCCGACGTTGTAAACCTTCACATCACGGCTGATCTTTCTCATAAAGCCCGCCAGGGTCCTTCCAGGTCCGATCTCAACAAATGTATCTACACCGTCAGCGATCATGTTCTCCACACTCTGTTGCCAGCGGACAGAAGACGCCACCTGCTCGGCGAGAAGCTTCTTTGTCTCGCTGATATCTCTCACATATTCTGCCGTCACATTTGTTACATAGGGGATCTCCAGGGGAGAGAGCTCCACATTCTCGAGAACTCTTCCCAGTTCTCCGCCTGCCTCTTTCAGCATCGGAGAGTGGAATGGACCGCTCACATTCAGGGGCATCACGCGCTTTGCGCCTGCCTCTTTGAGAGCCTCTGAAGCTTTTTCCACGCTCTCCTTCCATCCGGTAATCACGATCTGTCCGGGGCAGTTATAATTTGCGATAGTCACACCGTCGATATCATTAACAACCTTCTCGATCGCCTCTCCCGTCATGCCAAGCACTGCCGCCATGGAGCCTTTGCCCCCGGGAACTGCATTCTGCATGAGGATGCCGCGCTTTCTTACTGTTGTAATCGCGTCCTCAGTTGTCATTCCGCCGGCAGACGCGATAGCACAATATTCTCCCAGGCTTAATCCGGCGGTTACATCCGCCTTAAGCCCTCTTTCTCTTAATACATGTTCCATTGCCAGACACACCGTCACAAGCGCCGCCTGCGTGTACTCAGTCTGGTCCAGTTTGTCATTTTCTTCAAAGCATAATGCTTTCATATCTATATCCAGCAGTTCTGTCGCCTTATCGATGACTTTACGCGCTGTTTCACTCTGTTCATAAAAATCCTTGCCCATTCCGGCTTTCTGCGCCCCCTGTCCGGGGAACATAAATGCGATCTTACTCATAGAATCCTTTTCCTCCGATCAGTTCATCCGTCTCTTTCACCAGCTTCTGAATCAGATCATGACATGACATTTTCTCCTTCACCATACCGGCGATCTGCCCTGCCATCACGCTTCCCGTCTTCACATCTCCATCAACGACCGCTCTTCTCAGGCCGCCCAGAGTGAGAAGCTCCAGCTCCTCAAAGGAAGCGCCTTCCTGCTCCTTCTGTAAGTACTCTTTTGTCATCTGATTTCTCAGAGCTCTTACAGGATGTCCTGTGGATCTTCCTGTTACACGGGAATCAATATCCCTTGCTTTGATGATCATATCTTTATAATTTTCATGAACCTGAGATTCATTCGTAACCACAAAGTGAGTTCCCATCTGTACGCCCTGGGCGCCCAGCATAAATGCCGCCGCGATTCCTCTTCCGTCGGCAATGCCGCCCGCCGCGATCACCGGGATGCTCACCGCATCCACAACCTGGGGCACAAGCACCATGGTTGTGTTCTCACCGATGTGTCCGCCGGCCTCTGTTCCCTCTGCAACCAGGGCGTCCGCTCCGCATCTCTCCATGCGCTTCGCGAGAGCCACTGACGCGATTACCGGGATCACCTTTACTCCGGCTTCCTTCCACATCTTCATATATTTCTCCGGAGAACCTGCGCCTGTTGTAACAACCTTCACGCCTTCCTCCACAATCACTTTTGCCACATCATCCGCATACGGACTCATGAGCATGATGTTTACTCCAAATGGTTTGTCCGTGAGCTTCCTTGCCTCCCGGATCTGATCACGCACCCAGTCAGCCGGCGCGCTCGCTGCGCCGATCAGCCCCAAGCCGCCGGCTTCGGATACGGCGGCTGCAAGATGATACTCAGCAACCCAGGCCATTCCCCCCTGAATGATCGGATATTCAATTCCCAACAGTTCGGTTACTTTTGTCTTCATACTCTACAACCTTTCTTTCTAAATAATGATATCTTCTGAAATATTTCTTCTCTGTTTTTCTTAAGTCTTATTTATGTGCTTCCAGATATTTCACTACATCGCCGATTGTCGCGATCTGCTCCAGATCTTCGGACGGAATCTCCACTTCAAATTCCTCCTCGAACGCCATCACCATTTCAAACAGGTCCAGGGAATCTGCACCAAGATCATCTTTAAAAGACGTCTCCTCTGTCAGGCTTTCTACATCTGCGTTTAATGATTCTGCTACGATTTCTTTGATCTTCTCTAACATGGTTTCTTTTCCTTTCTGAAATGAAATATATTATGTAATCCGGCTCTGCCGGGAATTACCTTCATCAATTGGTTATCCGGGCTGCTGTCTCTGCCACCCATTTTCTCTACCACTCAAACAGGCACGCTGCCCAGGTCAGGCCCGCCCCGAATCCTGAGAGCATGACTTTCTCTCCTCTTCTAAGCTGTCCCTTTCGGTTCAGCTCATCCAGAAGAATCGGCACTGTAGCCGCGGATGTATTTGCGTACTCCTCCAGGTTCATCGGGAATTTCGAAATGTCTGTTTTCAGGCGTTTTGCCACAGCTTCTATAATTCTTCTGTTGGCCTGATGGAGCACGAAATGGTCAATATCCTCCAGCTCCGCATCTGCCTTTGAGAGCACTTCTTCTATGATCTCGGGTACTTTGCGCACCGCGAACTTAAAGACTGCCTGTCCGTCCATATGGATATAGGACTCTTTGTCCTCTCCCTCCGGTTTCCAGCCGCCCCGGTGCCTGCTCAGCCCTGTCAGAGCCTCGCCCTTTACTCCATCAGAATGTGCAGCCATAAATGCCGGTTCACCTTCTTCTGCACAGAGAATCGCGGCTCCGGCTCCGTCTCCAAACAGAATGCATGTACTGCGGTCTGTCCAGTCAACCATACAGCTCATGCTGTCAGCGCCAATCACCATCACTGTCTTATAAATTCCCGCGCTTATGTATGCCTGCGCTGTATTAAACGCCAGAACAAACCCCGTGCACGCCGCGTTCAGGTCATATCCCGCCGCATGTACGGCGCCGATGGTCTTCTGCACCTCGCACGCGGCGCATGGGAACACCGTCTCCGATGAGGATGTGGCAACCAGAATCAGTTCAATCTGAGCCGGGTCAATCCCACTGTCCTCCACCGCTTTAAGCGCCGCCTGTCCGGCCATATAGGACGTTGTTTCTCCTTTGATAATGTGCCTTCTTCCGATTCCGGTTCTCTCCCGTATCCAAGCGTCATTTGTGTCAACAATCTTTGCCAGATCGTCATTACTCATCACGTGGGGCGGCACATAAGAGCCGGTTCCGCATATTTTACCAACCATTTTCCTTCTCCAAAAACGTCTGTGTATTCTTTGTAACAGTTCAGCCATGACTGGCACAAACCTGACAGCTGCCGTTTCAGCAGTCCGCAGTTTAAAATAAGAACTAAGAACCGTTACTATTTATTTTGAGTCTTAAATATTTTGACTTTCAAAGTATATCACACTGGAACCATTTGTCAATATATTTCCCGTAATAATTTTGTAACATTTTTCGACAAGCATCAGCTATAAAGTTCAATAACACTTTCCGGCAAAATTTGTCCGGAAGCGGAGGGGATGTTTGAAACGTGTCCTTTGAGAGGTGACGTGTGTGTACTGCTCCGTTCCGGAATCCGGGAAGGATCTAAGAAGCCGGAGAGCTGTTTAAATGCAAAGCGGCGCTCCGGGCAACTCGCTCCGCTCAGGCAATCCCTGCGCACCGCTTAACAACATCTCTCCGGCTTCTAAGATCTTCCATCAGATTCCTCCAAAGTC
>CALWTQ010000076.1 GCA_944384505.1 uncultured Mediterraneibacter sp.
GTTAGATTTTCCGGATTCTGGAACGGAACATCGCACGGCTGTCCCCTTTCACAGAATACGTATCGCAAACCATCCGCCCCGTTTCCGGACGTGAGTCACTGGATATGTTAGTGCACTAAATAGCTGTCCCCCCTCTTGACGATTTGATGTTTTCTCTTTATAATTACTTTTGTTTGAATTCAAATTATTTGATTTCAAAGAATTTTGAAATTTGAAATCACGAGTCAGTATCACACTGCCTGCCTCAATTTCACAAGGAGCAATACTATGTCCCATTCATTTCATTATTTAATTATGTCAGAGCAGTCCATGTTCCAGAAGGAACTTCTCGCAAGACTGAAGGGCACAGGCCTGACGGCCGGGCAGCCGAAAATCCTCGACTATCTGAAAGATCACGACGGCGCCACTCAAAAAGAAATCGCGCACGGGTGCCACATTGAACCGGGCACTCTCACAACACTGCTGAACCGAATGGAAGAAACCGGCCTTGTAGAGCGCCGCATGCTGCACGGCAACCGCCGCAGTTTCTACATTTTCCTGACAGATAAGGGAAAATCCAAAGGGAAGCAGGTAGCGGATGCTTTTGAGCAGCTGGAGGCGAAAGCTTTCCGGGGAATCTCTAAAGAAGACCAGGAAGTATTTATGAGCCTGTTTCTTAGAATCTGCGAGAACACAGCATCGTAGTTGGGGGGCTTTTGCCCCCCGCATCATTCTATTATTTGAAGCAGCAGCCCGGCCGCCGGGGATGAGCGGGTTTCCGAATGCCGCGGGCTGAACCGTTACTATGTTGAGAAAGGAATGATATTTCTATGGAAAAATTAAAACGTTATATTATCTTTCTGATCGGGCTTTTCATTAACTCGCTTGGTGTCAGTCTGATCACGAAAGCGGATCTGGGGACATCCCCAATCTCATCAATCCCTTATGTGCTTAGTCTGAATTTCCCCTTTACTCTCGGACAGTTCACAATCATATTCAGCCTTCTGCTGATCGGAATCCAACTGGCCATCCTCCGCAGGAATTTTAAGTTTGAGCACCTGCTGCAGATTCCGATCTCCGTTCTGTTCGGATATTTCATTGACCTGACTATGGCGCTGCTTTTCTTTGTAAAGCCCCAGACTTATGCTGCTTCTCTTCTCTATCTCCTTGTCGGATGCATTATCCTGGGATTCGGAGTCTATACAGAGGTGCTGGCAGATGTAGCCATGCTGCCGGGAGAATCCTTTGTCCGGGCCGTCTCGTCTACATGGAAAACAGAATTCGGGTCAACAAAAGTAGCCTTTGACGTGTCTCTGACTGTAATTGCGGTCCTGATATCATTTGTCACCGCTCACCGGCTGAACGGAGTACGGGAGGGAACCGTCATAGCAGCGCTCCTTGTAGGCTTCATTGCCCGTCTCTTTGGCCGGAAGCTCGCATTTTTAACCGCTGTACTCTTTCCCTCCGGCTCCCCCGGAACAGACAGCATTTCCGCCGGGTCTCAGCACCCGAATCGTCCCGTAATCGTAATCGGGCGCCAATACGGAAGCGGAGGACATGATATCGGAAAGGCGCTTGCAGAAAAACTCGGGTTTGATTTTTATGACAGCGAGATCATCCAGATGGCCGCCGGCTCCACAGGATATACTCCGAAATTCATTCAGGAGCGCGAAGAGAATATGACAAACAGCTTTCTGTATGATCTTATAAGCCAGATGTATGTATATTCCGATACAAAAGAGGCTCCCCGAGATGAGATCTTTGAATCCGAAAGTGAGGTAATCCTCCGGCTTGCCGACAAGGGGAATTGCGTTATTCTCGGCCGTTGTGCGGATTATGTGCTCCGGGATCACCCGAACTGCCTGAAAGTCTATCTTCACGCATCTGAAGATTACCGGGCAAAACGGATTATGACCGCAGAGAATCTCTCCGAGGCCGACGCCCGCCAGAAGATACACAAAATGGATCGGAGACGGTCTGATAATTATCATTATTATACTCATAGGATCTGGGGACACTCCGGCAATTATGATCTCACAATAAATACCGAAATGGGAACGGATGCCGTACAGGACATTATCCGCCGGACACTGGGAATTCTGTTTTACGCCGGATCGGAACTATGATATAATGTCTGTGCCGCTGAGGCAATCCAGAAGAAAGAGAGTTATGTGATTTATGAAATCCCGGCACACTTCATCAGAAGACAAATTTAATAATAAATGGGGATTTATCGTTTCCTGCATCGGAAGTGCTGTAGGAATGGCGAATATCTGGATGTTTCCGTACCGGATTGGTGAATTCGGCGGAGCCGCATTTTTAATCCCTTATATCTTCTTCGTACTTCTCATCGGATTTACCGGAGTGGTCGGAGAAATGGCTTTCGGACGCGCAATGCAGTCCGGTCCTTTAGGCGCTTTTAAAAAAGCCTTTGAAATGAGGAACTCTAAGCTTGGATCCTTCATCGGGCTGATCCCGGTTATCGGCTCTCTCGGAATCGCAATCGGGTACAGTGTAATTATCGGCTGGATTCTGAAATTCCTGGTTTCATCCATTTCCGGAAGTATTACAGACGGTTCAGAGCCCACCGCAGTATTTGCCGCCCTCTCCCGGAACTTTGGCAGCATCCCCTGGCATCTTCTCGGACTGGTCCTTGTCCTGATCTGCATGTCATTCGGAATCTCCCACGGTATCGAGAAGGTTAATAAGTTTATGATGCCGGCCTTCTTCGTCCTCTTCCTTTTCCTTGCCGTGCGGGTGGCCTTCCTGGACGGAGCCGCGGAAGGGTATGCGTATCTGTTTCAGCCCGACTGGTCTGCTATGGCGGACCCGCAGACCTGGGTCTATGCCATGGGACAGGCCTTCTTTTCCCTGTCCATCGCAGGAAGCGGAACAGTCGTATACGGCAGTTACTTAAAATCAGACGTGGATGTAGTAAGCAGCGCGAAGTATGTCGCTTTCTTTGACACAATGGCCGCTCTCCTCTCCGGACTTGTCATCATCCCCGCTGTATTCGCATACGGCATGGAGCCCAATTCCGGCCCGGGACTCCTCTTTATCACAATTCCTTCCGTGATCCAGAGCATTCCTTTCGGCCGGGTATTCGCTATCATTTTCTTCCTGGCAGTATTCTTTGCGGGAGCCACCTCTCTTATGAATCTTCTGGAAAGCCCTGTGGAGGCTCTCCAGAAGCGGCTCGGATGGTCCCGCAGAACAGCGCTTGCGCTCGTCGGAGGCGTAACCGCGGCGGTCGGCGTCTTCGTGGAAGGAGATCTGTTAAGCCCCTGGATGGACAGCATCTCCATCTATGTGATCCCGCTTGGCGCTCTCCTTGCAGGAATCGCCATGTTCTGGATCTGCGGGGATACATTTGCCCGCAACGCGGTCCAGCTCGGACGGAACCGTACCCTCGGGAAATGGTTTAAGCCAATGACAAAATATGTATTCTGCGGAGTGGCTGTACTGGTATATGTACTGGGCATCTTCTTCGGCGGCATAGGATAGGCAATACAGCCGCATCTATGATTTTGGAATCATAGATGCGGCTGTATTATTGCTGTTCACACTGTATTTTAAGCTTTTTTCATACATGTCACTGCCATCGCGCCAGGCCCGATATGGCATGCTACGCTAAGGGAAAGCGGTCCTTCCAGAATATCATATCCCGGGAATCTTTCCATAATCTCACCTTTCCACTCCTGCGCCTCTTCTTTTGAGCAGGTATAGGCCATTCCCAGTACCATATCATCTTTTATATCTGCAAACCGCTCGTTCAGATCCTTTTCAATCGCGTTTAACATCGTCTTTTTCGCTGCTTTCCAGCCGCGCACCTTTGCAAACGCATCCAGCTTCTCCCCCTGGATCTGGAGCACAGGCTTTAAGTTCAGCACTGTGCCAAGGGCAGCCGCAGCGGGCGTAACTCTTCCGCCCTTTTTAAGATATTTCAGAGTATCCACAGTGATGTAAATGCTTGACAGCATCTTCTCCCGCTCCAGAACCTCTTTGATCTCTGCCGCTGACTTTCCCTCATCTCTCAGCTTCATCGCATCATACACGGACTGCTCCTGGGTGACAGAAATCCTCTGATTATCAACGACCTGCACTCTTCCTTTGTACTCCGCCGCAATAGACATCGCGGTAGAACATGTGCTGGACAGCCCGCTGGACATAGGGATGCAGACAATCTCGTCATGATCTTTCAGGACCTTCTCCCACAGTTCCATCACATTCCCCGGGGAGGGCTGAGATGTAGAAATATCCGAATCTTCTCCCAGCTTCTTATAGAATTCTTCCTGAGTCAGAGTAATGTCCTCCAGATAAAGCTCCCCGTCAATAAAAAACGGCATGGGAAGGACATAGATCCCGAGCTCTTTTCCACGGTTCTGGGTGATTCCGCTGTTACTGTCAGTTACAATCGCCACTTTACGCATGACTCTTTTCTCCTTATTTCTGCTCTTCATAACAGTTTAGGCCGCGCCATTCCTGATAACTGAACTGTTATAGTTAATTCTTAAAACTGTGGATCGGCGCGGGAATTCTTCCCTTCCTGCTGATAAATGCCTCGCACCCGAATTCATTCACCGGCATGATCGGAGCGTATCCCAGAAGGCCGCCGAACTCTGCGGTATCTCCCACGTCTTTTCCGATTACCGGGATCAGGCGCACTGCCGTTGTCTTCTGATTTACCATGCCGATCGCCATCTCATCCGCGATGATTCCGGATATCGTAGCCGCGCTTGTTTTCCCGGGGATCGCGATCATATCCAGTCCTACAGAGCAGACACAGGTCATGGCCTCCAGCTTCTCCAGCGAAAGAGAACCAGCATGAACCGCATCGATCATCCCCTGGTCTTCGCTGACCGGAATAAAGGCTCCGCTCAAACCGCCCACATAGGAGGACGCCATCACTCCGCCTTTTTTCACCTGATCATTTAAGAGGGCAAGGGCAGCTGTCGTTCCCGGCGCGCCCACGCGCTCCAGGCCGATCTCCTCCAGGATCTCCGCTACACTGTCTCCCACTGCCGGGGTAGGCGCAAGAGAAAGATCCACGATTCCAAAAGGAATACCAAGACGTTTGGAAGCCTCACCAGCCACAAGCTGTCCCACACGGGTTACTTTGAACGCTGTTTTCTTAATGGTCTCACAGAGCTCTTCAAAGCCTTTTCCTCTCACTTCCTCCAGAGCCTTCTTTACCACGCCGGGGCCGCTGACCCCCACATTGATCACGGCGTCGCCCTCTGTCACGCCCAGGAACGCGCCTGCCATAAACGGGTTGTCGTCCGGCGCATTGCAGAAGATCACAAGTTTGGCGCATCCCAGAGAATCTCTCTCCTTTGTAGCTTCGGCCGCCGCTTTCACCATCTCACCGCAGAGGCGGACCGCATCCATATCAATTCCCGTCTTTGTGGATCCCACATTCACAGAACTGCAGATCCTCTCCGTCTCTGACAAAGCCTGCGGGATGGAACGGATCAGATTCTCATCACTCTTTGTCATCCCCTTGGACACAAGCGCTGAATATCCTCCGATAAAGTTCACCCCCACAGTCTGCGCCGCCCGGTCTAAAGTTCTGGCTATCGTCACAAAATCCTCAGGCGTCCTGCATGCCGCGCCGCCGATCAGGGCGATGGGAGTCACGGAAATCCTCTTGTTTACAATAGGGATTCCAAACTCCTTTTCAATATCAGCGCCAACTGCCACGAGGTTTTCCGCAGTTCTGGTAATCTTGTCATAAATCTTACGGTTCAGTTCATCCAGGTCAGAGTCGATACAATCCAGAAGGCTGATTCCGAGTGTGATAGTCCGCACATCCAGATTTTCATGCTCGATCATCTTATTCGTCTCTGACACCTCATACATATTGATCATATTCTCTTATCCTCGCTATCTCCAATTGTCTGTCTGCCGGCTTACAGACGGTGCATCTTTTCAAAAATCTCTTCTCTCTGGCACCGGATACTCACGCCGATCTCCTCTCCCAGCTTCTCCATCTCATCGCACAGGACGGTAAAATCTTTCTCAAGTCCGGTCACGTCAGCGATTACCATCATATTAAAATATCCCTGGATAATCGTCTGGGAGATATCAAGAATATTGATCTGATTCTCTGCAAGATATGTGCACACCTTAGCAACAATTCCCACCGTATCTTTTCCCAGCACTGTTACAATACATTTCTTCATGTTCCACTTCCTCCTCCATCAGACTGTGATGATATCTGAAACAGCATCTCTGCCGGCCACAAACATATCCAGGTCTTCACCGCGGTAATCATTGTCCGCCAGCGTGACTTCCAGCTTGACCGTCTCATACGCAAGCTTCGCATAATTATTCTCTTTGCTCAAATGTCCCAGGACAATGTGCTTCAGATTATCATGTAGTATATCACAAAGCAGCTGGCCTGACAATTCATTTGAAAGATGCCCTTTATCTCCCAGAATTCTCTGTTTCAGGTAATAAGGATACCCGCCTACTTCCAGCATATGTACATCATGATTCGCCTCCAGGAGCACGGCGTCCAGATTCTTAAGATGCTCTACCGTGTAGTCGTCATATTTTCCCAGGTCTGTGGCGACTGCAACGGATTTTCCTCCGCATTCCAGACGGTATCCGGACGGCTCGTTGGCGTCATGGGAGATTGCGAACGGGTTCACTGTCACATCCCCGAGTACAAATGGTTCGTCCGTATGGATCGGATGGAAAATCCCCTCCGGCACCTTTCCAAGACCCGAATAGCTCCGGATCCCTTCGATCGTCCCCGGAGTTGCGTAGACCGGAACCTCATATTTTCTGCTGAACACCCCGAGTCCTTGAATATGATCTGAATGTTCATGGGTAATCAGGATGCCGTCCAGTTCCTCCCCTTTGATCTCCAGCTTTTTTAAGCCTTCTTCAATTCTTTTCTTGCTGATCCCTGTATCTACGAGCAAATGTGTATGATCACTTCCCACATAGATACAGTTGCCGCTGCTTCCGCTGGCAATGCTGCACATTCTCATTATCTTAATCTCTCTCCTATTTCTCTTTTTGTCTCTTCAAAGCTGCCGCTGTTGTCAATGACAGCAGTGCATATCCGGCGGAAACAATCTTCCGCCGGCTGTGACGCGATCATCTGCGTGATCTTCTCGTCTGTATACCCCCGGGAGCTTTTCAGCCTTTCCCGGCGTACGGATTCCTCTGCATAAATATACCACAGTTCATCGCACAGTTCACTTCCCACATCCGGAAGAAGAGCCGCCTCCACCACATAGAGACATACTCCCTCTTCCGCCCTGCGGGCAATATCTTCCTGCACCCACCGGATCACCTCCGGGTGAACGATTCCGTTAAGTGCCTTCAGCTCCTCTTCATCCGAAAACACAATGCGTCCAAGCGCGCCCCGGTCCAGTTCACCGTCCGGGCCGACTATTCCATTTCCGAAATGCTCCACGATCCGGCGGAAGCACTCTGTCCCGCTTTTCTGGAGAGTTCTCGCCGTCTCGTCCATCTGGCAGATATATGCCTGGTACGCATCTTTTAAATAATTTAAAACTTCACTTTTCCCCGAGCCTACACCGCCGGTAATTCCAAGTACTTTCATCTCTCTATTTCGCCTCGTACCAGTTCTTTCCTGTATGCATGTCCACAATCAGGGGAACAGAAAGCTCTGCGGCATGTTCCATCTTGTCTTTCAGAATCTCCTTTACTTCCTCCACCTCATCCTCATCAGCCTCGATCAGCAGCTCATCGTGAACCTGGAGAATCAGCCTGGATTTCAGTCCCCGCTTTTTCAGCTCTGCATGGACTTCGATCATGGCAATCTTGATAATATCTGCCGCACTCCCCTGAATCGGAGCGTTCATGGCTACACGCTCGCCGAAATTTCTCTGCATAAAGTTGCTTGATTTAAGTTCCGGCACAGGTCTTCTTCTGCCAAATAAAGTCACAGCATACCCCTTTTCCTTGGCATTGGCCACTGAATCATCCAGGAACTTCTTGATTCCCGGATAAGTTTCAAAATAGTGTTCAATATACTGAGCCGCTTCCTTCCGTGTAATACTCAGGTCCTGGCTCAGTCCGAAAGAACTGATTCCATACACAATTCCAAAGTTTACCGCCTTTGCATTGCGGCGCTGCAGATCCGTCACCTCGTCAAAAGGAGTGTGGAACACCTGGGACGCAGTCATCCTGTGGATATCTTTCGCCTCCCGGTACGCCTGGATCAGCTGCTCATCTCCTGAACAGTGGGCCAGGATCCGAAGTTCGATCTGAGAATAATCCGCGTCCACAAACACGCATCCCTCCCCCGGGACAAATACCTTCCGGATCAGTCTCCCCAGTTCCATGCGCACAGGGATATTCTGGAGGTTTGGCTCTGTGCTGCTTAAGCGCCCGGTCGCCGTAACCGTCTGGTTGAACTTTCCGTGAATCCGCCCGTCGCTTCCAATAAACACGGCAAGTCCGTCCGCATAAGTTGATTTCAGCTTGGCAAGCTGGCGGTATTCCAGTATCTTCGCAACAATCGGATAATCCGGGGCCAGCTTGTCCAGCACATCCGCGGCCGTAGAATATCCGGTCTTTGTTTTCTTGGCATGAGGCATCCCCAGCTTATCAAACAGAATCACGCCCAGCTGCTTCGGAGAATTGATATTGAATTCTTCGCCTGCCAGATCGTAGATCTCCTTCTCCAGATCCGCGATCCGGCTGCCCAGCTGATCGCCATATACTTTCAGCGCCTCTGCCTCCACTTTCACTCCCGCTCTTTCCATATCTGAAAGTGTAAACACAAGTGGCATCTCTATGTCACGGAAGAGCCGGTCCATCCCCGCCTCTTTCAATTTCTCCGCAAGAACAGGCGCCGCCGCAAAGGACGTATACGCCTCATAGCAGGACTTCTCCTTCTCATCCAGCTTCTCATCAATCAGAAGGCTCAGATGTTCCCTCGCCACATCGTCGGATTCATAGTCACTTTTGAGCGGGTTCAGCAGATAAGCCGCCACAATTCCGTCAAAGAAGCGCTTTCCTGCCGATTTTTCCGCCTCAGCCTGACCTCCCGGTTTCTCAGATTCTTTCAGATCCAGATAAGGCAGAGCCTCTTTCAGATTACACATAGAAAAGCACTTTGCCTCTCTGGCCAGTTCAGAAAGCCTCTCGAAAAGATATTCCATATCCGTCTCCATATCGCATGGGATCGTAAAAATCTTATCATTCCCATATGCGATGGAAATTCTTCCAAAGCCCGACGGGTGAGCAAACAGCGGCGGTATATTGCCGGGATCTTTCGAAAGCGCTGCGCCCACACACTCCGCCTGGGCCGCCTCCGTGAAAACACGGCTGATCTCATCCCGGTCAGTAATCTCACGGAACGCCTTCTCTATCTCATTTGCGGAAGCTTCCACATCAAACCGGCTCAGCATATTTTTAAACTGGAGCCGCTGAAAAATTTCATGAGCTTCCTTTGTGTATGGATTCCCATGCCGCGCCTTCTCCAGGTCAAACTCAATATCCGCGTGAACCTCTATCGTTGCCAGCGTCTTGCTCATCTTCGCCTGTTCCCAGTACTCCTTCAGATTCTTGCTGGCGCGGGGCGGCTTCACCTCGTCCGCATGTTCATATGCATTCTCGATACTCTTATAATCCTGGATAATCTTTGTCGCTGTCTTTTCACCGATTCCGGGCACACCCGGAATATTGTCCGACGCGTCCCCCATCAAAGCTTTCACATCGATAAACTCTTTGGGTGTAACACCGTACCGCTCCACTACGTCCGCCGCATTATAATCTTCGATCTCCGTCTTTCCCTGTTTCGTCCTCGGAATGCGGATCTTCACATGCTCCGTGGCAAGCTGCAGCGTATCCCTGTCTCCGGATATGATGGACACATCCATCCCCTTCTCCTCACACAGGCAGGAAATCGTGCCAAGCAGATCATCCGCCTCCAGTCCGGCCTTCTCGATAATCTCAATGTTCATAGCAGTCAGAACTTCTTTGATCACCGGCACCTGCTGTCTTAGTTCCTCTGCCATAGGCTTTCTCGTGCCTTTATAATCCGCATACATCTCATGCCGGAATGTGGGCGCGTGAACATCAAACGTAACCGTCAGATACTCCGGCTTCTCTTCATCTAATATTTTGAACATAATATTTAAGAACCCATAGACCGCATTTGTATGCAGTCCCTCCGAGTTCGTCAGATCCGGGACCCCATAGAACGCCCGGTTTAAAATACTGTGTCCGTCTATCAGTACAATCTTTTCTCTCATCAGTCTTCCTCCGTCCGCGGCGCAGCGTACAGGCATATTAAATCCACTTCATCTGCCACATATACTGCCGCCGGCCATTACTAAAGTATACACTAAAAATGACCTTTTTAAAAGAATGTTTTTATGATATCATGATAACAGTTCAGCCATCTGTCATCAGGAAAGGAGAATATTTATATGGATGGAATCATTTTTGACGTAGACGGAACACTCTGGGATTCAACGGAACCTGTAGCCGAAGCCTGGAACCTGGCGATCCGGGAGAATTCCTCTCTTGATATTTCTCTGAATCGCCGGATCTTAAAAGGGCTGTTTGGAAAGACTATGACTGAGATCGGGGAAGCGATCTTCCCTATGATTGAGAACATTGAAGAGCGGAATGCGCTTCTCGACGCCTGTTATAATTTCGAAAATACTTATCTCAGGAATCACCCGGGCACTCTGTATGAAGGAGTTACGGAAACGATCAAAAAACTGGCCGGGAAATATCCTCTTTTTATCGTAAGCAACTGCCAGTGCGGGTACATTGAGGTTGTCATGGAAGCAGCCGGGCTTGTGCCATATATTAAAGACCACCTGTGTTTTGGAGAGACACAGACACCGAAAGGCAGGACAATCTGCACTCTCATGGAAAGGAACGGCCTGAAAGACGCTGTATATGTGGGAGACACGCAGGGCGACGCGGATGCCTGCGCAGAAGCGGGAATACCATTTATTTTCGCAGAATTCGGATTTGGGGATGTACCGGACGCCAGGGTAAGAATCCAAAGATTTGCCGATCTGGCCAAGATGTTTCTGTAACATCTAATCCAAAGGCCTTATATTATGAAACGCCAGGAGTAATCTCCCGGCGTTTCCATTTGCATATTTCTGTTTATCTGTAAGATCTCTTTCTCAACGCCCCCGCCGCAATAACTGCTGAGAGTCCAAGAAGCGCTGCCCAGACAGCCATATTTCCTGAATCCCCTGTCTTAGGGCTTACAGTACCTGTGCCTGACTCATCCAGTGCAATGACATATGGGGAAAATCCATTGACACCGATTGTAGCCTGACCGTTTTCTACAGTTGCAATATACTTCTCATAGTTTCCATCTTCAGTATAATGAAGAATGATTACATTTTTTCCATTATAATCTGATCCCACATGGAAAGTCAGTTCTGCCTGTCCATCCAGTGTTCCTGTCAATGTAATGTCATACACTCCCAGGATAGTCTTTCCTTTGACCTCATCAGCTGACACATATTTCGTGTAAGCATCTGTATTCGGATCAACCGCTGTGACTATTACAGAAGCTCCATCAGAGAAACTGCCTCTGACTGTGACTCTGTTTCCCGTATCAGTGAGAGACTCTTTTGTCTCTGCGGCAGATGTTGTTGTAGACGTATCAGTATTGGTTGTACCTGCCGCTGTTTCACTGCCTGACGTACTGTCAGACGTCTGGTTGTCCGGCTGCTCTCCGGAAGTACCGCCCTCTGAAGACGTATCATTCCCACCTGTTGACGGTGTATCTGTCACCGGTGTGTCTGCGGACGGATCATCTGCTGTTGGTGTATCCGCTGACGGGGCGTCTGTTGACGGCGTATCCGTATCTGATCCACCTGCAGGTGATTCAGCTGACGGATCATCCGGTAATGATTCATCTGACGGTGAGCTGTCTGTCGAATTGTCTGCAGAAGGCTCGTCTGCCGCAGGTGTATCCGCGGATGGGGCGTCCTCTGATGGCGTATCCGCTGACGGTTCATCTGCCGATGGGGTATCCGCCGCAGGCGTGTCTGCGGATGGCGTATCCACTGACGGTTCGTCTGCTGGCGGCGTATCCGCTGACGGTTCGTCTGTTGGAGGCGTATCCGCTGACGGTTCGTCTGTGGATGGCGTATCCGCGGATGGAATGTCTGTAGAAGGCGTATCTGTTGCAGGCGTATCTGCGGACGGAGTATCTGTAGAAGGTACATCCGTCGCCGTATCATCCGTCCCGCCTCCGCTGAGTCCCAAATAATCCTGGCTTCCGCCTATTGCATCCAGGTTCCATGCATGCTGAGCCGCTTTCTCGCCCCAGTACGGATCAGAAGCATATCTCAGATTCATCCCTTCAGCTTTATTGCCGAGACATGCGCCTTCATATCTCCAGTCTGAGGAGTCCAGATATCCGCCTGCCATCCAGTTCTTCATAAAATCACGGATACAGTCCTGCACACTTTCAAATGTGTCTGCGCTTGTACCCGGAGAAGTATCCACTGCGTCCAGGCCGAAAAGATTATTCTTATTCTGGCAGATCCAGCTTGTTCCCCAACCGCTCTCATTGATCGCAATTCCCATGGATAAAAGAGCATTGACTCCATATGTATTCTGGTTCTCCACAAAGCTGCTGCCTGTTCCGGCAAGCTTTGAGGATGATGCTGAGATTCCTGCATTTGCCATTGATGTATTCAGGATACTGTCAAGCTGGCTTCCGGTATAACTTGTGGAGCTCCTCATATCCAGGAACTGAAAATAATTGTAGAACGGACTGCCGGCATTCACTGCGGAACTTCCGTTTGCTCCAGCCTGGTAATCAGAAATCATCACATTATAATCTGTATAAAAATAATGTCCGTCATAGCTGTAATACTTTCCACCCTCTGAAAGATAAGACGGCGCCGGACCATTATTCAGTGAAGACGTGGGAGCCTGATTCAAGTTCTGTGATATATAATGAACCAGCTTCCCGCCTGACACTGTGTAGTAGCTCACATTTCCTGCTACTGTGTCATAATCCACAAGCTCTACCTCAGACGCAGATACGGTTCCCGTCACACCCGAGAGCATGAACCTGATCTTCCCATCGGAGGTCACTCCCAGGTATGCCGCGTCAGCGCCGTAAGCGCCATTGGTATAACCGCTTCTGCCCTGATCATCTATATAACTTGTAGTCGCATTTCCTTTTGTATTAAAATTGACAACCTTTGTGCTTACGCTGCGTGCGGAAAACATCGCAATGCCGTTTGCAGCTGCGGCAACCTCTGCTTCTGCCTCTTCGACCTCCTCCTGAACAGCTTCTTCAGCGTTTTCCTCTGATACTGTTCCGTCGGTCTCACCAATCTCATAGATGCTTCCGTCTTCTTCGGTTGCCGTTACTTCTTCAAGACGCTGACTGTTCTCGTCCTGAAGTTCTGATGCCGCGGCCTGTCCCTCCCCATCTGTTTCAGCCGCGAAGCTCTGCATGCCGGGCAGTACGGTTACTACCATTGACAGCAGGAGCGTACATATCAGTAATTTTGATTTTCTTATCACTTGTATACTTCCCTCCTTGACCTTATTAATTATTTATAGTTGCTGATACTGATACATACTTACCTTAACACTTTCTCCCAAAAATGGCAAGGACAAGTTTTTCAAAATTGTATACAAGTATACATTCTTGGAATTAGTAAGCAAACGTCAGAAATTCAGTCCAAATCATATGCATAAACATCCACACTCTTCCTGGCTGCCACCGCCAGACAGAAAGTCTTATATTGATTTCCCGATACGTATGTCGTATAATATTTCCGACAACAGTGTCGGAAAGTGACGGTGTAATATGACAAACAAACGCGGAAAAGAAACAAGACAGCATATCAAAAACTGTGCCTGCGAACTATTCGCAGTCAGGGGGTTTAAGCAGGTTACAATGAAGGATATTTGCGAAGCGGCTAACTTAAGCCGGGGCGGCTTATATTGTCATTACGGGAGTACAAAAGAAATCTTTAAAGAAATTATAAATGACTTTATGAGTGAGCAAAAAGATACTTTTTCAGAAAAAATAGCAAAAAATATGTCTGCAATAGAAATATTAAACGATGTACTGGAAAAATATAAAGAAGAAATGCTGGACGGTCAATCCTCACTGAGTTTGGCATTCTATGAATACTTTTCTATCAAGGATGATGCCGAAAATAAAAATGAGCTGTACGCACAGTACCTATTATCTTTCGCAGCGTGGCAGAATTTACTGGAATACGGCATCAAAAGCGGAGAATTCAATAACGTGGATATCCGATCAATATTTGACCTGATCATCTTTTCCTATCAAGGCATACGAATGTATAGCAAACTCATGCCGATAGATAAAGAGACACCACAGAGAATCATGGAACAAATCAAAAAAATCATAGTAAAGGAGCACAGGTGAACGCCATGACAACTGTTTTTACTGACTTCTGCAGCGAAAGAACTGCCTTCATCAATCCATCAGACTGTGTAAAATCATTGCGAATCTTTATACTGCCAACGGCACTCTGCCCGTTTACAAGGTTAAATATAATAATATTTTTGTTGGAATTTTCCTTTCCCGAGTCGGCGCTCCTGCCTGTGCCGCCGGACTTGAAGAAATTATTGCGTTAGGTGCGAAAAGAATAGTGCAATTTGGAAGCTGCGGAATACTCAATCAAGCCGCGGCAGAAAATAAGATCGTCATTCCGACATCCGCGGTCAGAGATGAAGGCACAAGCTATCATTATATCGAAAAAAGCGATGAGATTATCGCGGAAGTCTCTTCCGTCAAAATTGCGGCAGAATTTCTTGAAAGGCATCATATTCCTTACATTCTCGGAAAAATCTGGACGACAGATGGGATTTACAGGGAAACTTTCAGTCTTATCAAGAAGCGAAAAGAGCAGGGATGTATTGCCGTTGATATGGAATGCTCAGCATCTTTAGCTGTTGCAAAATTCAGAAATATCCCTATTATCCAATTTCTTTTTGGAGCGGATAACTTAGATGCCGGCGTATGGGAACAAAGAGATTTAACAGACTACGGGATTCAATCTGCTAATAAATATATGCGGTTAGCTTTTGAATTAGCCGCCGCATTTGACAAAAATTCAGCTCTTTAGTCAAAGACTAAAGAGCTGAATTACCTAATGCCGCTGGCCGGACTCGAACCGGCACGGTGTTACCCGCTTGATTTTGAGTCAAGTGCGTCTGCCAATTCCGCCACAGCGGCAAACCAGCTTCCGTCGGAAGCCAGATTTGATTATATCACTAAAAAAATCGTATTGCAATATCTATTTTTCAACAATTCAGCTTATCTATGGATCAGCTTTTTCCCAATTTCAAAACAGTCAAATGTAGCGAAGTAATCTGCCGGAGTCTCTGCTCTTCTGATCATCTGCACGCTTCCGTCCTCTTTCAGCAGAAGCTCTGCGGACTTCAGCTTTCCATTGTAGTTATATCCCATTGAAAATCCATGTGCTCCTGTATCATGGATCACAAGATAATCTCCTATGTCAATCTTCGGAAGCATCCGGTCAATGGCAAATTTGTCATTATTCTCGCAGAGTGAACCTGTAATATCATACTTGTGGTCACATGGCGCATCCTCTTTGCCGAGAACTGTAATGTGATGGTATGCCCCATACATTGCCGGGCGCATCAGATTTACTGCACATGCATCCACTCCGATGTATTCTTTGTGTGTGTGCTTCTCATGGATAGCTTTAGTCACCAGGCAGCCGTAAGGTCCCATCATGTAGCGGCCCAGCTCTGTGTAGATCGCCACATCTCCCATTCCTGCAGGAACAAGAACCTCCTCGTACACTTTTCTCACGCCCTCTCCGATGGCATAGATATCATTCGGCTCCTGATCCGGTCTGTAAGGAATTCCGATTCCGCCGGAAAGGTTAATGAACTTGATATGCACGCCCGCTTCTTTGGAAAGGCGCACTGCCTGCTCAAATAGTACTTTCGCCAGCATTGGATAATAATCATTTGTCACGGTATTGCTTGCAAGGAATGCATGTATACCAAATTCTTTAGCGCCTTTGCTCTTTAAGATTTTATACGCCTCAAGGATCTGCTCCGTTGTCATGCCGTATTTTGCATCTCCCGGATTGTCCATGATATCGTTGCTGATCTTGAACAGTCCGCCCGGATTATAGCGACAGCTGATCGTCTCCGGAATATGTCCGATCGCTTTCTCCAGGAAATCGATATGGGTGATGTCATCCAGATTGATAATAGCGCCCAGCTTGTCCGCCAGGACAAAATCCTCAGCCGGAGTGTCATTAGAAGAGAACATAATGTCCTCCCCTCTTATATCAATAGCATCGGAAAGCATAAGCTCAGTATAAGAAGAGCAGTCACATCCGCAGCCATACTCTTTTAAAATCTGAATAAGGAACGGATTTGGCGTTGCCTTCACCGCGAAATACTCCTTGTAGCCGGGATTCCAGGCAAAAGCCTCCTTCAGCGCTTTCACATTCTCGCGGATTCCCTTCTCATCATACAGATGGAACGGCGTCGGATATGTTTTCACAATCTCTTCGATCTGCTCTTTTGTTACAAACGGCTTCTTATTCATCTTTCATTTCTCCTTTTCGTATTTTAATCAGTTCTATTTCATTTGCGAGCGCTGTTTTAAACAGCATAACAAAATTCTTCTGTCCGGAATAAAGACATGTGTTCATACTGTCCTTCCCGAATTCACCTGAAAGGGCATATCTGGAGTCTGTAATCAGTCCGACCTGGCTCCCCTTGTCAGCTGTCACGTAAACATACGCTCCATCCATACAGAATTCTGTGTCTGTGATCAGCACAAGTTTTCTGCCTCTGCAAGCCACATTCTCCAGATGATCTCTGAATCTCTCAAGGCAGCCCGAAGAACAGGAAAAATAAACCCTCTCTTCTGCCATGTCAAGGAGATTGCATATCTTGTCCCTGATATTATCCTCTCCTTCCACAGTGATATACCCCTCTTCTTCCGGCCTGCTCCTGGACAGGTTCTCACTGAGCCACCTCTTCTCCTCCTGCAAATGCCGTATCCTGTTTCCGCAGAATTCCTCCGGACAGACCGGGATATACTTCTTCGCGGACTCTTCAATGAGATAGGCCGCCCCCTTCTCCACCAGAGCGGCCAGAGAAGTATAAGCATTAGACCGGGATATCCCCGTATCCCTTGCAATCTCATATCCGGTCTGCTTTCCTCCCAGGAGAAGCTGCTCATAGACGAGCGCCTCCTGCCTGGACATTCCGAAATGCATAAGATATTCCGTTGCCCTGCCATTTTCCATAGTATTCACCCTCCCAGACCGCCGTCTTCCGGCAGAATACTAAAGTCATTCCGTTATTATAGTAGTACTTTTCAGGAACACTATATTACACTTAAGCCATACTGTCAATAGAAATCTTTAACAGTGCAGCTATTTAGTTCACTAACACTTTCCGGCAAAATGTGTCCGGAAGCGGAGGGGATGTTTGAAACGTGTCCTTTGAGAGGTGACGTGTGTGTACTGCTCCGTTCCGGAATCTGGGAAGGATCTAAGAAGCCGGAGAGCTGTTTAAATGCAAAGCGGCGCTCCGGGCAACTCGCTCCGCTCAGGCAATCCCTGCGCACCGCTTAACAACATCTCTCCGGCTTCTAAGATCTTCCATCAGATTCCTCCAAAGTCACAGTCCCCACACGCCCCTCTCAAAGAACTTACGCTTCAAACATCCCCTCCGCTTCCTGCGCATTTCCAGAGGGAAGTGTTATTACTCTAAACAGGCTGAAACGTAGAACTGGCGCGGCTTGGAGACTTTCAGCTACGAAAGACTTCCGGCCGCGCCGACTGTTTACAACAGCTATATAGTCACTAACTTCCGAATTGAAAAGCCCAGAAAACAGCCCCAT
>CALWTQ010000077.1 GCA_944384505.1 uncultured Mediterraneibacter sp.
GAGAGATTTGTCTGAGCGAAGCGAGTTGCTCTCCGTCTGCCCCTGCTTTTAATCCGTGGCCGGAACTTCATAGTTTCACTTATTTCCCTGGAGCGAAGCCCTGAGCCGTCCTCCATCCCCGCAGAATACGTCTCAGAAATAGCCTCTGTTTTCGGACGTTTTGCATCCGGGTGTTAGTGAACTAAATAGCTGGAGTGCGCTCATTGGCGGGCTTTTACTGTCATCGTTTCTCGTAATTATGAAGATTTGTTATGGGATTGCTTTTTGAAAAGAGTTGTCTGGTTCGAAATAAGAAAATTGAAAATGCTCCGAACTTATGTTAGAATTGAGAGGACTTAAAAAGAGAATGCTTTGAAGCTGCTTATAGAAAGCAAGTTTATAAGATACAGGAGGATCCGCAGATGGAAGCTTACAAGAAGGAATTTATTGAATTCATGGTGGACAGCGACGTGCTGAAATTCGGAGATTTTACATTGAAGAGTGGAAGAAAGTCTCCGTTTTTCATGAATGCGGGCGCCTATGTGACCGGTTCTCAGTTAAAGAAGCTGGGCGAATATTATGCAAAGGCGATCCATGACACATACGGGGATGATTTCGATGTACTGTTCGGACCTGCATATAAGGGAATCCCGCTCAGTGTTGTGACCGCGATCGCGTACAGCGAGCTCTACGGCAAGGAGGTGCGTTACTGCTCTGACCGCAAGGAGGAGAAGGATCACGGCGCGGACAAGGGAAGCTTCCTCGGAAGCAGGCTGAAAGACGGAGACCGTGTGATTATGATCGAGGATGTGACCACATCCGGTAAGTCCATGGAGGAGACTGTGCCGAAGGTAAGAGGCGCGGCTGACGTGACGATCGTCGGACTTATGGTTTCTCTGGACCGCATGGAAGTGGGAAAAGGCGGTGAGAAATGCGCCCTGGATGAGATTAAGGATCTGTATGGATTTGACACGGCGGCTATCGTAACTATGGCGGAAGTTGTTGAGTGCCTGTACAATAAGGAGTACAATGGAAAAGTCATTATTGACGATACATTAAAAGCGTCAATCGATGCATACTATGAAACATATGGGGCAAAAGCAAAATAGGAAGGAGCGTCAGGGTATGGAGAAGGCATATCTTACAATGAAAAACAGCGGCACAGGAAGTATTGTAATCGGAATCATCGTGCTGGCTGTGGGAATTACAGCGGGGATTCTTTCTATTGTGAACGGCGCGTGCCTGCTGAAAAATAAAAGAGAGATTACATTCTGATACAAGCCGCATACAGGGGGACAGACCGGGAGGGGGTCAGTCCCCTTTTTACCCTGTCCGGGCGGATGGCGGCCTGTTCTATATAGAAGGAGAGATTAGTTGAGCGTCAGGAAAGCAAAAATACTCAGAGTTTTCGGGAAGGTTCTGTTTCTGCTGTATGTGGGGTTTCTGATTTATTTCCTCTGTCTGGCAGAGTGGTACGGAAGGACGGAGATCTCGGAGGAATACAGATATAATCTGGAGCTGTTTAAAGAAATCAGACGTTTTCTGACTTACAGAGATCAGCTCGGCACGTTTGCGGTAGTGGCAAATCTGTGCGGCAATATTCTGATTTTCGTGCCATATGGATTTTTCATATCTATGGCCGGTCATTCCAGAGGCTTTTTCAGAACGCTGATTTACAGTATGGGGCTGAGCCTGTGCGTGGAGATTATCCAGCTCTTTACACGGGTGGGCAGCTTCGATGTGGATGATATTTTGTTAAATACAGTGGGCGGCGTTTTGGGCTATATTATTTTTGCCGTGTGCAACAGTATAAGGAGAAAACATGATATTTGGAAACAAAAAGACCGCTGAGGAGAGACAGCGTGAAAAGGAGAGGAAGAAAAGAGGGGCGAGAAAGTACGGGCAGGCGGGATATAAGCATTCCCGGAGAGGCATCCTGTCGTGCTGGAGCGCGGCTGCCGCGCTTCTGATACTTGCGGCGGGGATCGGATGGGCGTATGCCACCGGGGGAGAGGCGCCCGGGATCGCGGGAGGAATCATGATTCTCGCGCTGGTATTTTCGGCCGCCGGCATCCGGGCGGCGATCCGGGGCTTTAAAGAGAGGGAGCGCAATTACCTGACCTGCAAGATCGGGCTGCCGGTAAATGCGGCTGCTTTGATCCTGTTTTTTGCCATATTTATAGGAGGCTTAAGATGATGGAAATGACACAACTGCAGAAAGAAAGAAACAGACAGTACGAAGAACGCCACGACCTGGCTGTGGAGCGGATCAGAGGGATCGTTTCTGAGGAGACGGTGCCGAAGAAGTTCCTGCCCTATTTTCAGGATGTGGCGATTTTTCTTCTGGAACTGGAAAATGTCAGAAGAAAGATTGAGAGCGGACAGTGGGAGAGATACAGCCTGAAAGAAATGCAGAGCTTAAACGAGATCCTCTACAGTGATATCAAAGAAGAGAGGTACGCTAAGAGCTATGCGAATCCGGCCTATGCCTGTGCATGCTTCGGGACAGATATGGGACGGCTTCTGAGCCTTCTCTATACGGAAGTGCGCGCGGGCATTCCCTATGCTTTTGAGAGCAGAACAGACTATCTGACGATCTTATACGAGCTGTTCATCGAAGTGTATAACTGCTTTGAAAATGCGGAGGATGAGAGTGATCTGACCGAAAATACCGGCACGGATGGAAGCCCGGGCAGTGTGGTGGAGAGACCCCGGCCGGGAGAGATTAAAAGCATCCTGTACTGGTACGCAAGCGATTACTGCGACGTCTTTCTGGCGGACCGGATTCGGGAACAGATGGATCCTGCCTGCTCGTTTGCGGCAGATATTATTGAGAATGCAGACTTGGATGACGACAAGTATCTTTACCGGTTCGGAGAGTACATTACGGAAAATGAGCTGGGGACAGCCAGGCACTTAAGATCTCTCCCGGAAGAAACGATACAGAAGATGGCGGACGTATATACGGAGGGCTATCGGATCGGCTTTATCAATACAGGGAAAGACCTGTCGAAAAAATCGGTTGTAAATATCCGTTACAGCCTGGGATTTGAAAAGGTCATACGCGCCGCCATAGAGAACTTCCGGAAGATGGGGCTCAAGCCGGTCATCTACAGGGCGGCTTCCAGCGTGATTACAAAGCGGGAGCACCATAAGATCGGCTACCATGGCGCAGTGGTCAACTGGCAGTATGAGTACGACCACAGGCAGGACCAGGCCCTGTTTATGAATAAGCGCTACATCGAGCGCAGGCTGGAGGTAATGCGTACCGTCTATGAGAAGAACCGCGCTCTGGCGGGGCAGTTTGCAGGCCCGGCTGTGATGGAGACATTTGGAGAGAAGCCATTTTCACCGAAATCAGTTCCCGAAGCAGCTGCTTACAGCGAAGAACAGCGGGAGCTGGCTCTTGATTACGACAGCCGTTCCAGCCAGATTACCAATGAGTATATTAAGGGCGAAGAGAGAAGCTTTACGATTGTGGCGTATCCCGTGCCGGAGATCGGGGAACAATATCCTCAGATCTTTGATGAGGTAATCCGGATCAATACGCTGGACGCGAAGCTTTATGAAAAAGTACAGCAGGCCATGATCGACGCTCTGGATCAGGGCGAATATGTACATGTGAAAGGGAAAGGGACGAACCGCACGGATATCCGTGTCTGCCTTCATCCGCTGGAGAATCCTGAGAAGGAGACGAAGTTTGAGAACTGTGTTGCAGATGTAAATATTCCGGTTGGTGAAGTGTTTACATCCCCGGTTCTGGAAGGGACGGACGGCGTGCTCCATGTCAGCCGTGTATACTTGGAAGGACTGCAGTATACGGATCTGGAACTGGTGTTTAAAGACGGCATGATTACGGACTACAGGTGCGGAAACTTTGAAGACCCGGAAGAGGGAAGGAAATATATCTTCGACACCATCCTCAAAAATCATGAATCCCTTCCTCTGGGCGAGTTCGCCATCGGGACAAACACAACAGCTTACGTGGCGGCGAGAAAATACGGCATAGAGGAGAAAATGCCGATTCTGATTGCCGAGAAAACGGGTCCTCATTTCGCTGTTGGAGACACCTGCTATTCCTGGAGCGAGGAAATACGCGTGTACAATCCGAATGGGAAAGAAATTGTGGCAAAAGACAATTCCGTATCTCTGAATCGGAAAACAGATGTGTCAAAAGCGTACTTCCACTGCCATACAGATATAACCGTACCTTATGAAGAGTTAGAAGAAATAAGTGTAGTGACAAAAGAAGGCAAACACATTATACTAATAAAAGACGGAAGGTTCGTGCTTCCCGGGACGGAAGTCCTGAACGAGCCTCTGGATGAAAACGACCTGTGAGATAAGTCCTGCTTATTGATCGGGCGGCAAATCATAAGGAGGATACGAAATGCCAAGAGTAGGGATCGTAATGGGCAGTGACTCTGACCTCAAGGTTATGAGCAAAGCTGCGTCAATGCTGGAAAAACTGGGGATTGAGTATGAGATGACTATTATCTCCGCACACCGTATGCCGGACACATTTTTTGAGTGGGCGAAAGCAGCGGAAGGAAAAGGAATCAAAGTAATCATAGCGGGAGCCGGAATGGCGGCGCATCTGCCGGGCATGTGCGCGGCGCTTTTCCCGCTGCCGGTGATCGGAGTGCCGATGTCAGGCAAGAACCTGGACGGTATGGACGCGCTTTATTCTATTGTACAGATGCCGCCGGGAATCCCGGTTGCGACAGTAGCAATCGACGGAGGTATGAACGCGGCAATTCTTGCGGCTAAGATCCTCGCAGCGTCAGATGAAGAGATCTTAAAGAAGTTAAAAGACTATTCTCAGGAAATGAAAGAGACTGTACAGGCGAAGGCGGATAAGCTTAAAGAGATCGGATACGAGGCATATCTGAATAGCTGAAAATCCGGAAAACAGTATTTCGCGTTATGATTTAACCGGTGTTCTGGCCGGGAATTAAGGAGAAGAGATTATGGATTATAAGAAGGCTGGCGTTGATATCGAGGCTGGTTACAGATCAGTAGAACTTATGAAAGAGCATGTGAAGAAAACCATGCGCGAAGAAGTCTTAGGAGGACTGGGCGGATTCTCCGGCGCCTTTTCACTGGCGAAGATCAAGGAGATGGATGAGCCCGTGCTTCTGTCGGGGACAGACGGATGCGGGACTAAGGTCAAGCTGGCCATGATCCTGGATAAGCACGATACAATTGGCATTGACGCAGTGGCTATGTGTGTCAACGACATTGCGTGCGCGGGCGGCGAGCCCCTGTTTTTCCTGGACTATATTGCGTGTGGAAAGAACGAACCTGAGAAAATCGCCGAGATCGTCAAGGGAGTGGCAGAAGGCTGCCTCCAGTCCGGCGCGGCGCTGATCGGCGGCGAGACAGCAGAGCATCCCGGCCTGATGGGGGAAGACGAGTATGACCTGGCCGGATTCGCTGTAGGCGTGTGCGATAAGAAGGATATGATTACAGGAGAGAATCTGCGGGCCGGGGATGTACTTATCGGTATGGCTTCCTCAGGAATCCACAGCAACGGTTTTTCACTTGTACGGAAAGTATTTAATATGAAAAGAGAGGCCCTGGATACATACTATGACAGTCTGGGGTGCACGCTTGGGGAGGCGCTTCTGGCTCCTACGAGAATCTATGTGAAGGCGTTAAAAAGCTTGAAAGACGCAGGGGTTACGGTAAAGGCATGCAGCCATATCACCGGCGGCGGTTTTTATGAAAATGTCCCGCGTATGCTCAAAGAAGGGACAAGAGCTGTGATTAAAAAGGACAGCTACCCTATTCCTCCGATTTTCGGAATGCTCTCCGTGGACGGGGATGTGGAGGAACATATGATGTACAATACATTTAATATGGGCCTTGGAATGGTCCTTGCAGTAGATGCGGCGGATGTGGAAAGAGCAATGGAAGCAATCCGTGAAGCCGGGGAAGCTCCCTATGTTGTGGGGCAGATCGAGGCAGGAGAAAAAGGAGTAGACTTATGTTAGGTGCGGACAGCATGAAAGACAGCCGGCAGGGAAAATGCCGGATCGCAGTGATGGTGTCCGGCGGCGGGACGAACCTGCAGGCTGTCATAGACGGCGTGAAAGACGGGACAATCACAAATACCGAGATCGCGGGCGTGATCAGTAATAATAAGAATGCATATGCACTGGCCCGGGCACAGGAGAATCATATCCCTTCCCGATGCGTATCTCCGAAGGATTATGAATCCAGGGCAGTGTTTAACGAGAAGCTTATGGAGGCGGTGGATGAGCTCGCGCCGGATCTTGTCGTACTGGCCGGATTCCTGGTAGTGATTCCGCCGGAAATGATCCGGAAATATCGTAACCGCATGATCAATATTCATCCTTCGCTCATTCCCTCGTTCTGCGGAACCGGCTACTATGGGCTGAAAGTCCATGAGGCGGCACTTGCAAGAGGAGTGAAGCTGACAGGAGCTACGGTTCATTTTGTAGATGAAGGGACAGACACCGGCCCGATCATCCTGCAGAAAGCTGTGGAGGTGCAGCAGGGGGACACGCCTGAAGTTCTCCAGAGAAGAGTGATGGAGCAGGCAGAGTGGAAAATCCTGCCCCGGGCGATTGACCTGATCGCGAACGGGAAGGTAACTGTACAGGATAACAGAACAGTGATAGGAGGCTGATTATGAAAGTACTGATCGTAGGAAGCGGAGGAAGAGAACACGCAATTGCGGCAAGCGTGGCGAAGAGCCCTAAGGCGGATAAGATCTACTGCGCGCCCGGGAATGCCGGGATCGCGGAATATGCCCAGTGTGTGGACATCGGAGCCATGGAGTTCGAAAAGCTGGCGAAGTTCGCGAAGGAAGAAAAGATCGACCTGTGCATTGTCGGCATGGATGATCCACTGGTAGGCGGCCTTGTGGATGTGCTGGAGGAAGCCGGAATCCGCACATTCGGACCGAGAAAGAACGCGGCGATTCTTGAAGGATCCAAAGCTTTTTCAAAAGACCTGATGAAGAAATACAATATTCCGACAGCGGCATATGAGAACTTCACAGATCCGGATCAGGCGCTTGCCTATCTCGAGAACGCGAAATTTCCAATCGTTCTGAAGGCTGACGGACTGGCTCTTGGCAAAGGCGTCCTTATCTGCCAGAACCTGGAAGAGGCCAAAGAGGGCGTAAAGACCATCATGCTGGATAAGAAGTTCGGCTCTGCCGGAAATGAGATGGTTATTGAGGAGTTTATGACAGGACGGGAAGTGTCCGTACTTTCTTTTGTGGACGGGAAAACGATAAAGACTATGACAAGCGCTCAGGACCATAAGCGTGCGGGAGACGGGGATACAGGACTGAATACAGGTGGGATGGGCACATTTTCTCCGAGCCCGTTCTATACAAAAGAAGTAGAAGAATTCTGTGAAAAATATATTTATCAGCCTACTGTGGACGCGATGGCAGCGGAAGGCCGTCCGTTTAAGGGAGTGATTTTCTTCGGCCTGATGCTCACGGCGGACGGGCCGAAAGTGCTGGAGTACAACGCCCGTTTTGGCGATCCGGAAGCTCAGGTAGTGCTGCCGAGGATGAAGAACGATATTATAGATGTGGTGGAAGCGTGTATTGACGGAACTCTGGATCAGGTTGACCTGCAGTTTGAGGACAATGCCGCAGTGTGCGTAGTGCTGGCCTCAGACGGCTATCCGGTGAAGTATGATAAGGGATTCCCGATCAGCGGACTGGACGAGTTCAAGAAGCACGAGGGATATTACTGCTTCCATGCCGGGACAAAGTTCAGCGGCGATCAGATCGTCACAAACGGCGGACGTGTCCTGGGCGTGACAGCCAAGGGAAAAGACCTGAAAGAAGCGCGGAAGAACGCTTACGCGGCAGCAGAGTGGGTGAATTTCGAAAATAAATATATGCGGCACGATATCGGAAAAGCAATAGACGAAGCATAACAGACGGTCTATAGACACACGGAATCAGCCGGCAGGGAAATATTCTCTGCCGGCTGATTCTTTTCTGTGTTTCGCGCTTACAGCCGCCGCATGGTTTCGAAAGTATTGTAGAGGTTGAGCTGCCCATATCCCCATTCCCGGTTTGGATACGTCATTGTGTCCGGCCGGACAGCGCCGAGAACAAGAAGGCTGCGGATCTGGAAAGAATCGATGCCGGGGACTTCTTTAATGTAAATCAGCCATTCCAGCATCAGAGCCACAGCCCCCGCAGTAACTGCAGCGGATACACAGGAGCCGGACCGCGCGGAGAAACGCCCTCCTGGAAGGAGCCCTGTGACATTGACGCCCGGGGCAGTGATGTCAGGCTTCAGGCGGCCAGTCCTGGTATATCCCCGGCCGGATGACTGCGATACTCCGTTTGTATTTCCGTCATAGTAAGAAACAACAACCGGGCTGTCCGTGCAGGCCGGGCTGGTGAGCGTAGTGTATGGATCCGGCTCCAGAAAATAGACCTCCCCGGGTAAAAATTCCGTCAGCGGAAGCCACATATGAAACCGGCCGTCAATGGCGGATACTGGCTCCACGATGATTTTCCAGATCCCGGGAGCGGGCGCGTCAAAACGAAAGAAGATAAGTTCAGAAGTGCTCTTTTCTACCAGAAGCCGGTAATCTACAGTTACTTTCGTCCGCTCAAAGAGAAAATCAAGCTCTGAGCTGGCGCCTACCCGGAATGGAATCCGGGAGGTGTTTTCACCGGATGGAGAGATAATGGAGATTGCCAGAATATTCGGAATCTCTGTCCAAAGCTCCATAGAAAAGCCGGGGACATTTTCCCCGACCCGTATTTCTACGGTACGGCTGTCTTCTGCGCCTGCAAGCATATCGGAGCAGTGATGCCGTTTGTCCGCTTCGTTGCCGGTACCGATGACAGTGATGTGATTGGCGCGGGAACTGTAGCCTTCAATAAGAAATGACAGAGGCAGCGTGGCAATATGACCCCCCATGCTGGACCCCACTGTGATGCACATGACAAAAGGAAGTCCGAGAGAATCGGCAAGCTCATTCAAATAACGTATGGCGAGCATTAGATCCGTCTCCTGATAGCACACAGAACCATCCGGGATGAAATAGTAATCCCGGAGATACTGTTTTGCCTGCTTTAGCTTCACCACGGCAATTGAGGCCTCCGGCGCGGCTCCGAGAAACTGCTCCTCGGGATTTCCGCTTCCTGCCGCAAGGCTGGCGGCGTAAGTGCCGTGTCCGGTATCGTCTGTAGATGGGACAACAGTCAAGGGCGACTCGGAGGAAAGGGCAGCGTTGATCTGATCCCGGGTAAACTCTGTGCCGTAAGAAAAACCCTCCGGGGGCTCACCGCTTTGAACAGTCTGATCCCATATGGAGACAATACGGGTTGTGCCGTCCAGGCTTCGGAAGAGACTGCTGGTATAGTCAATGCCGCTGTCCATAAAACCAATCAGGACGCCGTTTCCCTTTAACTGCAGCGTCGGATAATTCTGAACAGGGAGTATTCCCGCCTGGTTTAACGCCGCCATGCTCAGAGGCGCGTAACACTTTGGAATAGAGTTATATGAATATTTCGGCAGAGTGACAGGATCGGCAATTTCCGCCGGGATATAGTAACATTTGTAATCAAATCCGGCAGACTGCTCACAGATATCGTCTGTCAGGATGCTGTCAAGATAGGGCGTGCGCACATGATTGCCGATGAAGTCCCGGAAGTCTTCCGAAAGGATATGCTCCCGGCAGGTATTGAGATCCGGCATGAGAGGCCTCCTGAGTAAGTTTCTGAATATCATATGAGCTGGAGAGGGAAAAAATGCATTGTTCAGCTATAAAGTTCACTAATGTCCGAATGCAAAACGTCCGAAAACAGCGACTATTCCAAAAACGTATTCTGCGGGGATGGAGGACGGCTCAGGGCTTCGCTCCAGGGAAATAAGGGAAACTATGAAGTTCCGGCCACGGATTAAAAGCAGGGACAGACGGAGAGCAACTCGCTTCGCTCAGACAAATCTCTCCGTCTGCCCCAACATCCGTAACCGGAACTTCGAGTTTCACTAATTCCCTTCCGAAGGCGCCCGTCGCCATCCTCCATCCCCGCAGAATCTTTCTCGAAATGGGGCTGTTTTCTGGGCTTTCTAAATCGGACATCAGTGAATATATAGCTGTCGCAAATCGTAGGCGCGGCCGGGAGACTTTCGCAGCAAAAAGCCTTCAAGCCGCGCCAACTGCGCTTTACAGCTCCGTTTAGGACAGTGACACTTCTGTCTGGGAATGCGCAGGAAGCGGAGCGGATATTTTGAGCGTATGATCTGAGGAAGGGGACAGGAGGGACATGCGCCTTTGGAGGAATCTGCTGGAAGATCTTAGAAGGCGGGGAGGTGTTGTTAAGCGGTACGGCGGGGTTGTTTGAGTGAAACGAGTTCCCCGGCGTACCGCTTTGCTGTTAAACAACTCTTCGGCTTCTTAGATTCTTCCCAGATTCCGGAACGAAGCATGGTACTCCTGTTCCCTTCATCAGAATACGCGTTACAAAATATCTGTTCCGCTTCCGGATGATTTCAGATGGAAAGTGTTAGTGAACTAAATAGCTGTAAATTCAAGTAACTTGAGGGTAAAAGAGCTTGACATTTCTCTTCTCCGGTTCTATATTATATATTGTGCAGTCGTTAGCACGGACTTTATCTGTATAGAGGGTTCTGTATTTACAGCCAGGGGTTGTACTGGTTTCGACAGGGGTCTTGAAGATGGAGAAGCTATCCGCAGGCGATGCGTCAAATCGCAAACTTAAAATTAAACGCTAACGATAATTACGAATTAGCTGCAGCCTAATTGCTGCATGCCGCTCCTGAAGCACTCACACTTTGGGAATCCGGTATCAAACATGTGAGAAACGATGTCGGCAAAGCTTTGAGCCGTCAGGCGTATTATGAAGCTACTAAAACCGTAAGGATGTCAGTTTTCCGTACGGCGGAGGGAATGTAAAAGAACTGACTATGATAGTAGAAGTACATGGGATGGATTTTTGGACGCGGGTTCGATTCCCGCCAGCTCCATTTTGAATCGGAAACATAGCTCAGCTGGGAGAGCGCTCGCCTGACTAGCGGGAGGTCATGGGTTCGAGCCCCGTTGTTTCCATCGGAAACTCGCGGAATGGGTTTCCGGATTCTTGTAATATTTAAAATCTTTAAGGGGTATTAGCGCAGCTGGGAGCGCGCCACATTCGCATTGTGGAGGCCACGGGTTCGAATCCCGTATACTCCATTAGGTTTGAGGAAACCGGGGAAGTTATTTCCCCGGTTTTTCTTTGCTCAAATGTCGTATTTACGCGGTTTTTGAGATACGGAAACAGACTTTACCAGCAGCATCATCGGTCTGCGCAGTTCGTCTTTCATTCCGGGAATTCCCATCATTTCTTCCGATGGACGGGCTTCTTCCACTGCTTCAAGTATGAACCCATTGTTAATCAGTCCCATCAGGATCTGCGTCAGAGTGTGATGCTGCTTTTTTACATCACAGCCCAGAAAATGGGTTTCCCTTTCTCCGGGAATAAAGTAATTATCCACAGGCCAGTATTTCGGGCAGCCATCCTCTCCGTAGATCCAGTCCTGGTTTACGCCGGATGTAAACACGGGGTGTTCTATATTAAAAAGGAATGTTCCTCCGGGGATCAGCGTTTTGTGCACATTTTGAAATACTCGTTCAATGTTCTCTATATAATGAAGAGCCAGATTTGAAACTACACAGTCCCATGTATTTTCCGGATATTCATATTCTTCTATACCGCAGACACGGTATTTGATCCGTTTATCTGTATTACGTCTTTTTGCTTCCGTGATCATTTTTTTACTCAGATCAATCCCAAGGATGTCTGATGCGCCCTGCTCGGCTGCGTACATGCAGTGCCAGCCATATCCGCAGCCAAGATCCAGCATTTTCCTGCCGCGAAGAGGCGGAAATAACGGCTTTAATTGATGCCATTCGCCGGCTGACGCCAGTCCGTTTTTGCTGCGCGGCATCTGGGCGTACTGTTCAAAAAAGTTTTCATTATCGTACTCATTATACATGATATTTTCGTCCTCCTGTCCTGCATACCAAGTATACGCTGCAGAGGGAGAAAGTGCAATATTTCACCCCTTGTATAGGCACCCCGTCTGGGAGTATAATCCTCTCAGACGAAATGAATCTATTATTAAAGGAGGCTGCCGTATGAATTGTAAAGACCGGCTTTTATCATATGTTGTGATTCGGACGCCCAGCGAGGAGGACAGCTCGTCTGTGCCGTCCAGTCCTTGTCAGTTTGAACTGGCGCATATTCTGCACAGGGAGCTTTTTTCCATGGGGATCACAGATGTAAAGGTGACGAATCAGTGCTATCTGTATGCGCATATTCCGCCTTCACCCGGCTGTGAGGACCGGCCCTGTCTGGGATTTATCGCTCATATGGATACAGTGTCTGATTACTGCGGGCAGAGGATTTTCCCTCTCGTGCACGAAGATTACAACGGCAGGGAGCTTCCGCTTGGGGACAGCGGGCGGATTCTTTCACCGGATATGTTTCCTCATTTAAGAGAGCTGAAAGGCCGCACCTTGATTACAAGTGACGGGACTACGATTCTTGGCGCGGATGACAAAGCAGGAATCGCGGAGATTATGACGATGGCGGAGCGCATTCTTGACGAAAATATTCCTCATGGCCCGGTCGCTATTGCGTTTACGCCGGATGAGGAGATCGGAATGGGGGCGGCTCATTTTGATGTGGAAGAGTTCGGAGCGGATTTTGCCTATACGCTGGACGGAGATTCAGAGGGGGAGATTCAGTATGAGAATTTCAATGCGTGCCGGGCGGAATTTATTATCAAAGGAGTCAATGTTCATCCCGGTTCCGCGAAGGACGTAATGGTCAATGCTTCCCTGGCGGCTATGGAGATCAATTCTATGCTTCCAGCAGATGAAACGCCCCGGGATACAGAAGGATATGAGGGCTTTTTCCATTTGACGCGGATGCAGGGCGATGTGGCTGAGGCCAGGCTGGATTATATTATCCGGGATCATGACGCGAAGCGCTTTGAACAGAGGAAAGTGCTGCTTAAAGAGATTGAAAGGAAAATGAACGAAAAATGGGGTGCTGGGACGGTTTTAGTTACTATTACAGATCAGTACCGCAATATGGCGGAGATCATTTCCGGGCATATGCATCTTATTGAAAATGCGAAGAAAGCCTGTGAAAATGCAGGGGTTACGCCGCAGATCCTGCCGATCAGGGGCGGTACAGACGGCGCTCAGCTCAGCTTCAAGGGGCTTCCGTGTCCTAATTTGGGAACGGGCGGCCACGCATTCCACGGTCCTTACGAGCATGTCACCGTAGAAGGGATGGAGGCGGCATGCAGCATTGCCCTGGAATTGGTTCGGCTCTACGCGGATCCGGACGCGTGCCGACAGTGAGATCACGCTGGTGTCAGAGCGCTGGAGGCAGTATGCTGACTGCTTTTATATAGAGGGAGAATATGTTATGAAATATAAAAATATTGTATTTGATTTTGGAAATGTAATCGGGAAATTCGACGGAAGATATATGCTGAGACAGTATTTCCCTGCAGAAGCGGATTATGAGCTGATCTTTTCCACTGTGTTCAGAAAGTGGAATGAACTGGACGCGGGCACAGTTGACTATTGGAAATATGCGAAGGAGACAGCTTCGCTTCTCCCGGGAGAACTGGCCGGTTCTGTAGACGATTTCTTTCGCGGATGGCCGGAGCATGTAACACTGTTTGAAGATACGCTGAACTTCATTGATGAACTCAAAGAATGCAATATACCGGTATACCTGTTGTCAAATGCTTCCACGTATTTTGCGGACTGGGTTTTAGAGCGGTATGCCTTCCTTGAGAAATTCAGCGGAATCGTGTTTTCAGCGCCTCTGAAAATGGCGAAACCGGACCCGTGTATCTACCAATATCTCTTCGATACATATCGTCTGGATCCGAAGGAATGCTTCTTCCTTGACGATCTGGAGAAAAACATAAATGCCGGCCGGGCCCTTGGAATGGATGGACTGGTATTTGACGGAAATATAGAAAAAGTGAAAGACGCCATCGGATTTTGATGGTGTCTTTCACTTTTTATGGCCTGTTTTCCCGAACCGTATTCTATTCTTCTTTCTTATTTACCTTCCGGGAAGTGAAAAAAGCTGCCAGTGAGAGGACGGCAGTGCCTGCCCCGATGAAAAAGTCCGCCAGATTATACGTGATGCGTGATATCTTCTCGTTTTTACATGCAAAGCCGATATAATCAACGACATAGCCGCGGGCAAATCGATCAAATGTATTGCTCCAGGCTCCTGCGGCCAGAAGTGACAGCCCGCCTTTGATCAGGAATCCGGTTTTCTTAAACAGAGAAACTATATGCATCACTGTCACTCCAGTGGCTGCCGTGAGGGAAAGAGCTTTCACAACCTGCGGTTTCCCGGACAGGAAATTAAGCGGCAGCCCTCTGTTTTCAACTCTGCGGAGCCGGACGGAACCCGGCAGTGACTTTTCCTCGCCTTTATCCATATTCTGTTCCGCATAGGATTTCATGATCTGATCCGCCGCGAACAGCGCTGCTGATACAGCGGAAAACCATTGTTTTTTCATCGTGTTCTCCCTTTGTGCTTTTTATCTTCCGTTTATCTTATCCGCAGCTTTCTCCGCCGCGCCGCTGATTTTTTCTGCGGCCTTGTCAGCCGCTGCTCCGAATTTATCAGATGCTTTTTCGGCTGCCGCCCCGAATTTATCAGCTGTCTTATCAGCCATCTCTTCCGCTTTGTCCACAGCCTTGCATGCCATTTCTCCTGCTTTATCCGCAGCTTTCTCTACTTTCTCTTTCACAGCGTCGGCATAAGGTTCGGTTTCTTCCGTTTCCTCTGCCTCTTCTTCCCAAACTACTTTTTCGCCGCAGTAAGGGCAGTAAGCCATATCTTTTGCGACCATTTTACCGCAGCCCGGACATTCGGACGCGCCTTTGATCCGTGATATTTTCTTCTCGTAAGCCGCGATGGTTTCTTCACGGTTTTGAATCGCTTCACAAAAGGCTTTCTCAGACTCGTCTACCGCTTCACCTGCTTTATAACGGTCATAGATTTTCCTGCCCAGCTCCATCAGATCTACTGCATTTCCACGGGACAGATCCCGGATCTGGCCTTTGAGCCTCTGGATCTCAATTGCGTCCCCGGCTTTGCTTGTCATAGTTTCAGCTGTCTCTCCGATCCGCTTCCCGAGATCGCCGAAAAAATCTCTCATATTATCGCTCATATTATCGTTCTCCCTTCTTCTTCTGCCCTGACCGGACATGTAAACAGATTCAGCCCGCGGCTGCTGTTATAATTTATCTTTATTATACCCCAATCTATTTTAACTTCAACACGGCGGAGACGGAATTTATAGATTTTTCATAACAGAGGAAGAAGTGAACGGCATATACACTTATGACAGGGAAATCAGGAAAATAGATCCTAACCGATCAGCGTCCCCAGCCAGTAGATGATCCCCAGAGCCCAGCTTGTGAAGATTCCATACAGGATTACGGGGCCGGCGATGGTAAAGATCTTACATCCGATTCCAAAGACCTGGCCTTCCTTTTTGTACTCAATTGACGGCGCGGCCACTGAATTAGCGAAGCCTGTGATCGGGACAAGGGCGCCTGCGCCGCCCCATTTCGCCAGGCGGGGATAGACTCCGATGCCGGTGAGAAGAACGCTGAGAAGGACGAGCAGCAGTGAAGTCCAGCTGCTGCAGTCGTCCGCGCTTAAGTTTTTCACTTCACAGGAGTTATAGATGATCTGCCCGATCACACAGATCATCCCGCCAAGGAGAAATGCTTTCAGCATGTTCAGCCATACATTGTGGCGGGGCGTTTTCTGTTTTACATATTGTTCGTATTCTTTTTCCTGCTTTAATCTCTGTATTTTATCCATATGACAACTCCTTATTGATATATAAGATCCGTTTGCGGGGCAAAATGCCGCGTTACGCTTTGCGCGTCTGCAGACAGTATTCGCAGAAAGGAGCTGGATTATGCATATGCAGGTGGACTGATTATGAGCAGCAAAAAAATAAGAATGTTCATCTGCTTATCGATGACGGCGGGACTGCTGCAGAAACACTGCATATTTATGGAAAAACTGCGGACACTAAGCCTGTGATGTAAAAATGCCGGCCAGGCTACACGCGTCTGACAGCATTGCCGGCCGGGCGGATTCTAACGGAAAGGCGGAGATAAAGTATGGATTATGACATGGAAAATAGAAAGACCGCAGTCAGGGGCGCGCAGAGCATTGTTTTTAAAGATGCGCCTCATATTATAAGCGCCGCGTCTGTAACTGGCAGTAAAGAAGCAGAGGGGCCGCTGGGAAAACTGTTCGATATGACCAATGAAAACGACCTCTTCGGAGCGCAGACCTGGGAGGAGGCGGAGAGCAACATGCAGAAAGAGGCCTGCATTCTCGCCCTTGGGAAGGCTCATGTGGGGGCGGAGAAGGTGCGATATCTATTCGGAGGAGATCTGCTCCGTCAGGGAATCGCTACTTCCATGGGGGTGGAGGCACTCCAGATCCCGATGTTTGGCCTGTACGGGGCATGTTCCACGTCAGGGGAAGCACTGGCACTGGCCGGGATGAGCGCCGCGGCCGGATATGGAGACTATATGCTGGCTGTGACTTCCAGCCATTTCGGGAGCGCGGAAAAGGAATTCCGTTTTCCGCTGGGATATGCGAGCCAGAGGCCCCTGTCCGCCCACTGGACCGTGACCGGAAGCGGCGCATTCCTGGTGAAGGCTGCGGATGCGGACAGTCAGGGCAAAACAGGCGGAAATGAGAAAGGAGAAGGCGGTGCAGTAAAGGCGGAAAAGAAAGAAGCAGACGCAGAATTGGAAGACCAGAGCTTCTCACATGTGCGGATCGCCGGGGTGACTGTCGGGAAGATCGTAGACTATGGACTGAAAGACTCACAGAACATGGGCGCATGCATGGCTCCGGCCGCCATGGATACGATCGTCCAAAACTTTGCGGATCTGGGAAGAACAGAGGAAGACTACGACCGCATCATTACAGGAGATCTGGGATATGTGGGACAGTCCATCCTTTTTGACCTTGTCCGGGGGAAAGGATATGACATCAGAAAAAGGCATCTGGACTGCGGCATGACTATCTTTGACAGGGAAACCCAGGATACCCATGCGGGCGGGAGCGGATGTGGCTGCGCGGCGGTGACTCTGGCTTCTCTCATTCTTCCCAAAATTGAGAGCGGGGAGTGGAAACGGGTTCTTTTTGTCCCGACCGGCGCGCTGATGTCAACGGTGAGTTTTAACGAGGGCGCCAGCGTCCCGGGAATCGCTCACGGGATTGTGCTGGAGCATGACGGCATTTAAAAAAGAAGAAAGGAGAGAAAGACAATGGAGTATGTTACAGCATTTGTTGTAGGAGGATTGATCTGCGCGGTAGTACAGATCCTTCTGGATCGGACGAAAATGATGCCGGGGAGAGTTATGGTGCTGCTCGTGTGCAGCGGAGCACTTCTGGGATTTCTTGGAATCTATAAGCCATTTCAGGAATTCGCGGGAGCAGGAGCCAGCGTACCACTGCTGGGATTTGGAAATGTTCTCTGGCAGGGAGTAAAAGAGGCGGTGGATAAACACGGGTTTATCGGAGTGTTCATGGGAGGCTTCAAGGCCAGCGCGGTGGGGATCTCGGCAGCATTGATATTCGGGTATATAGCGTCATTTATATTCGAACCAAAGATGAAGAAGTGAGCAGCTATTTAGCGCACTAATAATTCCTGTGACTCACGTTCGGAAGCGGAGCGGATGGTTTGCGATACGTATTCTGTG
>CALWTQ010000078.1 GCA_944384505.1 uncultured Mediterraneibacter sp.
AAGTAGGGATTTTCTCTGCTTCCCTTTTAATTTAGGAATGATTCCTATCTTTGCCAATAATAATTATACACTAACTCCTGCATCCCGCTCATCTGTCATAACCGTCAGTTTATCCCCGGCCATAAGCCTTGTCCTGCCTCTTGGAATCATCTCGTTTCCATCTCTTTCCAGAGCGACAAGAAGACAGTTTCCCGGCCAGGTGATTTCCATAACCATACGTCCCTCAAGCACAGAGCCGCCCATGATCACAAACTCGCTTAACACCTTCTGCCCGCCGGCAGGCGTCCCTTTCTCCGGACCGTTATCCCTGCCTGCAAGAATTCTGCCAAGGAGGCTTTCATATATAGGCTCAGACTTCAGAAGCGTCGCTGTAATATAAGCCGCCACAGATACGATTGCCAGGGAGAGCATCTGGCTGACAGAGCCTGACATTTCAAAAAGGAGGATAATCCCGGTAATCGGCGCGCGCACAATGGCAGTGAAAAAACCTGCCATAGCCAGAAGCACAAAGTTATTAATATACATAGGGTCTATCACAGCAAGCTCCACTCCCGTCATGGCAAACAGGCCGCCTAAAAGCGCCCCAAGCACAAGCAGCGGGAAGAATATTCCTCCCGGCGCTCCGGATCCGAAGCTGACTGCGGAAAAAAGAAGCTTGACCACAAAGGTCAGCGCCACAAGTCCGGCCGCCATCTCTCCCCCGGTCAGATCTACAATCAGATCCCCGCCGCTGCCGAGGACAGAAGGCATCACGAGCCCTATGCATCCGGCCGCCAGAAATGCGATCACAAGTCTGGACGTCTCATTTAAAAACTTTGGCTTTTTGTAGAGATCCTGTGCTTTAAGCATTACCTTATTATATAACGCTCCCGCAGCGCCCAGTATAATTCCCAGAAGGAGAAGCAGCCAGTAATGATCCTGGGGCAGCACATGCTCCAGCTCAAACTGAAACACCGGATCCAGCCCCATAATATGAGAACAGATATAATCTGCTGTCACGGACGCAGTCATAACCGACACCATGAGCCCTACAGAGAACCCTTTGTGAATCTCTTCAAAGGCGAACATCACTCCTGCCAGCGGAGCGTGAAACGCGGCCGCAAGCCCGGCGCTGGCTCCGCATGTCATAAGATATCTCTCTTCCGTCTTCCCTCGGTCAAGGATCCGCGAGATTCCCTGCCCGCTCATAGCTCCCAGCTGGATAGAAGGGCCCTCCCGTCCAAGCGAGAGACCTCCCAGCAGACAGAGAAATCCCCCGAAGAACTTTGCCGGAAGCACCTTCTTCCAGTTCTGCGACAATTTCCCGAGGATCTCTCCCTCCACCTGGGGAATCCCGCTTCCGGAAATCATAGGCTCCCACTTCACCAGCCGCCCCGTAACCAGGGCAAACACGCACAAAACGAGAAACCAGCCTGCAATTCTTCCCGGATGCCCTTTGATAAACGCAAGGATCTCACTGAGCCACTGCCCGGCGTAAGTCAGGGCAATCCGGTACAGCATAACGACCAGACCCGCTGCCGCGCCCGTGAGCAGACCTTCTCCGATCAATATGACCGGGAGCCTCTGTACCCTTTTAATCGTATAGGATGTATTTTTCTTCGTTTTCCTCATAGCTCTCCCTGTTCCGTCATTTCACAATCCACTGTCCACGGATCACAAAATCACCATAGAAACCAATACAGTAATGATTCCGCAGATTCCTATGGCAAGACCGCTCATAGCTCCTTCCACTTCTCCTAATTCCACTGCCTTTGAAGTGCCGACCGCATGGCTGCACGCGCCAATGGCAAGCCCCGCCGCCACCGGATCCGACACCCTGAATATCTTGATCAAAAACGGCGAGATAATGCTTCCTAAAATTCCGGTAACAATCACCGCCACCACTGTGACAGGGACGACTCCGCCTGCCGGTTCTGAAATGCTGACCGCAATCGGTGTGGTCACTGATTTCGGAAGAAGCGATACAGTCAGGGACTCATCCAGGCCGAAAAGTCTGCACAAGACATAGATGCTTCCCACAGAAGCCAGCGATCCTGCGGCGCATCCCGCAAGCACCGGGAGCCAGTATTCTTTGAGCACCTGCATTTTCGTGTACACTGCCACAGCCAGACACGCCGTGGCGGGTGCCAGGAACATATTAATGATCTCTCCTCCCACATTATAAGACTCATATGGTATTTTAAAAATCAAAAGCACTGCTGCGACAAGCACAATCGCAATAATCAGCGGATTGCATATCGGTGTTTTCACCTTCCGGTTCAGCCTGACCCCTGCCCCGAACGCAATCACACTTAAGGCCACCCCAAAGTACGGGGACACGTACAGTTCACTCATTCCCTTTTTCTCTCCTCTCCGTCTTCCTTCGCTCCATCAGCCGTATGGTCAGTTTCACGGTCCAGGCCGTCACGGCGAATGTAACCACTGTGGAAATCACACAGATCAGAACTATCTGAACCGCCGCGCTTTCTAAGACATCAAAGTAATTAATGATGCTCACTCCCGCAGGCACGAAGAAAAAAGCCATATTTTCCATAAGAAAATCTGCCTTCTCCTGGATGTGCTCAATTTTCAGAAATCCTGTGAGAAGACAGATCAGCAGAAGCACCATGCCGATCACACTGGCCGGGAAATCAACCGGCAGCACCTTCTCCACCACCTGACTGACCCAGCACACGGCAAACACAATACCTATTTGTCGGATAATTTTCATAAACTTTCGTAACAGTTCCGCCATCTGAAACGGCGCGTGCTGAACTGTTACAATCTCCCCTCCTTTCCCCGGAAAACTGTTGACATTCCCCGGGCTATGTTTTATGATATTTATGTTTTCACACTTTAAACAATTAAAATTTTACAGTGTGAAGTTCAGCTCAGTCGTCTGGCATCAGAAAACGGATTTATGCCCGCATAAGAAACACGTATGACGCCGACTGAACTGCTGCATTTTTTCAACAGCTGCGCAGTGCGCAGTTATTATATCATACTTCCAGCAAAAGGAGAAATAGAAATGATCATCGTATTAAAACCACATACTTCTGAAGAAAATATCAAGCGTGTTGAAACTCTTGTAAAAAACCGCGGTCTTGATACTCATATTGTACGCGGTACGGAGATGACCATCATCGGCTGTATCGGCGACACTACTCTTATTGACCCAAGACTCTTCGAGGTTGACAGCAGCGTTGATAAGGTTATGCATGTGCAGGAGCCCTACAAGCTGGCGAACCGCGCGTTTCACCCGGAGGATTCCATCATCGACGTATCCGGAGTCAAGATTGGAGGAGGTCATCTGGGACTGATCGCCGGCCCCTGCTCTGTAGAATCCTTCGATCAGGTACTCGAAGTGGCGAAGGCTGCTAAGGCGTCCGGCGCGAACCTGCTGCGCGGCGGCGCTTTCAAGCCGAGAACCAGCCCCTATTCCTTCCAGGGCCTCGGTCTGGAAGGACTGGATATCCTCTGCGCGGTGAAAGAGGAAGTCGGTCTTCCGATTGTTACCGAACTGATGTCCCCTCAGTATTTGGATGTCTTTAATGAAAAAGTGGACCTGATCCAGATCGGCGCCCGTAATATGCAGAACTTCGATCTGTTAAAACAGCTGGGACAGGTTGAACGCCCGATCCTGTTAAAACGCGGCTTGAACGCTACTTATGAAGAGTGGATTATGTCTGCTGAGTATATTATGGCATCCGGAAATGAGAATGTCATTCTCTGCGAGAGAGGAATCCGTACCTTCGAATCCTATACAAGAAATACCCTTGACCTGCAGAGCATCCCGGTTCTGCACAAGAAGACACACCTCCCGGTTATCGTGGATCCCAGCCATGCAGGAGGAAAATGGTGGCTGGTAGAGCCGATGGCAAAAGCCGCTGTGGCAGCCGGCGCAGACGGACTTATGATCGAGGTGCACAACAACCCGGAATGCGCTCTGTGCGACGGCGCTCAGTCCTTAAAGCCGGAGAAATACGACTCTCTGCTTAAACAGGTAAAACAGATCGCGGAAGTCGTAGGGAAAATGCTGTAATAATGTAAAAACGGAGAAATAAATTATGAAACTGACGGTAAACTTAGGAAAAAACAGCTATCCAATCTATATCGAGAATGGGATTCTTGCAAAGACAGGAGAATATGTCTCTGGAAGCTTTAGCGGAAAGAAAATCATGATCGTCTCAGACGACAATGTTTTCCCACTGTACGGTCAGAAAGTCAGAGATTCTCTGACAAAGAGCGGATATGAGTGCCACTCCCTCGTACTTCCTCACGGGGAGCCCACAAAAAGTTTCCAGTCACTTCCGAAGATCTATTCTGCTATGCTGAAAGCAAAGCTGACCCGCAGCGATCTCGTCATCGCGCTGGGCGGCGGAGTGATCGGAGATCTGGCCGGGTTTGCCGCCGCAACCTATCTGCGGGGCGTGAAACTCGTACAGATTCCCACTTCTCTTCTGGCACAGGTAGATTCCTCTGTAGGAGGGAAAGTGGCTGTAGATCTCCCGGAAGGGAAAAACCTTGTGGGAGCATTCTATCATCCGAAGCTTGTACTAATTGACCCGGACGTACTGGACACCCTGTCTCCCCACTTTATAAGCGATGGTATGGGAGAAGTCATCAAATACGGATGCATCAAAGATTCCGCTCTCTTTGAACGGCTCTGCTCCCACAGCTCTTTTGAAGACCTGAAACCAGAGCTGGCAGATATTATTGCAAAATGCGTGGATATCAAGCGAATCGTTGTAGAAGCGGATCAATTTGATACCGGCGAGCGTATGCTCTTAAACTTTGGGCACACCCTGGCCCACACCATCGAACAGCATTATCACTATGAGAGAGAAAGCCACGGCGAAGCGGTAGGAATCGGGATGTACCAGATCACAAAGCTGGCGGAAGAAAAAGGGCTTACCGCTCCCGGATGTGCCGGAAAGATCCTCAAAGCTCTGGAAATCTACGGTCTGCCTTCTGAGTGCGGACTTCCGGCGTCAGACCTGACCGGAGCTATCTCGCTGGATAAAAAGAATCTGAATGGACATTTAAATGTTGTTCTTCTCAAAGAAATCGGAGACAGCTATGTATATCCTACAGATGTAACATTCTTTGACGCAGATACAGTATTCTGAGCATCACATCGAATCCAAAAACAACAGGCGGATGAACGCATATCATCCGCCTGTTGTTCTTCTTTCTATTTTCTGCCGCTAAACTGCTGCTTCCCGGCTTTCTGCCGCATGTTCTTTCTCCTGCATCCCCCAGTATACTTTTTCCGCCGTCATCGGCAGTTCCCGTATAATGACGCCCACTGCGTTCTGGATCGCATTTGAGATCGCCGGGGACGGCGTGTTGATCACAATCTCACCGATGGATTTCGCTCCAAAAGGTCCGGTGGGCTCATAGCTGCTCTCGAACTCCACCCGGATATCTCCCACATCCAGACGGCTCGGAATCTTATACTGCATAAAGGAATTGCTGTAGTTCCGCCCTTTTGAATTATATACGATATCCTCATAGAGCGCCATTCCGATTCCCTGGGCAATACCGCCCTCGGTCTGCACCCGCGCAAGAGCCGGATTCACAACCGTACCACAGTCCACCACAGCCGCATAATCAATCATCTCAACCGTACCGGTCTCTTTATCAATCTCAACTTCCGCGATTCCTGCCATAAACGGCGGCGGCGAAGTCGGGGAAGAAAATGCCTCTGAGGCAGAAAGAGCCTCATTATTAAAGCACATCACACGGTTTCCTATCTCTTTCCTGGAGATAGATTCCCCAGTTTTCAGATTCGTAACATTTACTCCGTCGAACTCCACATCTTCTGCGGGACAGCCGAGATACTGCGCTCCGCGCTGGCAGATCTTTTCTCTGAGCTTCTCGCAGGTTCTCACAACTGCCATACCTGTGACATATGTTGTACTTGACGCATAGGAGCCGCAGTCATACGGTGAACTGTCCGTATCTACGCCGGACACAATAATATCTTCCATCTCACAGTCCAGGCATTCCGCCGCCATCTGGGAGAGAATCGTATCGCATCCTGTCCCCATATCTGTGGCCCCGATCATCAGGCTGTAAAATCCGTCGTCATTCACTTTGATGGCAACGGAACCCGTGTCCACGCCGGAGATTCCCGAACCCTGCATCGCCATAGCAACGCCGACTCCCCGTACTTTTCCGTTCCCCATATCGCGGCAGGGGTACTTTTCATCCCAGCCGATCATCTCTTTGGCCCGGGCCAGACACCGGTCAAGAGCGCAGCTCACCGTCTTCTCTCCATAGTAGGCAGGCATAACCTGTCCTTCTCTTACCAGATTTTTCTCCCTTAAAACCGTAGGATCCATCCCCAGTATCTGAGCCAGCTCATTTACTGCGGACTCCACGGCAAAAATTCCCTGAGTCGCTCCATATCCACGGTATGCTCCCGCGGACATCACATTGGTATACACTACATCATAAACGAAACGGAATGCCTCCGTCTTACCGTACAGGGGAATTGACTTGTGTCCGGAGAGTCCCACAGTGGTGGGGCCGTGCTCACCGAACGCCCCCGTATTGGACAGAGTATAAAGGTCGATTCCCTTGATATGTCCCTCTTTATCCGCTCCCAGCCTGACATGCATCTCCATCTCATGACGGGGCGAGGAGGCAGTCAGCGATTCCTCTCTTGTGAAAATGATCTTCGCGGGTTTTCCGGTCTTCCACGTCACCAGAGCCGGATATACTTCGGACACAGACGTCTGCTTTGCGCCAAAACCACCGCCAATACGCGGTTTCACAACCCTGACCTTACTCTTCGGAATATCCAGGGCGTTGGCAAGTATTCTCCGGATATGGAAGGGGACCTGAGTGGAGGACACCACGTTCAGTCTGCCATACGCATCAAGATACGTGTAAGTGCGGAATGTCTCCATCATAGCCTGCTGATTCGCCTTTGTGTGATATACCCGGTCCACGACGTAATCACAGGATGCAAGCACTGCCTCAATATCTCCATCGCCGCATTCGTCATGGGCGCAGAGGTTCCTCTTATTGTCCGCTCCAACCGGACAGAGGCTCTTCCAGTTATCCTCCGGGTGGACAAGGATCGGATTGTCTTTTGCTTTCCTGAAATCAAGAACCGGCTCCAGCACCTCGTACTTAATTTTAATCAGCTTCATAGCCTTCTTTACCGCTTCTTCGTCTGTTCCTGCCACAATCGCCGCCGCGTCTCCCACGAAGCGCATTCTCTGGTCCAGAATCAGACGGTCGTAAGGGCTCGGTTCCGGAAAAGTCTGTCCCGCCATAGTGAAACGTTTATCCGGACAGTCCTTATACGTCAGAACACACTCGATCCCCGGAACTGCTTCTGCCCTGGCCGTATTGATCTCTTTGATCAGCGCATGGGCGTAGGGACTCCTTACAATCTTTACAATCAGGCAGTCAGATGGCGCCAGGTCATTAGTATAGACTGCCTTCCCGGTCACAAGAGCCTGAGAGTCCACTTTGGGCACAGACTGGTTCACAACACGCAGATTTTCTATATTCACTTCTGTCTGATTCCGATTCATCCCCTCACCTCCCTGACTTTAATCACCGGGCTTTTTCTCTTTTCCATATATTTTTTAATCGCCCGCAGCTGCCCCATGTATCCGGTACACCTGCAGAGATTGCCCGCCAGATATTCCTTGATCTCCTCGATGTCCGGATCTTCAAGCTCCCGGAACATAGCCAGCACATTCATAATAAATCCCGGTGAGCAGAAGCCGCACTGTTCCGCCCCTTCCGCAGCGAGGAATGCTCCGAACTCTTCCGCTTCCTCTTTAACGCCTTCCATTGTCGTCACCTCATGGCCGTCTACTGCCGCGGCCAGCACTGAACATGACAGGCGGGACTTCCCGTCGATCCACACGGTACACAAACCGCAGTTTGTCGTCTCACATCCGCATTTCACACTCTTACATCCAAGATCCCTGAGCAGGCCTAAAAGCACAGTGTCCGCTCCCACTTCTGCCGTCACCTGTTTTTTATTCAAAATAAACTGTATCTCCATCTATCTCTCCTCCGCTAAGATTGAACTTATCTCCCGGCGGATCAGCACCTCCGCAAGATGACGTCTGTACTGCGCGCTGCCTCTCATATTCGTTCCATAGGTAAACTCCGAAGCCGCTTTGCGCGCATATTCCGCAATCATCTCCTCTGACGCGTCCCTCGGAATCTCCCAGGCTTTATCCACAAGTTCCGCCTTCATCGGCCGCGCTCCCACAGAGAAGAACCATGTCTCCTGGCCGTGCACAATCCCAGTGACAACAGCACAGGCGATCACAGGAAAATCCGTCTTTGTCTGACGGATCGATTCATAGCGGAACTTTCTCTTACTCTTTCTGACAATGATAGAAAGGAGAATGTCTTTATCCGGTTTGCGCTTCACGAACTCTGACAAATGGATCGTTCCTCCGTCATACAGCTCCACAAAAGTATCCAGAGCCAGAAATGCGGTCAGCACATCTGAAAAACCAAATCTCCCGTAGATGCTTCCTCCGACTGTGGCCTGATTGCGGAACTGTACTCCCACGATATGACGCACTGCCTCCGCGAATCCGTCACCATACAGATTCCTAAGCGCCTCGCTCTCCTCGATCTGGCGCAGAGTGCACATAGCTCCGATCTTAATCACATTGTCCGATTCCTCGATCTTATCAAGCCCCAGGCCTGACAGGTCAATCACTGTTTTCACTTTCGCATTCCCAAGGCGCATCCACATCATGCCGCCCATCACCCGGCTATTGCGGGCCTGATTCAGCTCGTACGCTTCCTCCAGCGTCTTCGCCTTTACATAATTACCGATTGTAAGCAAAACGGCTCTCCTTTCTCTTCTCTTCCGACTACAGTGCGTAAAAAAAGTGCAAATGAAATTCTGTCATTCACACTCCTAAACGGTTCAATTTTATCATAGAAGAAGCGGCTTGTCAAAGATTTTACAGCTATAAAGTTCATTAACGCCTGGATGAGAAACGTCCGAAAACAGAGACTATTTCAAAAACGTATTCTGCGGGGATGGAGGATGACTCCGGGCTTCATTCCAGGGGATAAGGGAAACTAAGAAGTTCCGGCCACGGATTAAAAGCAGGGCAGACGGAGAGCAACTCGCTTCGCTCAGACAAGTCTCCCCGCCTGCCCTAACATCCGTAACCGCAACTTCGAGTTTCACTAATCCCCTTCCGAGGGTGCCCATCGCCATCCTCCATCCCCGCAGAATCTTTCTCGAAATGGGGCTGTTTTCTGGACTTTTCAAATCGGAAGTCAATGAATATATAGCTGCCAGAAGTGTGGCGCGGCCGGAAGACTTTCGCAGCCGAAAAGCCCGCAAGCCGCGCCAACTGCGCGGTTCAGCCTATTTAGGCAATGACACTTCCGACAAGAAATGCGCAGGAAGCGGAGCGGATGTTTGAAGCGTAAGTTCTTGGAGAGGGGACGTGTGGGGACTGTGACTTTGGAGGAATCTGATGGAAGATCTTAGAAGTCGGAGAGATGTTGTTAAGCGGCGCGCAGGACTTGTCTGAGCGCAGCGAGTTGTCCTGCGCGCCGCTTTGCACTTAAACAGCTCTTCGACTTCTTAGATCCTTCCCGGATTCCGGAACGGAGCAGTACACACACGTCCCCTCTCCAAGAACGCGTTTCAAACATCCGCTCCGCTTCCGGACGTGAGTCACAGGAAATGTTAGTGCGCTAAATAGCTGTTAGACTAAATAGCTGTTGCATTTTACGAGATGCAGCGATGTCATATAGCTCCCCACCGTCAGGATCACTGAAACTGCGCAGCTTGACGGCCTTATATATGCGCCCACCAGCATTCCCATCATTTCTGCAAACGAGCGGAAAAACAGGCCGCTGAAAGCATACGCCGCGGGAAAGCTCAGCAGAATTCCCGGGATCAGGAGCAGATAATTGCTGCCAAATATGATCCGTCCGATCGCCCGCTCCTGATATCCCAGCACTCTGAACATAGCTATATTCCTGCGGTTTTCAGACACCAGCATATTGACCGCCACATAGACTGACGAGACACAGATCAATATTCCAAGCCCGACCATAGCGTTAATCATATAACCGGTCTGATCAATGACTGTATCCACCTGATCGCTCAGATCGGATTTTCTGTTTTCGCTCCTCACCAGACTTTCCGGTATATCCAGCCGCTTTTCACTTATGATCATATTGCCCGCATCTGTATCTGTTCCAATTATTGCGGCGGCGTTTTCGCGTGAGGTATAGATCATCCTGGCGGCATCGTTTTCCACAATGCCGCTGATCCGGATCCGGTTGCGCTCCATGGAAAGGGGATTATATAATGTCACAGTATCACCTGTTTCCCACCCGGACAGATATGCGGTCAGACTTGTGATAAAATAGCCCTCTGCCGTACTGACCTTTTCCCCCTCTTCGTCCGTCAGATTCAATAAGGACCGGCCGCTGTCTGTCCCGATCACTGTCATCGTATTTCCTTCCTCATCCTCCACAGGAACCGCCAGCATTAGTTCCCCTCCGTAAGGGTTGTCATACAGAAGTTCACTGAGCGTGTACTGATATTCGTATGTGCCGGCCGTCCTCTGCACAGTATCCACCATATGCAGCATGGAATCATAAACAGAAAATCCTGTCAGCATGATAAAGCCGCCCAAAAATACACCGAGAAATATGACAAAGCTCCTTGCCGGGCTTCCCACTAAAGACCGGACGGCAAATTTGAGCCGGAAAGATACTTTTCTCCCGGCCATGATCCGCCGAAGTTTGTGTTTTCCCTCTCCTGCACTGCCATTCAGGAGCAGGACTGTGTTCTGCTTCAGGAGGCGCCTTACTGAGAGCAGCGCTGCAAGGATATACATAACGGTCGGAACAAGAATGCCGAGAAACGCGGCATACCAGCTCAGCTGGCAGGAGATGCGCATGGGCTCATAATCAGTAAGCCCCAGTTCGCCGTACGGCTGAGCGGCAGCCGCTGTGACCACAGATGTCAGGATACCGCCTATTATTCCCGGGGCAGCCGCAAATCCGGCATAATGCAGGGCCAGCTGTCCTGTCGTATATCCAAGCGCCGAGAGGGTTCCGATCATCCTCTGCTCTGTCTTCACCTTCCTGCTGATGACAATGCAGATCAGCGCCACCGCAGCCAGAGGAAGAATGCACAGAAGCATCCAGGACATGACCACAAACATCTGCGCCTGCTGCCTGACCATCAGAATACGCTGGTTTTCTTCTGCCGCAGAATAACTGCTCATATGATACTGCTCATTGACAGCCTTTCGGAAATCCTCCGCATCCTTCCCTTCCTTCCCATTATATCTGACCAGATACTGGCAGTTCGTCTCTCCCAGCTCCGCGAAATCCTCATCTGTCATATACGCCAGAAAAAATGAAGATATATTTTTGTATGAGTCATCTTCATTTTCCAGCATATACAGATAATCCGGCCGCTGAAAAAATCCGGTCACTGTATAGTCTTTATCCCCGATCCGGATTTCCTCCCCTATAGAAATTTCCATATTGTCGGCGTATCCCTCTGATATTATCACCTCGTCTGCGGATTTCGCGTCTTCTCCCTCCGTCACATCATAGAGATCTACTTTCTCCGTCTTCCGGAACACTCTCGCCGTAGTTCCGTCTGTGTCAATATTTACGAAATGCTGCGCTTCAAGTGTAATTACGTACTGTTCTTCCAGCTCTTCGATCCCCTGTTCCGTGATCGGGACATATGTAGTAAAATGAGCATTCTCCACCTTCTGCTCCTCAAAAAAGTGATCCGCGAAATCAAGGATAGCGTTTCCGGCGATATGAAACAGAAAAAACAGAGCCAGAGCCGCCACGGTCAGCACGACAGAGGCCACATAAAAAGAGGTATTTCCCCTCATATTGCGTATATATCTCCTTCTTAACTTCATCGGTATCCTCCTTTACAGTTTCAGCTGTTCCGCCGGAATTTTCTTCTCATTCACGATACTTTTCACAGTCCGGCCGTCCCTGATCCACACGATCCGGTCCGCCATCTCTGCAATCGCCTCGTTGTGAGTGATAATCACAACTGTTGTTCCGTACCGTCTGTTCATCTTCTCCACAAAACGCAGAACATTTCCCGCAGAGCGGGTATCCAGCGCTCCGGTCAGCTCATCACAGAGCAGCAGCCTGGGATTTTTAATCATGGCCCTTGCGATCGCCGCCCTCTGATGCTGTCCGCCGGAAAGTTCCCTCGGGAAACGCCTGCGGTATGCTTCCAGTTCCAGAGCTTCCAGCACCTCGTCAAGATCCAGCGGATCATCCGCAATATCAGATACCACCTCAATATTCTCCTCCACGGTCAGATCCGGGATCAGGTTATAGAACTGGAATACAAATCCCACTTCTTCCTTCCGGTACAGCGTTCTCTCCTTCGCCGACAGGCCGGTGAGACTCCTACCCGCCGCAGTCATTTCACCCATATCCAGAGTGTCCAGTCCTCCAATCATATTTAACAGCGTACTTTTCCCCGAACCGGAAGGCCCGAGGATCACGCAGATCTCGCCTTTCCCAATCATCAGGTCCGCATGATTCAGCGCATAAACCGCCGCTTCTCCTGTTCCGTACTTTTTTACCGCGTCTTTTAAACAGATAAACATACCTCTCTCCTTTCCTTAACGCCATACATTCCCTGTATGCCGACATTAAATAACATTGTTACTTAATTGTTATTTAAAAAGGACCCGAAGGTCCTCTCCTGTCTTTCATATTTCCTTTTCCATATCTCCCAGTCTTCCTCTGGTAAGCAGGGCATAGAATCCGCCCCTCATAAAACGCACCATAGTCTTTGCCTGCACCTCTGCCTCTCTTTCCTCTGTTTCATGTTCAATCAGATAAAAAATCATATCCACCTGTAAATGGGAAAACCAGTGCAGCATATCCGCTGTGATCTCCGGAACCCTGCAGCCGCCGCACACACGGCCCGCCAGAGCCGCCACCGCCTCTCCCTGCGCGTTGATCCGGCCGATCAGCCGGTCAAAATAGGACGCCACCACCGGGTGATCCCTGTGACTGAAAAAGACAGAACACACCTCCCTGTTGCGGTAATAATACCTCACAAGCTCCATCACTGCCCGTACATCCTCTTCCTCCCCGGATGAATCGAGAAGCTGCCGGCCTGTAGAAGCCCGCTCTCTCTCATAATGCTCTTCCATAACAGTATCAATATACTCCATGACAGGGCGTACTACATTTTCAAAAAGATCATCTTTGTCCCTGAATGAAGTATACAGGGCTCCTGTAGTTACCCCCGCCCGGGTACAGATCCGGCGCAGAGAGGATTTCTCAAAACCATACCGGGCAAATTCTTCCACTGCGGATTTTAAAAGAGCCGCCTTCGTCTCCTCCGGTACATTTCCCGCTTTCCTGGACATCCCTTATCTCACACTCCACTGTGTTCAGCTTTTCTAAATAACGTTGTTACTTATTTTACACCCGTCCTCACCTCCTGTCAATAAGGCTGACGTTTTCCTTCCTTTTCCATCTGACCTGTGATATATTTACTAAAGACCGGGGACAGCGTTTCACGCACTGTGTCTTTTCTTTTTAAGAGTACGCATCCGTGAGGGGAAGCGAGTCGCTTTCCTTATTATTTTTCCGGAATAATATGGCTTACGCCATCCCTGCACCTGGCTTTACGTGTACTGCCGCACACTCACATGTGCATATGTGCCCCTGCGGGGCACGCGTACACACCCGCAGGTTCCGGTATCACCATATAGTGTCCCCGGTTTTACAAATGACACGTACTGAACTGTTGCCTGTTTTTAACATTTCATGCATAAACTTTGCGTCTGGAAGAGGAAGAGGTGTTTTATGAGAATGGATCTCTGGAAATACTGTACAAAAGAACATTGCCGCGAATTTCTCCTCTCACTTAACCTGACCGGAAATCTGTGCCGCACTGACGAAAAGCGTCTTTCCCTTCTCTATGGTCTGTCCAATCACCCGGAAGAACACTATACGCTTCGTAAGATTCCGAAAAAGAGCGGAGGGTTCCGGACAATCCTTGAACCGGATTTCCTGCTGAAAACTGTACAGAAGCAGATCCTTCATCAGATTCTGGAGCATCTGAGTGTTTCCGAGTGTGCCTGCGCATACCGAAGCGGAGTTTCTCTCACTGCGAACGCCTCTCCCCATGTAGGCAAAGAGAAGCTTCTGAAAATGGATATCAAAGATTTCTTTGGGAACATCACATATATCAGCGTCTATCAGCACGCCTTCCCCGGCACGATCTTCCCGCCGCCGGTGAGGACGCTTCTTGCCTCCCTGTGCTGTTATGACAGCATCCTGCCTCAGGGCGCGCCCACGTCCCCTTACATCTCCAACCTGGTGATGAAGCCCTTTGACGATTATATGGAAAGCTGGTGCCGCTCCCGGAATATTTCCTATACCAGATACTGCGATGATCTGACATTTTCCGGGAGCTTTGACACCAATGAAGTATCTGGCAAAGTTTCCTCATTCCTGCATAGACTCGGATTTGAAATCAACCGGAAGAAAACGAGGATCTGCACACGCGGCTCCCGCCAGGAAGTAACCGGCCTTACGGTAAACGACAAAGTCAGCGTGCCGAAAGAATACCGCAGACGCCTGCGCCAGGAATGGCACTATATCACCCGGTACGGGATCCGGGATCACCTGATCCGAAAGGGCTGTTCTCCCGCAGATCTGACTGATTCCGCGATAGAGAAATATCTGCTGCGCCTTGCCGGGCAGGCTGCCCATATACTCCAGGCCTCGCCGGAGGATCCGTATTTTCTGCGGGTAAACCGGGAAATAAGAGAGATGCGCGGTTTTACGAATGATGCGGGCTGAACTGTTACGATGCGCGGGTAATAGTTCCCCAAAACTATTGACAGTCTCCTCTCCCGGTGTTATGATTTTTCGTAAGTACAGAAACGCAAGATAGAGGTCGCATTTTTCATAAGTAGGACGACGGATGTGTCAGGCACAGAAGAACTCATCTGAAAGGGAAAGATGCCGAAGGGGCAGACCGCCTGAAGATTTGTTCCCTGGGCATGCCGTGAATAACGTCATGACTGTCATCGCAGGATGGAGAGCTATCTGATATACCAAAATGAGTATATTTAGAGACGGCACATCTTGCCGTTTCTTTTACTGTATAACATATTTTTATTTAAGAGGAGGAAGAAAGAATGGCAATTTTTAAGGGAGCAGGTGTCGCAATCGTCACTCCGATGAAGGATAATCTGGAGATCAATTATGATAAGCTGGACGAGATGCTTGAAGAGCAGATTGCCGGAGGCACTGACGCTATTATCATCTGCGGGACTACCGGTGAATCCGCTACTATGACAGAAGAAGAACACAGCGAGGCAATCCGTTTCACTATTGAGCGTGTAAAACACAGAATTCCTGTCATCGCAGGAACTGGTTCCAACTGCACAAGAACCGCGGTTGAGCTCTCAAAGGAAGCGGAAAAAGACGGCGCGGACGGTCTTCTTCTTGTTACACCGTATTACAACAAAGCTACACAGAACGGCCTGATCGCTCATTTTACGCAGATCTGCAATGAAGTAAAGATTCCGGCCATTCTTTACAATGTTCCCAGCCGTACCGGATGCAATATTCAGCCGGCGACCCTGGCTCAGATGGTGAAGAACGTTGACAATATCGTGGGAGTAAAAGAGGCCTCCGGCAATATCGGGGCAGTAGCGCAGATTATGCACCTCTGCGATGGAAATATTGACCTCTATTCCGGAAATGACGACCAGGTTGTACCGCTTCTGTCCCTGGGCGGAATCGGAGTAATCTCCGTTCTCTCCAACGTTGCGCCGACTTACGTTCACGATATGGTTATGAAATATCTGTCCGGCGACACAGCAGAAAGCTGTAAAATGCAGCTTGACGCACTGCCGATGTGCGACGCTCTCTTCTGTGAAGTAAACCCGATTCCGGTAAAGGCAGCCCTGAACATGATGGGCAAGGAGGTCGGACCGTTAAGAGCTCCTCTTTCTGAAATCGAGCCTGCACATAAAGAAGTACTTAGAAAAGCGATGACAGATTTCGGACTTCTGTAAATCTGTACAATAAATCTGTATAATTGTACAATATTTATCAGAAAAGAGCAGGAACACTTTATGCCCGCATAAAGTGTTCCTGCTCTTTTTTATTCTACTGCTTTACTGTCTCTTCTTCCCATAGGAAATCAAACCTACTACTCCCGGACCGGCATGGGTTCCGATACTCGGACTCACATCATTAATCAGGACATTGGTAAATCCAAGCTCCTTTACCATTTCCGCCACAGATTCAGCCTCATCCAGGCAGTCTCCGTGAAGCACGGCTACAATACGTTCTTTCCCGTAATGCTCCAGGTCCAGTGACGCTTCCATCCGGCTGACCAGCGTTTTAAGAGATTTCTTTCTCCCACGGACAGTTCCGTCTGATTTCAATTCTCCTGTTGACGTAACAGTCAAAATCGGTTTGATATTTACCAGGCTTCCTACTACTGCCGTTGTCTTGGACACTCTTCCGCCTCTCTGCAGATGATAGAGATCATTTACAGTAAAGGAAACATTTACATGCTCCCGTTCTTCCATGAGAACATCATATACTTCCTCCATGGTCTTTCCTTCTTTCCAGAGTTCCACGGCCCGGTACACGGATACCCCTTCGCCAAGAGATGCGTTCAAAGAATCAAAAACCATAATCTTCCGCTCCGGATATTCCTCCAGAAGCTCATTTGCCGTCATAATTACATTATTGCAGCTTCCGCTCAAAGCGCTGGAAAAGGCGATGTGAAGAATATTTTTGCCTGTTTTCAGAATCTTTTCAAACTTCTCACGTATCACCTCAGGGTTATTTGCCATAGATTTAGGCAGTTCTCCCTTCCTCATAGTCTCGTAAAATTCATGAGGCTCCATATTCAGCTCGTCCCCGTAAACCGTATCCCCGAATGCATAATACTGGGGGATAATTGTAAGGTTGTTTTCTTTAATAAATCCGGGCAGAACGTCCGAATTAGAGTCCGTTGTGATTACATAATCTGTCATACTCTTCCTCCCTGCAGTCAGTTATCATATTCCCGGCCTCGCGAAATTCTGAATATTTTCAGACTTTCCGCCGAACGGAATTATTGTACCACTGTTCTGCATAAATTTACAAGTATCCGAAACATACTTCGCTATTTAGCGCACTAACATTTCCTGTGACTTACGTCCGGAAGCGGAGCGGATGTTTGAAGCGTGTTCTAGGAGAGGGGACGTGTGTGTACTGTTCCGTTCCGAAATCTGGGAAGAATCTAAGAAGCCGGAGAGCTGTTTAAGTGCAAAGCGGCGCTCCGGGCAACTCGCTTTGCTCAGACAATCCCTGCGCGCCGCTTAACAACATCTCTCCGACTTCTAAGATCTTCCATCAGATTCCTCCAAAGTCACAGTCCCCACACGCCCCTCTCCTAGAACTTACGCTTCAAACATCCGCTCCGCTTCCTGCGCATTCCCTGTCGTAATGTCATTGCCCAAATAGGCTGAAACGCACAACTGGCGCGGCTTGTAGCCTTTCGGCTGCGAAAGCTTTCCAGCCGCGCCTGCTTCTCGCAGCAGCTATATATTCACTGACTCCCGGTTTGAAAAAGCCCAGAAAACAGCCCCATTTCG
>CALWTQ010000079.1 GCA_944384505.1 uncultured Mediterraneibacter sp.
CATTTCGAGAAAAATTCTGCGGGGATGGAGGACGGCGACGGGCGCCTTCGGAAGGGGATTAGGGAAACTTGAGGTTGTGGCTGCGGATGTTAGGGCAGGAGGGGAGATTGTCTGAGCGAAGTGAGTTGCTCCCCTCCTGTCCTTGCATCTAATCCGCAGCCGGAACTTCTTAGTTTCCCTTATCCCCTGGAGCGAAGCCCTGAGCCGTCCTCCATCCCCGCAGAATACGTCTTGAGAATCGACTCTGTTTTCGGCCGTTTTACAGTAGGGTGTTAGTGAGCTTTATAGCTGAATTAACCTACAGTTAGTTTTCCCCTTCTTTTTTGTGCTGATGGTTCAATTGTGCCCGAAGCCCCCTCCTGATATAATCTAATCAGTAAAAGCAGTGTGCTCATAGACAGAGAAGAGGAGGAAACAGTGATATGCCGATTAGTGATGTGATCAGAGAGAGGAGGAAAGCTCTGGGGCTGACGCAGGAGCAGGTGGCGGACCGGCTGGGAGTGACGGCCCCGGCGGTAAATAAGTGGGAGCGCGGCGGTACGTATCCGGATATTATGATGCTTGCGCCTCTGGCGCGGCTTCTGGAGACGGATGTCAATAGTCTGCTCTGCTTTCGGGAAGAGCTGACAGAAGCGGAGATTAGCGAATTCTGTTCCAAGCTGAGTGAAGTTATGATTCGGGACGGCATTGATGCAGGAACTGCCCTGGCGGATAAGAAGATCTGTGAATATCCCACATGTATGCCGCTGATTTATCAGATTACAATGACGCTTCAGGGAGGATTCATTTTTGCGGCCGCGGAGCTTAAGTCAGAAGCAGATGAGGAATATAACAGAAAATATGATGAGAACATTCTCAGGCGGTATGAATATATTGTGGAGAACTGTGAGGAATACCGGGTTAAAAACGGCGCTGCTTTTATGCTGGCGGGAGAATATATCAGGAGAGAGCAGTATGAAAAGGCTGAGGATATATTAAATCAGCTCCCTGAGCGTGAGGCGGATAAACGTCATCTTCAGGCTCAGGTTCTGATGGGACAGGGCAGGCTTGATGAGGCGGGACGCATTCTGGAAGGCGGTGTGCTTGGGAATATTAATGAAGTGCATATGCATCTTATGAAGCTGCTGGATATTGCCATGGAGGAAGGTGATGAAAAGAGAGCGGAAGAGATTGTAAAAGCAGGGGCACAGATGGCAGAGGTGTTCCAGCTGGGAAGCTACACTCCGGTGCTCCTGCCCTTAGAGCTTGCCGTGAAGCGCAGGGATTCCGGCAGGGCAGTGAAATATATCCGGCAGGTGATGGAGACACCGCTAGAATACTGGAAACCCTCTAAAGGCGGGATCTACAGCCATATCAGGACGAAGCGTCAGAGCGGATCACAGACAGAGAAGAACAGGGAGGCACTGGCGATGGAGAAAATCTATTCCACACTGTTTCTGGAGATCCAGACTAGCCCTGAATATGAGTTTCTGAAAGAGAATGAGGAGTTCCGGAAATTTACGGATGAATACCGGGAGAAGCTTGCCCGTCAGGAAAGAAAGAGAATGAGCGGGGAAGAAAAAGAAAGACAAGAATAATCGCAGCAGTTTAGTCCGCATCATCCCTGATGAATGAAGTGCTGCTGTGATAAAAACAGGACACCCTGTAAGCATGAAATGTATCAAGCTGTCTGGGGTATCCTGTTTATGTTTTTGTTTCATTTCAGCGGCGCCGTACAATGGGCTGCATGGCTGTTACATGACCGGTGAGAGATGCTTATTTCTGATTTTCAATCTCCTGCATCTTCATTGCGCGGACTTTAAGCGGCAGACCGAACAGGTTGATGAATCCTTCTGCGTCATGGTGATCGTAGAGTTCTCCTGTTGTAAAGCTTGCCAGAGACTCGCTGTACAGTGAGTATGGAGAGGTTTCTCCCGCTTTGATGATATTTCCTTTATAAAGCTTGAATTTTACTTCGCCGGTCACATATTTCTGTGTTACATCGATAAATGCCTGAATTGCTTCACGCAGCGGAGTAAACCATTTGCCTTCATATACGATCTGGGCGAATTTGTTTCCGAGGTCTTTCTTTACTTCGTAGGTCGCGCGGTCTAAAACAAGCTCTTCCAGCTGCTCGTGAGCTGCCATAAGGATCGTTCCGCCCGGTGTCTCATATACGCCGCGGGACTTCATACCCACCACACGGTTCTCCACGATATCGATGATGCCGATGCCGTGCTTTCCTCCGAGGGCATTGAGCTCTGTGATAATCTCGGATACTTTCATAGCCTTGCCGTTGAGAGTTTTCGGGATGCCGGCCTCAAATGTCATAGTAACATATTCGTCTTCGTCGGGAGCCTTTTCCGGTGTTACGCCGAGTACGAGCAGGTCGTCATAGTTCGGCTCGTTTGCCGGATCTTCCAGCTCCAGGCCTTCATGGCTGATGTGCCACAGGTTGCGGTCGCGGCTGTAGCTGTGCTTTGCGTCAAAGGGAAGATCGATTCCGTGCTGGCGGCAGTACTCAATCTCATCCTCACGGGACTGCATGGTCCACACGTCTGTCATCCTCCACGGAGCGATGATCTTGATGTCCGGCGCCAGCGCCTTGATGCCAAGCTCGAAACGGATCTGGTCATTGCCTTTTCCGGTCGCGCCGTGGCAGATCGCGGAAGCGCCTTCCTTGCGGGCTACTTCAACCAGCTTTTTGGCGATAACCGGACGGGCCATGGATGTGCCGAGCAGGTATTTATTCTCATAGACGGCGCCTGCCTTGACGCATGGCATAATGTAATCATCGCAGAACTCGTCAATGATATTCTCTATGTATAATTTGGAAGCGCCTGAAAGTTTTGCTCTCTCCTCAAGACCGTCCAGCTCTTCTCCCTGCCCGCAGTCGATGCAGCAGCAGATAACTTCATAATCAAAATTCTCCTTCAGCCAGGGGATGATTGCGGTGGTGTCAAGACCGCCTGAATACGCTAATACAACTTTTTCTTTACTCATTTCAATTGCCTCCTGAATGTATTTTTATTAGATCCCTTCCTCCGGCGGCGCCGCAGAAAGGCTTTTGTTTTGATGCGCTTTGTCAAGCTAGAACATACTATACACCAGAAGTTATAATTATGCAAGAGGAAATTTATAAAAAATGATTTTATGCATAAAACATTAAAAATAATGCATAAAAATGCAAATAGTGCAAAAAGACGGAATTTGTTACTTTTGCGAGAAACTTGTAAATTTTTTCTGTATTTTTTATTAAAATTATATAACCAAAAATTGTAAGTGGAATAATAAAAAGTGCAAACCAAGTGCTCCAAAGTCTGCTATAATACAATGCATAAGCTGATTTTACTTTCCGCATATACTTGAATACGGAAGGAGCTTTAAAACCGGCACATGGACGCCGATTTGCAGTGCGTCCTGTGAATGCTGAATTTTAGAGGAAAGGAGGATGAGAGAATGCCAGATATCAGATTGACAAGAATCGACAATCGTCTGATTCACGGTCAGGTCGCGACACAGTGGTGCGGTGTTGTAGGCGCCAACCTTCTGCTGGTTGCCAATGACGCGGTAGCAGGGGATGAATTTCGTCAGAGTCTGATGAACATGGCGGCGCCGGCTTATGCGCAGACACGGTTCTTCACGATTCAGAAGACGATTGACATCATCCACAAAGCTTCACCGAATCAGCATATTGCAATTATCTGCGAGACACCGCAGGATGTACTTAAGCTGGTCGAAGGCGGGGTGCCGATCAAGAAAGTAAATATCGGCAACATGCACATGTCTGAAGGCAAACGTCAGGTGGCAACTTCCGTTGCTGTCGATGATGACGATGTCGCGGCTTTCAGGAAAATGCAGGAACTCGGCGTGGAACTTGAGATTAAGAGAGTTCCGGATACGCCGACAGAGAGCATTGACAAACTGTTTAAGTAATTTTATGAGAGAGTTTTATGGGTTAAAGGGAAAGGAGTAAACATGGAGATTTCAATTATTCAGGCAATTCTGGTCTTTGTGGTTGCATTTATCATGGGAATTGACCAGTTCAGCTTTTTAGAGTCTCTGTACCAGCCTATCGTTACCTGCCCGATCATCGGTGCGATCCTTGGTAACTTTGAGCTTGGTGTAGTAGTTGGTGGTGCTTACCAGCTGATCCAGATCGGAAGTATGCCGATCGGTGGAGCACAGCCGCCAAATGCGATTCTTGGCGGTATTATGGCGACGATCTTTGCAGTTTCACTTAATATGGAAGCAACTGCAGACGGCGTCGGAGCAGCCCTGGGTCTTGCGATTCCGTTCGCGGTATTCGGACAGTATGCCGTTACTCTGACATTTACATTTATGTCAGGTATGATGGCTAAGGCTGATCAGTATGCGGCAGAGGCAAATGTAAAGGGAATCCGGAACCTGAACTTCCTTGAGATGGGTGTTCTGGGATGCCTTTTCGGTGTTCTGGCTGTGGCAGGTCTGTACGGCGGATCCGCACTCGGCGAGACATTACAGCAGTTCTCCTATGACTTTTCATGGGTAATGGCCGGACTGGACGCAGCGGGCGGCGCGATGAAGTTCGTTGGATTTGCGATCCTTATGAAGGTTATGATGTCCAGAGAGATGTGGGGATTCCTCCTTGCTGGTTTCGTTATGGCACTGGTATGCAGCGCGAACGCGACAACATCAGGAGCAACTCTGATTCTGTGCGCATTCGTAGGTGTTGCTATTGCTATTTATGATTTCTCAACACAGACAAAGATCAAACAGAACGCAGGCGCAGGCGCCGGTTATGTAGGAGGTGACCAGGATGGCATATAATATTCCCGATAGATATCAGGATCTGACTCCGGCTCCGCAGCTGGATAAGAAAACGTTAAATAAGATGGTATGGCTGTCCTGTTTCTTACAGGCATCCTTCAACTATGAGAGAATGCAGGCTTGTGGATGGCTCTGGGGTATTCTTCCGGGTCTTCAGAAAATACATACAAACAAAGAAGACCTGAAAGCTTCCATGGCGCACAACCTTGATTTCCTGAACACACACCCGTTCCTTGTAACATTTGTAATGGGTATTGTACTTTCGCTTGAGCAGAACAAAGCTGAGACACAGACAATCCGTTCCGTGCGTATTTCTGCGGCTGGACCGCTGGGAGGCATCGGCGACGCTCTGTTCTGGCTGACACTTGTTCCGATCACAGCAGGACTTACGGCGAATATGGCTATGGAGGGCCAGATCGCGGGCGCGATCCTCTTCCTTATCATCTTCAACGTAGTTCAGTTTGTTGTTCGTTTTGGACTGATGTACTGGTCTTATGGACTTGGAACAAAGGCTGTTACTCTTCTTACATCCAATGCAAAAGAGTTCACACGCGCAGCCAGCATCCTGGGTATCTTCGTAGTTGGCGGACTGATCGCAAACTATGGATCCACAACAGTTCGTATGATCGTTGGCGAGACACAGATCAACATTCAGAGTCTGCTTGACGGCGTACTGCCGAAACTGATTCCGCTTCTGATCACGCTTGGCATATACGCGCTGATCAAGAAGGGCTGGACACCGGTAAGATGTATCATCCTTATCCTCGTAGTAGGTATCGTGGGATGCGCGTTCGGTATCTGGTCCGGTAACTCCCAGGCAATGGATGCGGACGGAAATACACTTCCGGGCGGATATACACCGCTTGTTGAGTGGTATGAGTACCCGGCACCGGAGGAAGCGGCTGAGTAGTTCAGGCCGCGGCTGGAGGAGAGTGCCTGACAAAGGCGCTTTCTGGAATGATTGGTTCAATATTTCCGGCACGAACTGCGCCGGAGAGATCACGGGGAGGGGGCTTACTCCTCCCCGTTCTTAATCTTACAGAGAAATTAGGTGGCTTTTTGAATCCGATAACGATAATTATAGTAGTGATCGCGCTTGCTGTGTATCTGATCTTTCAGGGCGTGAAGAACTTTCAACTGCATAATTTAAATCTCAGCCTGAAAAACAGGGACAGCGAAACCGTGGCAAAAATCGCGGATATGGGCATGTCCAGAAAACTGCTGGGCGGATATGTCTGTGATTTATACAAGCTGAGGTCATATTACCTGGTGAAAGAGACAGACAAGTTTGAGGAGACGCTCAGGTACATGATTGACAGCATGGATAAGTACCGGGCGGATGACAGAGATTCTTTTCTGGAAACTTACTTCCATACGTTTCTGATTAAGGGGAACAGGAAGTACGCGGACTGGCTTCTGGACGCAATCCGCAACACGGGAAATGAGAAGCTGATCCGTTATTGTGAGGAATCCTATGCAGTGATGCTTGACGGTGAGAGCGGCCTGATCGATCGGATGACGGAAGATATTAATTCAAAACTTTATTATGGATTTGCTCTGGGCGTAGTTCTGTTTATGGTTGCAAAACAGTATTCTTATCTTGGGGATGACAAAAATGCGCTTGAGTATATGAGAAGCGCAAAAGCATGTTTTCATTCAAAAGCAGTTTATATGCCTGTGGTTGACAAGTACTTAAAAGAGGCAGAGGCGTGAAGAAATAGAAAGGACAAGCCCTGCAGATGCAGGCATGAAACGTGTTTAGAACAGGAGAGGTATCATGATTGGATTATTAGTTACAGGACATGCAAATTTTGGATCTGGAATTACAAGCTCTGTGAACCTGATCGCGGGGGAACAGGATGATTATCAGTATGTAGATTTTCTTCCTACATACAGCACAGAAGATTTGACACAGGAGATCACAAAAGCGCTGGATGAGTTAAAAGAATGCGAGGGGGTTATTATATTCACAGATCTTATGGGCGGCACCCCGTTTAATGTATCTGCTCAGCTTGGACACGGGAAGGATAATATCCGGATTGTCGCAGGGACAAACCTTCCGATGCTGGTAGAGATCGTGATGTCGAGAAAATTTATGAACGACCTGGACGAACTTGTTGACTCCGTGCTGGAGACAGGAAAAGAACAGGTGATGAAATATGAATTCAAGCAGGTAGTTCAGGAATCATCAGATGATGGAATCTGACATAGCTGTATATGATATAGAAAGCAAGGCAGGCCCAATATTGGCACTGCCCATACAAATGTGCATACAGACAGGTGTCCTGAAAATAAGAGCGGGACAGCCGAACAGAAAGGAGAATCACAATGAGCACAATTTTTGGCGTTACTGAGGACAGGATGAAGGAGACGTCCTCTACATTTACTCTGACTGAAATTTATCAGCAGCCGACGACATGGGAAAAGACCTGTAATCAGATCAGGGAGCATAAGGATGAACTGAAGAAATTCATCGATCAGGTTATCACACAGGAAGATTTCGATGTGATCCTGACAGGGGCGGGAACCAGCGAATTTGTTGGAAACGCTCTGTTTCCGCATCTGGCGGGATTATTAAACCACAAAGCGAAATCTTACGGAACAACAGATATCGTTGCAACACCGGAGGCGTATCTCTCCAGGACAAAGCCGACACTTCTCATCAGCTTTGGACGTTCCGGCAATTCTCCGGAGTCTGTTGGCGCAGTTGACGCAGCAGAGGCTGTATGTGACAATGTGTACCACCTTTTTGTGACATGTAATAAAAACGGCGCTCTGTCAAAACGCGCATCTACAACAGAGAACTGCTATGCGATCAATTTGACAGATGAGACTCATGACCAGAGTTTCGCTATGACTTCCAGCTACTCTAATATGTATCTTGCGACTTATCTGTGCTTCCATCTGGATGAGATTGATGAGACGATTGAGAAAGTAAGGAAGATTGCCGCTGCAGGCCAGAACTTCCTGGACAACAACTATACAATTGCTCAGCAGATTGTTGACGAATATGACTTTAAGAGAATCGTCTACCTTGGAAGCAATACGCTGAAAGGGACATCTCAGGAATCTGCTCTTAAGATGCTGGAGCTGACAGCTGGTCAGGTTGTCACAATGTTTGATACCCCGATGGGATTCCGCCACGGACCGAAATCTATCGTTGATGACACAACTCTTACGGTTGTTTATCTGAGCGATGATCCATACACAAGACAGTATGAGATGGACCTGGTAAAAGAGATGAGCGGACAGCGCAAGGGGAATAAGATTGTCGCGGTTATGAGCAGCCAGGATGATGAGGCCTCGGCTCTTGTGGATTACACAGTGGTTTACGGTCTTGAAGGAGAGAATGAAAATATCCTGCTGGGACTGGATTATATTCTGTTCGCGCAGACTCTGGCAGTCCTGAAATCACTGTCGCTTAAGATTACGCCGGATAATCCGTGCCCGACAGGAGAGGTGAACAGGGTTGTACAGGGAGTAACTCTGTACCCGTATACAAGAAAATAGAGTGTATTTTCCCGTTTCGGGAACTCTGTTTTAATGAAGGAGGATAAAGTTTAGCCATGAATTTAACGATCGTCATCTGGACCTGCGTTACCGTAGGTGTACTGATCGGAATCTGCGCTATCGTACTTGCCGTGATCTCTTCGCGCAATATGAAGAAGAGCCGTGAGAATATGAAGAATCTTCAGGAGGGGATCAAAGTAGGCGCGCAGATCCTGTTCGGAGGCGGCATTTATGGAAAGATCGTGAGGATCAAAGGGGATGTTATCGACGTAGAGATCAGCAAAACAACAGTGATCAGGATCTCCCGTTATGGTATTCAAGAGGTCCTTTCAGAATAGAATGCCGCACAGAACGCCTGCGGGCACCGGAAGGAGAAGGCCGGCAGCTGGCCGGGGCGGACATTATCTGTCCGCTTTGGCCTGCTGTTTGTTCTGGTTTTCTGAGATCTTCCTCGCATAGGCGCTTGGCGTGGTGTTGAAATATTTTTTGAACAGCCTCGAAAAGTAATGGATGGAGCTGAATCCAAGACGGTATGCGATCTCACTGATTGTATACTGATTATCCCGGATCAGTTCTTTGCTTTTCTGAAGCTTGATATTCAGCAGATAGTTCTTAGGCGAGGTGTTTAAATGTGTTTTAAATAAAGCCTGCAGTGAAGAGCGCGAGATATAGAACTCGTGGCAGATCTCTTCGATTGTGACAGGATCCGCGATCCGCTTATTCATGTAAGCCAGAATCTCTGACAGGAGATCGTTCTGGTCAGATTTGTTGTCTGTGAGCAGATTTTTATGATTGACTGACTCATAAAACTGCATAAGAAGCAGAAGAGTCTCTTCCAGATAGCAGACCATGAGTGTCCTCGTATAATAGGAATTCTCCATGCTCTCGATCAGAAGCTTCCACAGGATCTGCTGCATCTCACTGGTACAGTGAAATGTGCGGTTCAGGATGTGGAGAGATTTTCTCTGGCCGGTTATAAATACAGCGGTCAGATAGGAGCAGCCGTCGCCGATATGGATTTCGGCCGGATTAGAGCGGTAAATGATCAGATCATGGGGCTGCAGGGCATAGGTACCTGAGGGCAGAGAGACTTCCATGGTGCCTTCGTACACATAGATGAGCTCGTAGACCTTGCGGGACGGCTTGGAGAGCTGGCTTTTCTTTGCGTCGGACGTAAACCAGCAGTCCAGGATCCTGCGCACATGAAAAGGAACTGACACGGGCTGCCAGGTATACGGTGAGGGAAGCTGTACTGTATCGGGTTCCGCATGCGGAGTGATGAGACGCCAGGTCAGAGGAGTGTACAGGGGGATCAGGTTGAAATAGATACCCGGGGCAAGCCGGATATAGTCCCGGATGGGGTATGTCCTAAGATCTGTCATGTCAGGCGCGCTCGCGATCAGAATCCGTGCCAGACCGGGCGGGCATTCAATATACACTTCACAGGGAAAGAAGAAAAGCTGGGTCATCTTCCTGGAAGAGGCGGTGATCTCTCGGCACGACAGGTTGTGCTTCCCGGGATCCACCGGCTCTGTGTAGAATTTTCCAAAGGATTCAAAGGTATTGTCAAATGTATGATCTATCATAACGGCTCCTTTGCGTTTGTAGAAAATATTTTGTACTTTTTAAAATTATAGTATATATAATTGTAAAAATCAAGCTGTCGGGATGACATTGTGGCATCCCGAAAAGAGAGGAGGAATGTACTATGATCATTCAAAGTAAGAAGGTCTGGTTCGCGGACCAGTTTGTGGAAGCTCAGATTGAAATCAAAGATGGAAAGATCGCTGATATCTGTGAATACGGGGCAAAACCCGTAGACTGTGATTATGGAAGCAATTGGATCCTTCCCGGATTTATCGATATTCACTGCCACGGGGCATATGGATTTGATACGAACGACGCGGAGGAAGAGGGGCTCAGATATTGGGCGGAAAACATTGTAAATGAAGGCGTGACCGCATTCCTCGCGACTACGATCACGCAGAGCGGGGAAGTACTGACAGACGCGCTGAAAAATGTGGCGAAAGTAGTAAACGACGGCTATGAGGGGGCGGAGATCCTGGGCGTCCACTTTGAGGGGCCGTATCTTGATATGGTTTATAAGGGTGCTCAGCCGGAGCAGTATATTGTAAAGCCGTCTGTGGAGCAGTTTAAAAAGTATCAGGAAGCGGCGGGCGGGCTGATCCGCTATATCACCATGGCTACAGAGACGGACGAAGATTTCGCGCTGACCCGCTATTGTTCAGAGCATGGGGTAGTAGTCAGCATCGGACATTCTGCCGCCACAAGTAAGCAGGCGGTTCAGGCATTCGCGCACGGGGCAAGATGTATGACCCATGTTTATAATGGCATGACTCCGTTTAACCACAGGGCGAACGGCCTTGTGGGCGCGGCGTTTCGGATGAAGAGCATGTATGGGGAGATCATCTGTGACGGGAACCATTCTACGCCGGCAGCGCTTCGGATGTTTTTCGACGCAAAGGGGCCCCATTACGGGATCATGGTCAGCGACGCTCTGATGGCGAAAGGATCTCCGGTGGGATCGAAGTTCCTCTTCGGCGGAAATGAGATCGAGATCTATCCGGACGGCAGCGCGCACCTGACTTCTACAGGAGGACTGGCAGGATCGACACTGAATATTAACAAGGGCCTCAGAATCCTGATTGAGGAAGCCTTGGTACCTGTTGACGCGGCAATCAATTCCTGTACAAAAAATCCGGCCGCGTGCCTTAAGATTGACGACCGGAAGGGGGCAATTAAGGTGGGGCTGGACGCAGACCTTGCAGTCCTCGACCGGGAGTATAATGTACTCCAGACGTACTGCATGGGCAAGGCTATGAAATAGACAAAGATGAAAGATGTGGATGAAGAAAGATGAGCAAGAAAAAGAAAGCGGCGCCGGTGGAGAAGATCCGCCTGTCAGGCAGAAATGTTTATACGGACAAAAAGGGACGGGTTATCTTTTATGATATGGTCACGAAAAGAGGATATCTGGTCGACAAGAAGCATGAGAACTCAGCTGTGTTTTTTAAAAACCGCTTTGTTGTGATCCTGTTTGCGGCGATCCTCTTTGGCGCGACATTCTTATCGTGGCTCCAGGCGGTGATCGCATGGGCGGTCATGATGGCTCTGGCGGAAGTGGCTTTCCGCGTGTCCTTCCTAAAGGACTTAGAGCCGGTAACAGACGTGAACTTTGAGCGGCGCGTCTCCGCACTCCAGTATATTGTGGAAAACAAAGAAAAAGGGAGAGTCGTGGTACTGGCTGTTCTCTACTTTGCCTTCGCGGTTCTGGTGATACTGAACGCCTACACCGAGAAATACGGCACCGGGCTTTGGGCTTTCAGCGGATGCCTCGCGGCGGTGGGGATCTATTTCGGAGTCCTCCATGTGATTGCGCTGACAAAAATGAAATAAGGCTGTGAAAGAGCCGGAAGATCTCGTGAAAAGAGAACTTCCGGCTCTTTTTCAGCAGAGGCTGAATTTTTTTGTGAGGATAGACAACGAAAGATGGAGTTTTACCTCCTTAAAATTGTAAAATTTTCACAAAATTCAAAAAACTCCTTATTTTTCGGGGGGGGGGTCGAAGTAGTTATTAGACAGGATAAAGAAATATAAAAAACTATTAGACAATTCATTTTTCTGACTATCTGAAAAGTATTCCTGTCAAACTGGGAAAGGGGAAAAGATCATGCTCTCACTCGGAAGGAATCCAGGAGAATACATCGTGATCGGAGACAATATTGTCGTACAGGTGATCTCCATGGACGGAACCATGAGGCTCGCCGTGGAAGCTCCGAAAGAGTTGGCGGTCGTCCGGGGAGAAGTGTACGAGCAGGATCATCCCACACCGGCCTGCATCCGCAGATCTTCAAAATACAAGGGCGGAAAAAAGGACCGGAAATAATCAGGATTTCACCATATTTTGTGCTAAGGCGCCGGCATGGGATGTGATGAAATAAATAGAAACAGGGGAAAAGGACAGCCCCTAAGAAAATACATGGAGGTAATTTAATATGAGAATTCAGCACAATATCGCGGCACTTAATTCCTATCGTAACTTAACAAACAATAACAGCGCAGTTTCCAAAAACCTGGAGAAACTGTCTTCTGGTTATGCAATCAACCGTGCAGGTGACGACGCGGCAGGACTCGCTATTTCCGAGAAAATGCGCGCTCAGATCACAGGCCTTGAGACAGCACAGAAGAACGCAAACGACGGTATCTCCCTCGTACAGACAGCAGAGGGTGCTCTGACAGAAGTTCACTCCATGCTGAACCGTATGGTAGAGCTGGCAGACCAGTCCGCAAACGGTACATACCAGGATGAGGTAGACCGTGAGAACCTTCAGAAGGAAGTTGCATCTCTGAAAGATGAGATCGACAGAATCTCTGAGTCTACGAACTTCAACGGTATCCAGCTGCTCGATGGAAGCCTTGGCGGAGGCGGAAATATATCTGGAACTGTTGGACTTGACAGTAGTAAGGTAACGACAAGCTCTACAAAGTCAGCTAATTTTGGAGGAGGTACAGCTGCATTTGCAGCAGGCGACACAGTTAGTTACACCGTTGCATGGACAGAGGCTAATGGGGATTCTAAATCTGCGACAGTTACTTTAACAGCAAAAGATGCTACTACTTTAGTTGCAGAAGATGGAACAGAATACTCTGTTACACAAACTAATGCCGCTGCAACAGAGTTTGCAAATGCCTTTTTAGCTGAGTTAAAGAAGGACAGCAATCTTACAAGCGCGTTTGATGTAGTTGCAGACACTAACGGTGCTCTTACATTTACAAGTAAAGTAGCGGGCAGCGATGGAGCACAGATTACAGCCCTGCAGGCTTCTGCAAGTAGAACTGGCACAATGAACGCTGGAGGCGGCATTAGTACAACTGCAGGTGATGTTAAAGTCGGTAAAGACGCAATGCAGAAGATTGATCTTTCGAAGGCTGAAGTACTGGATGCAACTGCCACAAATGTTATTGGAACAGATGCCGCTAATGATGCAGTATTTGAAATTGGTGGAAAGAAATTCGTATTTGTGGAGCAAGGTTCCACGGCTGAGAATCTTGCCAATGTAGCTTCAGATGTAAACATTATAGAACTTGGTGGTAATTCATATCAACTGACGGATGCAGCGAATGTTGCTGCGACAATCAGCCGTGTGACAGGTATGGACTTCAAGGCGGCTACTGCAGCAGATACAGATGCAGGTATCGCACAAAATGACATCGTATACTATGGAACTGAGGAACTTAGTAAATCAGGGCAGGGACTGGAACTGCAGATTGGAGACACATCGGATGACTTTAACCAGCTGACTGTTGCGGTATCTGCCATGGATACAGCATCTCTTGGAATTGCTAATGTGGACGTCAGCACACAGGCAGGCGCACAGGCGGCAGTAGATGTGATCAAGAGCGCGATCAACATGGTATCCTCCACTCGTGGTGATCTTGGTGCGATACAGAACCGTCTGGAGCATACGATCAATAACCTGAGCGTGACAACAGAGAACATGACAGCAGCAGAGAGCCGCATCCGTGACGTAGATATGGCGGAAGAGATGATGGCTTACACGAAGAACAACATCCTGGTACAGGCTTCCCAGGCAATGCTTGCGCAGGCAAACCAGATCCCGCAGGGAGTTCTTCAGTTATTACAGTAATCAGATCATATTTGCAGAAGAAAAGATATGGGGTACCCGGCAGTATGCCGGGTGCCCTGTTTTTATCTAAACATCAGAGGGAGAAAATAATGAAAAAAAGATTACGTCTTTCACAGTGTATGATCGTGAAGAATGAAGAAAAGAATATCCGCCGGGCTCTCTCCTGGGCCAAGGGGATCGCATTTGAACAGATCGTTGTGGATACAGGATCGACTGACCGGACAGCAGAGATTGCCAGGGAGATGGGAGCGAAAGTATACTACTATGAGTGGAACGATGATTTCGCTGCGGCGAAGAATTATGCTATTGAAAAGGCTTCCGGAAACTGGATTGCGTTTCTGGATGCGGACGAGTATTTTACTGGGAAGGATGCGGAAAAACTGAAAAGTTTGTTGGAAAAACTCTCAAATCTCTCAGATAAAGAAAGACTTCCAGACTTTATAAGATGCTCCTGGATTCAGTTAGGAGACGATGGAAAGCCTTTTGCAGTGTCCGTACAGGATCGGATTTTCCGTAATCTTCCTTTCCTGCGTTACCAGGGGCGGATCCATGAGCAGATTGCACTGACAGACGGTAAAAAAATGAGTTATCTGGATGTGCAGAATGATCTTTCTATTATGCATACTGGCTATGCCAGGCAAGAGTCCGATGAGAAAGGAAAAGCGGAAAGAAATATACGACTGCTTAGAAGAGAGGTTGAGGAAAAGCAGGATAATTATAATGCCTGGGCTTATCTTGGAGACTCTCTTGTATTGGCAGAGCACTACGAAGAAGCTGTAAAAAGTTATCAGAAAGCTTTGGAAGGAGAACCGCCGTCCGGGATCTCAGAGGAGAGATTTTATAATGCCGGTAAAAGCCTTCTGCGTCTGTTCTGGCTCTACCCGGATCTGGCAAAGTCAGATGAAGATGCAGATAGAGTTGCCCGGCGAGCGGGATATCCCGAAGCGGAGAACCCGGATATTTACTATTTCCTCGCCCTGTATTATACGAAGAGGGGAGATTATGAGCGTGCTTACACCGAGATGGGGCGTGCCCTTTCCCGTGTGGATACTTACCGGGAAGCGGATACGATCTACCTGCGAGGAGACCTGCAGCGGGCATACGGCACGATGGCCGGGATCTGCCAGAAGCTGGGGAAGAAGCAGGAAGTGGTGCGTTATGGGGTGCTGTCCCTCAGGCTTAACCGATACCAGGAGGATATCCTGACGGAAATCCTTTCTCTCCTGAGGGAGGAACCGGGAGAAGGCAGCACGGCGGAGGGAACCTGGAGATTTCTGTCCGGGCTGTATGACCTGACGGAGAGTCGGGAGATCCTTTTCTGCTATAAGTGCGCAAAAGCTACGGGGTTTATTGCACTTGAGAATAAGCTTCTGGAAGTTTTGCCCGAAGAAGACCGGGACGATCTGCGGAAACGGACGACAAAGGTCGTGGAGGATCTCTCGGCTCCACAGGACGATCTGGGGATTGAGATCCGCAATCAGGTGGACCGCGGATTCATCAAATGGGCCGGGCGGATTCGGGATCTGTCGGAGGAGGAAGTTCTTGAAGAGATAAAAGGCTGTCTTGCAAAGTGGAAGAAGGACAGCTATGGAAACTATGCCCGCTATGTGGAGTATTTCGGGAAATTTCCGTTCTGGGGCAGCCTTGATCCGGAAAAAGGAGATTATGACACTCTGGAGAAGAGAACGAAGATGCTGAAGAATCACATAGAAGATCTCATATGGCTATATAACAGGTTGGAGGACTACCGTTCCAGAGAAACCCTTCTGGCAGTCCTTAGAAGCTGGACGGATATGGATCTTGCGCTGCTTGGAAAGGTGAAGGCATGGGGAGAACAGTACTTTGACCTGGATCTGATCCCGTCGGCAAAAGACGAAGTGTTTGTAGATGTGGGCGCTTATATCGGAGACTCTGTGATGAATCTGCTCCGGAATTACGGGATGGTTCATAAAAAAATCTACGCTTATGAGGCAGATGAGCAAAACGCGTCTTTTCTTAAGCGAAACCTGGGGGAAATGCCCAACATCCTGATCCGGGAGAAGGGCGTGGGGGCGTCCAGGGGCAGCATGCTGTTCTCAAAGGCGGAGGAAGCCTCCAGCAGCCGCTTTGAGATGGCAGACATGGGGAAAGAAGGCGAACCGCAGGAGAAAGAGAAGCTGACGGAGATCGTTCCCCTTGACGAAGACATACAGGAACCGGTAAGCTGGATCAAGTTGGATATAGAAGGGATGGAGTATGAGGCGCTTCAGGGAAGCCGGTCTCATATAGTGAATGACCACCCGAAACTGTCTATCACAATTTACTATGGGTATGATGATCTGTGGCGTATTCCCAGGCTTATCCATGAGATGAATCCCTCCTATCGCTTTTACCTGCGGTATTACGGAGGAAATCTGATTCCTACAGAGATCGTGCTGACAGCGCTGCCAGAGTAATAATAGGACAGAAAGCGCAGAGATCCGGAAATGTTTTTCAAAAGCTGCCCGGAATTCTGCGCTATATTAATCTTTAGCAAAGATATAGCAAAGACTCAACTGTAATTTTATGTTATTCTATTCGTGTCAAAGCGGTATCCATGCCGCAAAGAGTATCAATCAACCAGGCCATACGTGGCCAGCTTCTCATTTTCGGAGCCTGAAATCCAGGGATTTCCCGACAATGAATGAAAAAAGCATACAGGAAATCCAGGTTATGCCTTGAACCGCCAGGCAGATATGTTAAGATAAAAGAAAAACCTCTTTTCCTGTAAAGTCGGTACACAGGAAAGGAGAAAAAGACATGACACAGACAAACGAAAATTTCATAATGCTTCCCACCGTGGATATCTGTTTTAAGGGACTGATGAACAACCCTAGGGTAAGGCAGGGGTTTATCGCGGCACTGCTGGATATGGAGCCGGAGGCGATCCAACGAACAACGCTTCTGCCGACAGTGCTCGTGCAGGATTACCCGGACGACAAACTGGGGATCCTGGACGTGCGGGTCGAGCTGGAGGACAAAACGCAGATCGATATGGAGATGCAGGTGGCCTACTTTGAATACTGGGACGCCAGAAAAGGAGAGGATATTATTAAATGGATGAAGTTCCTTGGAGGGAAGAACAGAGAGGAGTTCAGGGATATGGCAAAGACGGACGAATATATCGAAGAAGCATATAAAGAACTGGAGAAATTGAGCGCGGATGACCGGGCGAGGCTGGAATACGAGGCCAGAGAACGTGCGATCAGAGATTATAATTCCCAGATGAACAGCGCCCTGAAGCGGGGCCTGGAACAAGGAATAGAACAGGGAATAGAACAAGGGCTGGAACAGGGAAAAGAACAGGGGAGGCTGTCCATTATTATACAGATGATGAAAAATGGAATGGACATCGAAGACGTTGTGCGTTTTTCAGGAGCCACGGAAGAGGAGATTGAGAGAGCGGAAAAGTCGATGAGATAATGCATATCAAAAAGCGAGATACAGCAGATGTAAATACAGCGGGCGTGGAAGCTTCCAACCTGTACTATGCTGGAAGTTTCCAGGTAGTGTAAAAAACTTTGTGGCTTTGGTAAAAAATGGCTCCTTTTTGGTAAGAATTATAGATATGACAATTCTTA